>CBFGTW010000106.1:0-15651 GCA_965651855.1 uncultured Verrucomicrobiales bacterium
GCACCTTCTCGATTTCGTCGCTCAAGTCACCCCAGCGGGAGTAGTGGGTTTCCAAGGACTGCGTGAGGTTGGCGACGGCGGTCGTGGTCTGGTGGAGCTTGTCGGGATCGCCCGCCACCTCGGGGCTCGAGAGGGCGGTGGTGAGGGTCGCCTGGGCCGCCTCGAGCTCGGCGATCTTCTTCTCCAGCGCCTCGAGTTCCGTTTCCAGCGGCTTGAGCACCTTGTTGCGCATCTCGCGTGCCTCGGCTTCATGACGGCGCTGTTCCTTGCGGTTGACGGTTGGAGCGGAGGGCTTTTGCGAAGGTGCGGGCGGGACGCCCACGCTCCTTGAGGAGTCTTCGGCGGACTTTTCCAGATAGTAGGAAATGTTCCCGTGATATAACTTCGGCGGCTGGCCGGGGCGGAACTCGAGCGTCTTCGTGACCAGCGGATCGAGGAACGAGCGGTTGTGGGAAACGATCAGCACGCTGCCCGGGTAATCGACCAGCGCGCGCTGGAGGACGTCCTGCGACTGCATGTCCAGGTGGTTCGTCGGCTCGTCGAGGATCAGGAAATTCGCCGGGCGCAGGAGCATGCAGACCAGCGCCACGCGCGAGCGCTCGCCGCCGGAGAGCACGCCGATTTTCTTGAAGACGTCGTCGCCGCGGAACAGGAAGCAGCCGAGCAGGTTGCGCGCGTGCGGCATCGCCTCGCGCGAGGCCGCGGCTTCCACGGTTTCCAGCACAGTCAGGTTCGGGTCGAGTTCGTCCGCGTGGTTCTGCGAGAAGAATGAGGTGGCCACCTTGTGGCCGAAGGTGTGCGTGCCGGCGTCCGGCGCTTCCTGGCCGGTGACGATGCGGCAGAACGTCGATTTCCCCGCGCCGTTCGGCCCGACGATGGCGAATTTCTCGCCCTTGGTGATCTCGAAGTCGAAGCCGCTGAAGATGGTGAGCGGGCCGTAGCTCTTGTGGATGCTCTCGAGCTTTGCGACGGTGTGGCCGGAATTCGGCGGCGGCGGGAACTTGAAGTTCATCACCGCGTCGTCCTGTTCCGGCGGCGGGATGCGCTCGATCTTGTCGAGCTGCTTGATGCGCGACTGGACGAGCGTCGCCTTGTTCGCGGATGCGCGGAAGCGATCGATGAACCGCTGGATCTCCGCGATCTCGCGCTGCTGCGAGTTGTATTGCTTGAGCTGGATTTCCTTCCGCAGGACCGACTCGCGCTCGAAGTAGGAGAAATTTCCCGCATATTCCTCGGCCCGGCCGTGGGCGAAGGCGATCGTGCGCGTGCACAGCGTGTCGAGCAGCGCGCGGTCGTGCGAGATGAGCATGATCGCGCCGGGATAGTTGACGAGATATTGCTCGACCCATGTCTGGGTGTCGATGTCGAGGTGGTTGGTCGGCTCGTCGAGCAGCAAGACTTCCGGCTCCTGGAGAAACAACTTCGCCATCGCGATGCGCATCTGCCAGCCGCCGGAGAACTCCGAGCAGTCGCGGGTGAAATCCTTTTCCTTGAAACCGAGCCCCTTGAGCACCGATTCGATCTTCGGCTTCATGCGGGCCGGATCGGTGGCGTCGAGCCGCAGCTCGAGCTCGCCGATCTCCTCGAGCAGCTCGCCGTAGGGTGACGAGCGCGGGTCGAGCTTCGTCAGCTCGTGGGAAAGGCGGTCGATCTTCTCGCGCAGGGCGAGCGTTTCGCCGAAGGCGGATTCCGTCTCCTGCCAGAGCGTGCGGCCGCGGACGTGGATGCCCTCCTGCGGCAGGTAGCCGACGCGCGTGCCCTTTGGCGCGTGGATCTTGCCGCCGCTCGGCTCGATGATCCCGGCGATGCACTTCATCAGCGTGGATTTCCCCGCGCCGTTGTGGCCGGCGAAGGCGATCCGCTCCTTCGGCTGGACCGAGAACGAGAGGTCGTCGAAAAGCACCCGGGCGCCGAATTCGACGCGCAATGACTGCACCGAAATCATCAGGCGCGGAGCGTGCATGCGCCCGGCCCGCGGTCAACGCCGGAGGCTCAGCGTTCTCCGTCGAGGTGCAGCCGGATCGGCCGCTCGGCCGGCGATTGCTCGCGGTCCCAGGCGGTGAGGAAGGCGCGGAGTTCCGCCAGCGTCGCGTCGCATTGCTTGTCCCACTTCGCGCTGCCGCGGAGGATCAGGATGCTTTCGCGCAGGCCGGTGAAGCGCACTTCCTCCGCGCCGTGCCCGCGCAGGTGGGCCAGCTCGCCGCGGAGCGTCTCGAAGAACGCGAGTTCGAAAGCGTTGCCCGCCTCCATCGCGGCGCGCACCAACGAAACGGTGACCGGCGGCGCGAGCGGCTGGAGTTTCTCGGCGATCCGCTCGCAGCCGATCGTCACCAGCATCCGCCGGACTTTCTCGAACAGGTCCTCGAGCGCGAGCAGCCTCAGCGGGCACTTCGTCTCGAGGTAGGTCTCCACCCCGCAGCGGATTTCCTCGAGGAAGGGAAAGTCGCCGTGGTCCGCCTCGTCGGCCGCGCGGCGAAGGGCGGCGTCGAGCCACGAGGTGTCGTAGTCGATCACCTGATAGCGGCCGATCTGGAGGGCAGGGCGATTGCCGATGAGGGAGATCACGTGGCGGAGTCTGTCGAGGGTCGGGCTGGTTGGGGTGAGGGTTCGGGTGGGACAGCGGGGACTGGACGGAAAATCAATCTTTGAACAGCGGGCGCTGGAACGGATCGCGCGCGGGACGTTTCGCCAGGCTCTGGATCTCCTGGATGAACTCGTTCACGTCCTCGAACTGGCGGTAGACCGAAACGTAGCGGACGTAGGCGACGGGGTCGATCTCGTGGAGTTTGTCCATCACCTTCACGCCGATGGCGGAGGAGGGGACTTCGCGCAGGTGGTCCTTGTGAAGTTCGTTGAGGATCTCCTCCACCGCGCGGTCGAGCCGGTTCATCGGCACGGGCCGCTTTTCGCAAGCTTTCACCAGGCCGCTCATGAGCTTCTCGCGGTTGAGCAGCTCGCGGCTGCCGTCGCGCTTCACGACGCGCAGTTCGGTGCGCTCGATCTGCTCGTAGGTGGTGTAGCGGTAGCCGCAGCTGAGGCACTCGCGGCGACGACGGATCGACGCGCCGTCGCGGGACGCCCGCGAGTCGAGAACCTTGTCTTTGGTGGAGCCGCACTGGACGCAACGCATGAGCCGTCGGGAACAACGGCACGCAGGCTAAAAACCACATCTGGTAGCGTCAACGCAAAAACTACGGTGGATTTAGTAGTTCCCGCGGATGGTCGGCAAAAACGTAGCGAAGATTTTCAAAAACGGGCGCGTGCGTGCGGATCGCATTCCCGCGCGTCAAAACGATCGGCCGATCACGTCTCGAAGTACGTGTAGCCGGAAAGCCCGGCGCGGTAGGTGTCGAGAATTTCGCGGCGCTCCTTCGGCGTGATGCGGCCGTCGGCGACGGCTTTCTCGGCGAAGTTGCGGAACTTCGTCACCAGCTCCTTCGGGTCGTATTCCACGTAGCTGAGCACATCGGCCACCGTGTCGCCCTCGACTTCGTGAGTGTAGACCGGCTTGCCGTTCTCGAGGTGCACGCCGACGACGTTGGTGTCGCCGAGCAGGTTGTGGAGGTCGCCGAGGGTTTCCTGGTAGGCGCCGACGAGGAAGACGGCGACGTAGTAGGGCTCGTCCGCCTTCAGTTCGTGGAGCGGCAGGACTTTCGCCACGTCCTCCTTGTCGATGAAGCGGTCGATCTTGCCGTCGCAGTCGCAGGTGATGTCGGCGAGCACGGCGCGGTGGCGCGGTTTTTCGTCGAGCCGGTGGATCGGCATCACCGGGAAGAGCTGGTCGATTGCCCACGAATCGGGCAGCGACTGGAAGAGCGAGAAGTTCCCGTAGTAGAAATCGACGAGCGTCGAGGACAGCTCGCGCAGGTCTTCCGGGATGTCTTCCAGTTCGGCGATGAGCTTTGAGATGCGCGTCAAGATATGCCAGAACCAGGCCTCGGCGAGGCCGCGTTCGCGCAGGGTGGCACTGCCGTAGAAGAACTGCGCGCGCATCTGGTCGCGGTAGTAGAGCGCGTCGTTGAAGCACTCCTGCAGGTTCTTCTTCGAGACCACCTTGTTCACCTCGATGAGGTTGAGCAGGTTCTGCGGCGCCTTGTCCGGCACGTGCGGCGCGCTCTCGCTGGTCTGCGCGCTGGTCACGTCGAGGATGTTGAAAACAAGGACCGAGTAGTAGGCGACGATCGCCCGGCCGCTCTCGGAAACGATGTTCGGGTGCTCGACGCCGGCCTTGTCGCAGATTTGGGAAATCACCTCGACGATGTCGGTGCAGTATTCGGCGATCGAGTAGTTGCAGGAGGAGTGGAAATTCGTGTGCGAGCCGTCGTAGTCGACCGCCATGCCGCCGCCGATGTCCAGCACGCCCATCGGAGCGCCTTCCTTGACGAGGTCGCAGTACATCCGGACCGCCTCGGTGGCCCCTTCGCGGATCGCGGCGATGTTCGGGATCTGCGAGCCTTGGTGGTAGTGCAGCATTTTCAGGCAATCGAGATCGCCGCTGGCCTTGAGGCGGTCCACCACGTCGATCACCTGGGCCGCGTTCAGGCCGAAGACCGACTTGTCCCCGGCGCTGTCCTGCCAGTGGCCGGACCCGCGGGTCGAGAGCCGGACGCGCACGCCGAGGTTCGGCCGCACGCCGATTTTCTTCGAGCGCTCGAGGATGATTTCCAGCTCGGTGGGCATCTCGAGCACCAGCATGACGCGCAGGCCCATCTTCTGGGCGTTGAGCGCGAGGTCGATGAACTCCTCGTCCTTGTAGCCGTTGCAGATGATGTAGGCTTCGGGGTCGTGCATGTGCGCGAGCGCGGCGATCAGCTCCGGCTTCGAGCCGGCCTCGAGACCGTAGTGGTAGCGTTTGCCGAATTCGGCGATCTCTTCGATGACCTGCCGCTGCTGGTTCACCTTGATCGGGTAGACGCCGCGGTATTCGCCGCGGTAGCCGGTATCCTTGATCGCCTTGCGGAAGGAAACGTTCAGCTCGCTGATGCGCGAGTGCAGCAAGTCGCGGAAGCGCAGCAGGACCGGCAAGTGCGTGCCGCGGTCGCGCAGGCCTTCGATCACCTCGAGCAGGGAAACCTCCACGCCGCTCGTTTCGTCATCGGCGAGCCGGACGGTGACGTGGCCGTCCTTGTTCACGCCGAAAAACCCGTGGCCCCAGGTTTCCACGCCGTAGAGCTCGGCGGACTTCTCCGGCGTCCAGCCGTTCTTCGGAGCGGAGCGCTTCGCGGGTTTCGAGCGGGCGGCGGCGGAGGAGGGTGGAACCATGGCGGGAACGTCGCGGGATTTGCGGATCAGGCAAGCGGAGGCGGGAAATTGAGGGCGCGATCCCGGAGGATCAATCTCGAACATCGAGCGGCGGACGTGGAAAAACCGTCACTCGGAAGGTGGCGTCCACTCCGGAAACGCCGTCTCGCGCTCCCGACGGTATTTTCCGGCACCGGCGGCGTCGCCGTGGCGCACGAGCGACTGTTCGAGCTTCCACAGGGCGAGGGGGCGAACCGGTTGGTCGTCGGCCAGCTCGGTGGCGCGGAGGTAGTCGGCGGTGGCCCCGGTGAGGTCGTCGCCCTGGAGTTTCATGTCTCCCAGGAGGATCATGAGATTGCCGGCGGTCCGCGGCGGCGGGCGCAGGGCGAGTCCTTCGTCGACCGCTTCCCGGGCCTCCTCGAGACGGCCGAGCTGGAAAAGCGCGCGGGCCTTGTCGTGCAGTCCGTCCGCGATCCATCCCGGATTCTCCTCCACCGCGAGCACGTGACCGGCTGCGGTGAGCGCGCCTTCGGGTTGGCCGGTCTCGAGCCGTGCCTTGGCGAGGAAACGCCAGACCGCCTTTGGCGTCTCGCGGGGTTCGGCGGGATTGGAGATCCGCTCGAGCAACCGCGAGGCGGTTTTGTAATCTCCGGCGTTGTAGGCCTGCATGCCCGCCCACTGGATGGTTTGCGAGGGGATGTCGCCGTCGTAGCCGCCGTCGATCGCACGCTCGATCTCGTCGCCGAGCCGCTCGGCGTCCTGGGCGGCGTAGTAGCCGAGCGTGAGAAGCAGACCAGCGTGCTTCCCGTAGACCGCGGGGCGGAGTTCGCGCGCCGCTTCGAGGAATGTCACCGCTTCCGGGGCGGCGTCGGTTTTCACCAGCCCCCAGCCGATCCAGTAGTTCGCCTCCGCGCGGAAGTTTTCGTCGAGGCCGTTCACTTGCCGCAGCAGTCCTTTGTAGCGGGTGACCATGTCGGCGATGTTGTTCTCGCCGCGGCGCATGCGGGCGGACTCGAGCCAGGCGAAGGCCGCGAGATCGGCGGGCGCCTCGGGCGCGAGCAGACGGTCGAAGTCGATGATCGCCTTGGCCGAGTCACCGGATGCGGCATACGCCTCGCCGCGCTTCGCCAGCGCGCGGAAGCGCCGTTCGTCGTCCGGGTATTTCGCGAGAAAATCGCCGAGCGAGCGGATCGCGCCGTGGATGTCGCCCGCCTCGGCGAGGCACCAGCCGCGCTTGAACAACAAGCCGGGGCGGTTCTTTTCGCTCACCGCGCCGGCGTCGATCTCGCTGTAAAGGTGCGCCGCGGCGGCGGTATCGCCACTTTCGAAAAGCGCCTCCGCCTTCATCAGCATCGCGGTGTGAATCCGCGGGTCGCTCGGCCGGGTGGACCGGTAGATCTGGAGAAAGGCGTCGACTTGGTCGATCATGTGCTGCCCCTCGGTGCGGTAGGTGCAAAGCAGCCGGTGGTAGGAGGCGTCGAACGCCAGTTCGTGCTCGGGCGGCACCAGCGCTTCGATCTCGCGGAACAAAACCCGTGCCGCTTCCCACTCTCCGAGCCGGAAGTGCGAGCGGGCGGCGAGCATCAGGCGCCGGGCCTCGCCCTCGCCTTCGCCCGGGAGCGAGCTGCGGCGGTAAAGCTCGATCACCTCCCGGAATTTCCCTTCCTCGAAGCGGTTCTCCATCAGGGCGGTTTGCGCGGCGGGGCGGAATTCCTCCATCCGTTCGCCGCTCAAGATCATGCCCAGGTATTTGTCCGCGAGTTCCGTGCGTCCGAGTTTGGTGGCCGCGGTGGCTCCGTGGAGCGCCGCTTCGCCGCGGGCGGCCGCGGTGTGGTTGCCGGCGATGATCTCCTCGAAATGCCCGAGCGCTTCCTCCGCTTTTCCGGACTTCAGGGCGAGGTGGCCGAGCGCGATTTTCGACTGCGGGAAATACAAGGAGCCGTCCGGGTCCTCGGCGGCTTTCCGGTAGTTCGAGGTTGCCTCGCGGTCGCGGCCGAGCCGGCGGTAGCATTCCGCCGCCAGGTAGTGGCCGCGCGCCCGCTCGTCCGCCTTCGCGGCATTCGCGGCGTAGCGTTCGAACATCGGCGCGGCGAAGGCGAATTCGCCCTTGTTCGCGTGGTCCGCCGCCAGGGTGTAGGCCGCCGCGGCGGTCCAGATGCCCTCGCCGTGGCGGTTGAGCAAGGTGTGGAAGCAGCGCTTGGCGTCCTCGATCTGGCCGCTGTGGTAGTAGCTGTTCCCCAGATACCACCACGCCTGCTCGGCCTTCGGATGATTCGGGAAGGTGGAGAGAAACCGCGCGAGCACGTCGGCCGCACGTTGGTAGAGCTCGATCCGCGTGCCGAGATCCGTCGCGCTCCGCGCCGAGTCGTGAACCTCCTTGCCGCGGGTGAAAAACTCCTCGCCCGGATCCGCCCGCGCGGGCGGAGGCGGAGGAGCCGGCGCTTCTTCCACCGGCACGGCGCGCGGCACCTGGGCGCACAGCGGCAAGGCGGAAAAGGCGAGGGAAGCAAGCGCGCGTTTCAACGGACGGGGGCGGGGATCGGATCGGGTGCCGGGGGAAACTGTGGTGGTGGATTCCGCGGCGGTCAATGCCACCGGATGCGGCCGGTTCAGCGGGCGGGCGGACTCCAGTCCGGAAATTTCTTGGCGCGTTCCTCCCGCGCGGTTTCCGCCTTCTTCTGGTCGCCGATTTCCTCGAGCGCCTGCTCCGCCTTCCACAGGGCGAGCGGGACGATGTCCTCGTCGCTGCCGAAAGTGCCGACCCGCAGGTAGTCCGCGGCCGCTTCGGAAACGTCGCCGGACCGCATCTTCAAGTCCGCGGAGAGGATCAACAGCTCGGCGTTCGTCCGTGGCGGCGGCCGCAGCGCGAGACCTTCGTCGGCCGCCTTGCGTGCTTCGGCGAAGCGCTCCAGCTCGAACAAGGCCCGGCCGCGGTCGTGGAACGCGTCCGCCCGCCAGCCGGGATCGTCCTCCACCGCGAGGACGTTCGCCACGGCGGGCAGCACGCCGGCGAAGTCGCCCGTCTCCAAGCGGCTCTTCGCGAGCAGCCGCCAGACCGCCTCCGGGGTTTTCTCCGGCTCGTCGGCGTTCGCCGCCAGCTCAAGAAGGCGCGCCGCCGTGGCGAAGTCGCCGGATTCGAAAGCCTGCGCGCCGGCCCATTGCGCGGCGGCAGCCGGCACTTCGCGGCCGTAGCCGGATTGGATCGCGCGCTCGATTTCCGCGATGAGCTTCTGCCGGTCTTTCGCTTCCGCGTGGATCGCGACGAGGAGCCGGCCGGCCTGCTTGCCGTAGGTCTTCGGGTCGAGTTCGCGGGCGGATTCAAGATAAGGCGCCGCTTCGCTCCCAGCTTCGGACCTCGCCAAACCCCAGCCGGTGAAGAAATTTGCTTCGGCCCGCAGTTCGTCCGGCAGCTTGCCGGATTTTTCCAGCAACTGGCGGTAGCGGGAAACCATGTCCGCGATCTCGCCGCGGGCGCGCTGGATCCGTGCCGACTCCGCCCAAGCGTAGCGCGCGAGATCCGCGGAAACATCGGCTTTCGTGAGCTGGTCGAGATCGGCCAAGGCCCGTCCCGGCTGCTCGAGCTGTTGATAAGCCTGCGCGCGCTTCGCCAGCGCCTGTGGCCGGCGATCGTCCTGCGGGTGGTGCTTCAGGAATTCCCCGAGCGCCTCGACGGCGGCCGCGTGCTTGCCGCTCTCCGCGAGCGCCCACGCCCGATTGAAGCGCAGGTTCGCGCGGTTCTCCTCGCCGATCTTCGCGGGATCGATGGCCGAGAAGAGTTCCGCGGCTTCCGCGGTCTTGCCGGCGGCGAGCAGCGATTCCGCCTTCATCGTCATGACCGTCTGCGTCCGCGCGTCGTCCGGATGCAGCGGGCGGTAGGTTTTCAAAAACCGATCGAGTTGTTCCGTTGCGTGCTTCTTGTCGATCCGGAACGCGCACAGCAGCTGGTAATAGGCGGCGCGAAAGGCGAGATCGTGCTTCGGCGGGACAAGCGATTCCGCCTTGGCGAACAGCGGGCGGGCTTCCTTCGGCTGGTCGAGGCGGAAATACGATTCCGCCGCGAGCATCAGCCGTCGCGCTTCGGTGGTGCCCTCCGAGCTGCCGCCGCTCGCGCGGAATGCCTCGACCACCTCGCGGTATTTCTTCTCCGCGTAGAGCTCCGCCATCAGTGCGAGCTGCGCTTCCGGCCTGAATTTTTCCATGCCCTCCGATTCGAGGATCAGGCGGAAATTTTCCCGCGCGACCTCCGGTTTGCCGAGTTTCAGGGCGATCAAGCCGGCCTGCAGCGCCGCTTCGCCGCGGAACCTCGCGTCCAGATCGGTGGCGATGACTTTCTGAAAATGCTCGAGCGCCGCCGCGAGATCGCCGGCCTCGGCCGTGAGGTGGCCGAGCGCGAGCCGCGACTGCGGAGCCCAACGCGCGCCGGCCGGGCTGGCGACCACCGCGCGGTAGGCGGCGGCGGCTTTCTCCCGTTCCCCGGCGCGGCGGTAGGCATCCGCGGCGAGAAAATGCCCGCGGGCTTGTTCTTCCGCCTTCGCCGCCCCCGCGGCATAGCGCGCGAACAGCGGCGCGGCCTGGGCGTACTCCTGCTTCTTGTAATGCTCCGCCGCCAGCTCGTGCGCCGCGGCGGCGGTCCAGAGGCTGGTTTTTTCGCGGTCGGCGAGCGTCCGGTAAACCTGGCGGGCTTCGTCCGCGCGACCGGTTTCCGTGAAGCTCTGCCCGAGATACCAACGGGCGGCGTCGGCATTCGGGTGGTTCGGGAATTCCCGGAGGTAGTCGCCGAGAATTTGCGCCGCGCGCTGGAAAAGCGCCTTCCGCGCCGCCGGGTCTTCCGTCTTCTTCGCGGTGTCGTGGACGTTTTTCCCGCGGACGAAGAAGTCGTTGCCCGGATCGCCCTCGAGCGTCGGATCCACCACCTCCGCCCGCGGTGCCTGCGCGGCGAGCGGCAGCGTGGCGAGGAGGAAGGCGACGAAGGTACGTTTCAAGGCGGACGAAGAAAAAGAGTTGCCCCCGCGGACCGCGGGAGACCCGGGATCAATCGCGCGGCGTCGGCTGCGTCGCGAACGAAATGTTCCAGATGCCGGCTTTGCGGCAGGCGGCGATGACCTCGACGATCCGCTGGTAGCGCACCTCGGAGTCGCCGCGCACGCGCACCGGCTGGGCTTCGTGCAGCTCGGCGATCGGCCGGAGTTTCGCCTCGAGCTGTGCGAGATCGAGCGTCGTGCCGTCCACGCGGATCGCGCCGTCCGCCATCACGTTGATCACGATCTCGCCGCGCTGGCGGTTCAGCTCGGCGCCTTCCTCGGTGGTCGGAACGGAGACGTCGAGCTCGGTCTCGGCCCGCGTGAACTGCCAGGTGACGATGAAGAAAATCAGCAGCAGGAAGACGATGTCGATCATCGGCGCCAACTGCATGGACGCCGGTTCGGGCTGGCGGCTGGTGAACTTCATGGCGGCGGAAAGTTTCTCAAATACCGTGGAGATCCGGCCGGTCCGCGCCGAGCGGCGTGGGCACCGGCATGGCGTAGTCGTCGCGCGTCCGCTGCTGTGGCGTCGGCGTGTAGGAAACCGGTGCTTGGCGTTCGACCTGCGCGTGCAGGAGCGCCATCAGATGGGTGGCGGCAGCCTCCAGCTCGGCGATGTATTTCTGAACGCGGCCGCGGAAGATCGAGTAGAACACCAAGGCCGGAATCCCGATCATCAGGCCGGCGGCGGTGGTGATGAGTGCCTCGGAAACGCCCTCGGCCAGCTCCATCTGGCGGACGCCTTGGATGTCGCCCGCGGAAATCTGGAGGAACGACTTGATCATGCCCAGCACCGTGCCGAGCAGGCCGACCATCGGCGCGATCGAGCCGATGTCCGCGAGATACGTGATCCGCGAGCTGAGCAGCCCGGCCTGGCGAGAACCCTCGGCCTCGGCCAGCTCGCGCACCTCGCCGAACGAGGCGGACGGGTTTTTCGTCAGGAAATCCAGCGTCTTCTGCGTCACCCGCGCCATCGATTCGTTCTGGCGGTGGCAGTAGGCGATCAGGCCGAGGTAGTCGCGCTTCCGGATCATCGCCTCGGCGGCGTTCATGAAGCGGTCGCTGACCACCGCGTTGCGGCGGATCGTCAGCAGGTAGATCAGCACCAGCACCACGCCGACCACCGAGAGGATGGCGAGCGGGTACATCATCACCCCGCCGGCGGCGACGATCTCGAGGAAGTTCATTTCCTGCACCACGCCCTCGGTTTCCTGGGCAGACGCGGAAAGCGCGGGGAAAAGGGTCCCCGCGGCGATCAATAGGCGGCACTTCATGAAGTTTGGATGAACACTAGCGTCCGGCCGGACCGACGCAAGCCCGGCCTCCGGCGCGGGCCTTACGCACGCCGGGCGCGCATCCTTTCCAGCGCTGCCGCCACCGGCGCTTGTGCCGGGGATTTTCCTCGTTGAAATTCCACCCGCCCGCCGTTCGATGGGCGCATCCCGATGGCCGCCGCCGATCTCAAAGCCAAGCTCCGCGAGGTGCCCCACCAGCCGGGCGTCTACCTGATGAAGGATCGCGTCGGCTCGATCATCTACGTCGGCAAGGCGCGCGACCTGAAAAAGCGGCTGTCGTCCTACTTCATGGCCTCGCGGAAAATCCGGGCGGACCTGAAGACCCGCGCGCTCATCGACTCGATCTGCGATTTCGAAATCCACATCGTCCGCAACGAGCAGGAATCGCTCCTCCTCGAGGGCAAGCTCATCAAGGACTACCGGCCGCGCTACAACGTCGCCTTCCGCGACGACAAGCGCTTCCTGCTGGTGAAGGTGCGCATGGACGAGGATTGGCCGCGGTTCGTCATGACGCGGATGAAGAAGGACGACGGCGCGCGCTACTTCGGGCCGTTCCCGAACTCCGGGGCGCTGCGGTCCACGATTTCCTGGATCAACCGCAACCTCGGCCTGCGCGTCTGCCGCCCGCTCGTCCCGGGGCAGAACGACTACCGCCATTGCAATGCGGACGTGATCCGCAACTGCTCGGCCCCTTGCATCGGCCGGATCGACCGCGACGCGTATCTCGCGAAGGTCGACGAAGCCTGCCGCATTCTCGAGGGGAAGGGGAAGCGCGAGCTCTTCGACGGGCTCCGCGCGGACATGGCCAAGGCGGCCGAGCGGCTCGATTTCGAACGCGCGGCGAACCTGCGCGACGTCCTCCAGAATCTCGAGAAAACCCTCAGCCCGACCCGCCAGTTCGCGCGCGGCCGCGGCGTGCCGAGCACCGTGAAGCCGGCCGAGGATTTGGCCGATCTCGGCGAGGCGCTCCACCTCGCCGGGCCGCCGCGGGTGATGGAGTGCTTCGATATTTCGAATGTCTCGTCGAACCACATCGTCGCCTCGATGGTGCGCTTCACCGACGGCCGGCCGGACAACCAGAACTACCGCCGCTACCGCATCCGCACGGTCAAAGGGCAGGACGACTTCGCGTCGATGGCGGAGGTGATCCGCCGCCGCTACTCGCGGATCCTACTGGAAAACGCCGCCGCGAATCCCGATGCGGAGGTTTCCCAGGAGGACGCAGTCGAGGCGCAGCGCCGGCTCGCCCGCGAAGGCCGAGCCAAGATCGTCCTGCCGGATCTGGTCATCGTGGACGGCGGCAAGGGTCAGCTCTCGATGGCGGTGAAGGAGCTGAACGCCCTCGGCTTGCACGACCTGCCGGTGATCGGCCTCGCGAAGCAGCGCGAAGAGGTATTCGTCCCCGGCCGCGGCGAGCCGATCCTCATCCCGCACGACCGCGGCGCGCTCAAGCTCCTCCAGCGCATCCGCGACGAAGCCCACCGCTTCGCCAATGCCTACAACGCCCTGCTTTACCGCCGCCGGATGAAGGAAAGCCTGCTCGACGACGCGCCAGGCGTTTCGCCGAAGAAAAAGCAGCTGCTGCTGGAGAAGTTCGGCAGCGTCGATCGCATCCGGAAGGCCAGCGCCAAGGACATCGCGGCTCTGCCGGGAATCTCGGAGAAGAGCGCGGCGGCATTGCTGGAATGGCTCGCTGAGTTGTAGTCTGCAATGCGGAGAATGCGTCGGACCGGAGGGAGGTCCCGTTCCTGTGGCTGACGATGAAGCCGGGCGCGATCCGGCGTGGCTATGGGCTCAGGCCCGCGCCCGGCAGGTCTTGGCGCGGAAACCGTGGTGGATGACACCGATGAGAACAAACCAAACGAACCACGTCACAGTCACCCGCATGAACCCCATCGCCCGCGCCGCTGCATCGGCGGTCGTCACGGTCGGCCTGCTTTCCCTCGCCTCTTGCGCGACGCGCGCGGGGACCGGAGCGGCGGCTGGTGCCGGAACCGGTGCGGTGCTGGGCGGACCGCCTGGAGCAGCGGTCGGCGCCGGAGTCGGTGCGGTCGGTGGAGCGGCAATGGACGAACGCCGGGCCCGCCGCTAGTGCTGCCAGCTGGGAGCTGGGGCGCGGTGCGCCCGCGCCTCTGCTCCACGGTCTTCAGCGGCTCCGCCGCTTCCGGACGGCCTCGGCCAGGCGGTCGAGCGTTTCCACCGTGTCGTCCCAGCCGAGACAGGCGTCGGTCACGGATTGGCCGCGCACGAGCTTGTCGATCTCCGGGACCAGCTTCTGGTTTCCCTCCACCAGATTGGACTCGATCATCACCGCGACGATGGCCCCCGAGCCCTCCGCCACTTGGTTGGCGAGGTTTCGCGCGACCAGCGGCTGGTTGCGGTAATCCTTCATCGAGTTCCCGTGTGAGCAGTCCACCATGACGTGGGGCGGCAGATTCTGCTCCTCGAGCATGGCCACGACGGCATCCACGGCCGGCTTCTCGTAATTCGGGCCGGATTTTCCGCCGCGGAGGATCAGATGGCAGGCGTCGTTCCCGGAGGTGGAAACGATCGCGGAGACCCCCTGCTTGGTGACCGACAGAAAATGGTGCGGGCGCGACGCGGACTGGATGGCGTCGAGCGCGATCTGGATCGACCCGCCGGTGCCGTTCTTGAAGCCCACGGGCATCGAAAGGCCGGATGCCAATTCGCGGTGGACTTGCGATTCCGTGGTCCGCGCGCCGATCGCTCCCCAAGAGATGAGGTCGGCAATGTACTGGGGCGAGATGGTGTCGAGAAACTCGGTGCCGGCGGGGACGCCCATGTTGGCCAAGTCCAGAAGCAGGCCGCGCGCGACGCGGAGGCCGTGATTGATGTCGAACGAGCCGTCGAGGTGCGGGTCGTTGATCAGGCCTTTCCAGCCGACCGTCGTCCGCGGCTTCTCGAAATAGACGCGCATGATGACGAACACGTCGTCCTTCAAGCGCTCCGCCTCCGCCTTGAGCTTGGCGGCATATTCGAGAGCCGCCTCGGGATCGTGGATCGAGCAGGGACCGACGACGGCGAGCAGGCGGTCGTCCTCGCCCCGGAGAATCGCGCTGGCTTGGGCCCGGGCCTCGGCCACCAACTCCGATGCCGGCTCGGTGATGGGCAGGTAATAGCCCAGGACCGCCGGTGAAATGAGCGGGTTGAGGCCGGTGATCCGGAGGTCGTCGGTGCGGTGGCGCGTCACGCGGCGGATCGTTGGCGCGCTGCGACTTGCGAGGCAAGCGCAAGTTCCCTCGATCCCAGAGGCGCCCGCCGCGCCAGCTCAACCGGCCTCCGGGAGATCGGCGGCGCCGACTTCACGGGCGCGACCGAGCGGTGGCGGCGAGGGTCGCAGCAACGGCGCGCGGCGGCTGGTCCGCTGGCGGGGAAGGTGGCGCGCACGGGCGCGGTCGCCTCTTGGCGGGGTGCGGGTGGGAGTGACGTTCATGTTCAGAAGAAAAACGCGACGATGGCGAGGATGATGAAGATCACCAAAAGGATCTTGGCGATCCCGGCGAACTGGCTTGCGACGCCGCCAAATCCGAAGATTGCGGCAATCAGGGCGAGCACGGCAAATACGATGACTAGTTCGATCATGATGGGAGGCGTGGGTTTCCACCGCGGTCTTCCGCCGGCGGCGTCCCATGGTTTCGCAAGGCTTGTGCCGAGGGTTCCGGGTCCGCTTTTCCCTTCAGCGAAGGGGATCGCGAGCGATACGAAAAAGCGCATGCCGGTCTCCGGCATGCGCTTTACGCCGCGTCGCGGTGCACATCGCACTTATCGCTCCGGCCGCCCACGTCCGCTCCGTTCAGGCCGCCCTTGGGGGCTCCGCTGGGGCTGGGCCCGCTGGGGCTGAACGCGTTGAGGTTGAGCCCGCTGGGGCTGGGCGCGCTGGGGCTGGGCTCGCTGAGGTTGGGCTCGCTGAGGTTGGGCTCGCTGAGGTTGGGCTCGCTGAGGTTGAGCCCGCTGGGGTTGGACGCGCTGGGGCTGGACGCGCTGGGGTTGAGCGCGCTGGGGCTGGACGCGCTGGGGTTGGACGCGCTGGGGCTGGACGCGCTGGGGCTGGACGCGCTGGGGCTGGACGCGCT
>CBFGTW010000107.1:0-15480 GCA_965651855.1 uncultured Verrucomicrobiales bacterium
AGCTTCACGTTCTTGCACTTCGCCGTGTAGCCGACGTGCGGGCCGGCGCAGAGGTCGATGAACTCGCCGTTCTGGAAACAGGAAATCTCCTCGCCCTCGGGAATCTTGTCGATCAGGTCGAGCTTGAAGCGGCTGGGATTGCCGGGGCGCTCGGAAAGTCCGCCGAGCCGGCCGCTTTCGGCCATGGCCTTGGCTTCCTCGCGCGAGAGGACCTTGCGCTCGAACTTCTGGTTCTCCTTGGCGATCTTCCGCATCTCCGCCTCGATCTTCTCGAAGTCGTCCGGCGTGATCCGGTGCTTCATGTCGAAGTCGTAATAAAAGCCGTTCTCGACGGGCGGGCCGTAGGCGAACTGCGCGTCCGGCCAGATCCGCAGGATCGCGGTCGCCATGACGTGGGCGCAGGAGTGGCGGAGCCGCTCCAGATCGGTCATCTGCTGGCGTTGTTCGAGGGTCTTGCGGTCGGACATGCGGCCCCGAAGAACCAGCACCGATGGCATTTTTCAAGGGCGATTCGCACCGCGGCCGGCGGCGGGCGCCCTCACGCCGGGCTTGCGCCGCACCGGGCGTCCTCCTAACGATCCGCGGCCATGACGCACGATCCGGACCAGCACGCCTCGCTCGGGGCGATGTATTCCGACTACTTCCTCGACTACGCCAGCTACGTCATCCTCGAGCGCGCCGTACCGCACCTGGCCGACGGGCTCAAGCCGGTCCAGCGCCGCATCCTCCACTCGATGGACGAGCTGGACGACGGCCGCTACAACAAGGTGGCGAACATCGTGGGCAACACGATGAAGTACCATCCGCACGGCGACCAGTCGATCGGCGACGCGATGGTCCAGCTCGGCCAGAAGGACCTGCTCATCGACACCCAGGGGAACTGGGGAAACACCCTCACCGGCGACGGCGCCGCGGCCCCCCGGTACATCGAGGCGCGGCTGACAAAATTCGCGCTCGACGTCGTCTTCAACCCGAAGACCACCGACTGGCTGCCCAGCTACGACGGCCGCAACAAGGAGCCGGTCACCCTGCCGGTGAAATTCCCGCTGCTGCTCGCCCAGGGAGTCGAGGGCATCGCCGTCGGTCTCGCGTGCAAGATCCTGCCGCACAATTTCAACGAGTTGATCGAGGCGTCGATCGCCGCGCTGCGCAACGAGCCGTTCACCATTCTCCCGGACTTCCCGACCGGCGGGATCATGGACGCGAGCGACTACCGCGACGGACTGCGCGGCGGAAAGGTCCGGGTGCGCGCCCGGATTTCCACCGAGAAAAAAGGCATCCTGCGCATCACGGAGATTCCCTTCGGCACCACCACCGGCGCGTTGATGGATTCGATCGTGGCCGCCGCCGACAAAGGGAAGATCAAGATCGCCAAGATCGAGGACAACACCGCCGCGCACGCGGACATCCTCGTCTACCTGCCGGCCGGGGCCGATCCGGAGACGACACGCGACGCGCTGTTCGCCTTCACCGACTGCGAACTCGGCATCTCACCGAACGCCTGCGTGATCGTGGATGGCAAGCCGCAGTTCATGGGCGTCTCCGAGATCCTGAAGCGGACCGCCTTTCTCACCAAGGACCTGCTCCAGCGCGAGCTCGAGATCCGGCTCGGCGAACTGGCGGACAAGTGGCACTTCAGCTCGCTCGAGAAGATTTTCATCGAAAACCGGATCTACCGCGACATCGAGGAGTGCGAGACCTGGGAGGCCGTGCTCAAGGCGATCGACGACGGCCTCAAGCCGTTCAAGAAGCTCCTCAAGCGCGAGGTCACCGAGGACGACCTCGTCCGCCTCACCGAGATCCGGATCAAGCGCATCTCGAAGTTCAACTCGTTCAAGGCCGACGAAGAACTCCGCGCGCTCGAGAAGGACATCGCCGAGACCGAGAAGAACCTCCGCAACCTGACGAGATATACCATCCGTTGGTACGAGGAGTTGATGAAGAAATACGGCAAGGACCGCGAGCGGAAGACCGAGATTTCCTCATTCGAGCGCGTGGACCGCACCCAGGTGGTTGCCGCCACCGAGACGCTCTACCTCGACGCCAAGAACGGCTTCGCGGGCTACGGCTTGAAGAAAGAGGAGCCGCTCGAGAAGTGCTCGCGTCTCGACGACATCATCATCTTCACGAGCGACGGCAAGATGAAGGTCACCAAGGTGGCCGAGAAGGTCTTCGTCGGTCCGCGGCCGCTGCGGGTGGCCGTTTTCCGCAAGGACGAGGATCTCATTTACTCGCTGATCTACCGCGACGGGAAGGACGGGCCGGTGCTGGCGAAGCGCTTCACCGTCGGCGGCGTGACGCGCGACAAGGAATACGAGCTGACCAAGGGCAAGCCCGGGACGCGCGTCCTCTACTTCGCCGTCCACAAGAGCAACGAGGAGAGTTCCGCGCAGATGTTGATCGTGCACATTAAGCCGGCCCTGCGGATGCGCAATCTCACGCGCCCGCTGCACTTCGCGGAATTCGGCATCAAGGGCCGCTCAAGCGGCGGAAACCTCGTCACCAAGCACGCCGTCGAGAAAATCGTCCGCGCGCCAAAGGACTACGATCCATCGGCGGGAGCGTGACCATCTTCATCTCGTGACCTTCTTGCCCACGACGAAGCCTGCGATCAGCAGGATCACGAACAGCGCGAGGAAGATGAAGAACAACACTTCGGCGATGGTGGCGAAGGCGCCGGCGATGCCGCCAAAGCCGAGAATGGCGGCGACAAGGGCGATGATGGCGCAGATGATTGCGAGTTTGAGCATGGCTTGTGGGATTGCGTTTTGAATACGCCGTGCGCCCAAGATCGACCCTGAGGACCGGCGGGTCAAATGGCCGCCGTTCTCGCCGGTGCCTCCGGCAGCCGCTTTCTCTCCGGCGGATTCGTGTTAGGTTCCGCGGGATGAACCCGAGGAGCCGCCAGTGGATCACTCTCGCCGCCACCGCCGCCGCCAGCGCCGGGGCCACGGCGTTCGCCCGGAATTTCATTTCCGGCGAAAAGAAGATCAAGCACCGGATCCGGCACCAGTACGGCATTTCCGACCCGCAGTTCGAGCGGGCCATGAGCCAGCTCCTCGGCCCGCCGATCGTCGATGGAAACCTCGTCACGCCGCTGCGCAACGGCGTCGAGATCTTCCCGGCGATGCTCGCGGCGATCCGGTCGGCGGAGCGGACGATCACCTTCGAAACCTACATCTATTGGTCCGGAGAGATCGCCGACGAGTTCGCCGACGCGCTCGCGGCAAAGGCACGCGACGGCGTCCGCGTCCACGTCCTGCTTGACGGATTCGGCTGTAATTGCGTCGACGGCGAATCGCTCGACCGCATGCGCCGCGCCGGTGTCGAGCTCGAGATCTATCACTCGGGAAACTTGATCCGCGCCAACCACCGCACGCACCGCAAGCTGCTCGTCGTGGATGGGAAGATCGGCTTCACCGGCGGGGTCGGGATCGCCGACAAGTGGGAGGGCGACGCCGACTCGCCGGACCACTGGCGCGACTCCCACTACAAGGTGGAGGGGCCGGTCGTCGCCCAGCTCCAGGCGGCCTTTCTCGACAACTGGATGAAAACCCGCGCCCGGGTGTTGCATGGCGAGGCGTATTTTCCGCCGCTCGAGCGGAAGGGCGGCCACCGCTGCCAGATGTTCAAGAGCAGCCCGATGGAGGGCAGCGAGAGCGCGAGGTTGATGTATCTCCTTTCGATCGCGGCCGCCGAGAAATCGATCCGCATCGCCAACGCCTACTTCATCCCGGACGACCTGGTGACGCGCACCCTGATCGAGGCCGTCGAGCGTGGAGTGAGAATCGAGGTGATCCTGCCGGTGGATTACATCGATTCGGTTCTTGTCCGCCACGCCTCCCGCCACCGCTGGGGACCGTTGCTCGAAAACGGCGTCCGGATTTTGACCTACCGGCCGACGATGTACCACTGCAAATGCATGATCATCGACGACGTCTGGACGACGATCGGTTCCGCGAACTTCGACAACCGCTCGTTCCGTCTCAACGACGAGGCGAACCTGAACGTGATGGACCGGGACTTCGCGCGGGGCGAGACCGCTGCCTTCGACGAGGACCGGCAGCATTCCGAGATCGTGACCTACCGGGAATGGAAACACCGCTCCCTCGCGAAGAAGGCCGGCGACGCTGCCGCGGCCTTGATCCGCTCGCAGATTTGACGACGCTTCACATCGGCCGGAGGAGCCGCACCGCCAAGGCCGCGAGCGCCAAGGCGAAGGCGGCGTCGATCCATTTCGCGGCGCGCTCGTAGCGCCACCGGAGCGGCCGCCACTGGAGCAGCCGCGCCCACAGCGCCCAGAGCAGCGCGGCTTGGAAAACCACGACGCACCAAACCGCCGCCGGCCACCACGGTTCGCGCGGCCCGGCGAGGAAGGGCGCGCTCACGGCCGCCAGAAAAAGGGCTGCCTTCGGGTTGAGCAGATTGCAGATCAGGCCGCGGATGTACGGGTGATGTCGTAGTTTTGCCGCCGGAGGCCCGGGCCCGGAGCTATCCTGCACGGGTTTGGGTTTCCGGAAATGCTCCGCAAGCAGGCGTCCCGACAACCACAGGAGATAGGCCGCGGCGAGCCAGCTCAAGGTCAGCCGCAGCGCCGGCAGGCGTTCGAAGGCCAGCGCGAGCCCGCCCACCGCGAGGGTCGCGTGGAACGTCAGGCCCGTCGCGATTCCGCACGCCATGAAGACCCCGGCCCTGGCGCCTTGGGCCAGCGACGTGCGGGTCAGGAGGATCATGTCCGGACCCGGGCTGAATTGCCCGAGCGCCATCACCCCGGCGAAGGCTGCCAAGTCGGTCCAAGCGTTCATGGCTTCGCGGGCGGGGGGATCACGCGCTGAGGATTCGTCGGAGAGGCCCGGTTCATCAAGCCACGATCGGGGAGAGACGGTAGGGCGCGGATCGCCGGACCCGCCCGTTTGTCGCCATCGGCGCGAGGTGCGGAAGAAGTGCCGAGTGCGAAGTGATCAGTGAGAGGTCGGGTCAATTGCGCGGAGTGCGAGGATCTCGTCCATTCATCATTCATCACTCTGCATTCGTCCCTGCCAACGTTGACGCGCGCCCGCCGCCTCGCTCTCCTTCGGTCATGGCCGACGCCTCCACGCCCGCCGCCACTCCGACGCGGCCGCCGTTTTCCGAGGCGCTGCGGTTTTGGTGGAAGCTCGGCTGGATCAGCTTCGGCGGGCCGGCGGGTCAGATCGCCATCATGCACCGCGAGCTGGTCGAACGCCGCCGCTGGCTCGGCGAGGCTCATTTCCTCCACGCCCTGAATTTCACCATGCTCCTGCCCGGCCCGGAGGCGCAGCAGCTCGCGACCTATCTCGGCTGGCGGCTCCATGGGACGCGGGGCGGCATCGCGGCGGGGGCGCTGTTCGTCCTGCCCGGCGCACTGGTGCTCTTCGCCCTGAGCTGGCTTTTCGTCGCGGGCGGCGAACTGCCGTGGGTGCGTGGAATTTTCCACGGACTGATCCCCGCCGTCATCGCGATCGTCTTCTCCGCGGCCCGGAGGATCGGGCGCAAGACACTGAGAACGCCGGCGCTGTGGGCGGTCGCGGCTCTTTCGTTCGCGGGCATCCGGTTTTTTGACGCGCCGTTCGTCGCAATCATCCTGAGTGCGGCGTTCGTTGGCTGGCTCGGCGGGAAACTCGCGCCCCGTCAATTTCCCGCCGCCGGCCATGGGAGCGAGGCCGCCGACGCCGAAGCGGTCGTGCCCTTGCCGCCGGCTCCGCGGGGAACGTGGCGGCGCGCGCTGCGGGTGCTCGCGGTTTGTCTGCTGCTGTGGTGGCCGCCGGTGCTCGCGGCGGGGCTGGCGCTCGGCTGGGATGGCGTGCATTTCCGCGAGGGCGTGTTTTTCAGCAAGGCGGCGCTGGTCACCTTCGGCGGGGCGTACGCGGTGCTGCCCTACGTCGCCCAGCAGGCTGTGGAAACCCACGGCTGGCTCGGTGGCGCGGAAATGATGGCCGGCCTCGGCCTCGCGGAAAGCACTCCAGGTCCGCTCATCATGGTGCTGCAATTCGTCGGCTTCGTTGGCGGCTGGAACCATCCGGGAAACCTCCCGCCGCTCGCGTCGGGCGCGCTCGGCGCCGCGATCACCACCTGGGTCACCTTCGTGCCTTGTTTCCTCTTCATCTTTCTCGGCGGGCCGCACGTCGAGGGCCTGCGCACCCGTCCGGGGCTCGCGGCGGCGCTCGGCGGGATCACCGCGGCGGTGGCCGGCGTGATCCTCAATCTGGCGATCTGGTTCGCTTGGCATTCCATTCGTCCGGAGCCCGGCGTGATCGACTACTTCGTGCTCGCGGTGGCGGCCGGCGCATGGGTGGCGCTCGAGCGCTTCAAGGTGAACCTCGTCCCGGTGCTCGGCGCCGCGGCGGCGCTCGGGCTGCTCTGGCAGTGGCTGGCTTGAGTTCTTGCGCCGCCGTTTCTCCCGGGCAAGCCTACCCGCAACCTTTCCCGTTGGTGGCGCTTTATGAGTGTCTTCCGACGCTCCATCGCGCGGAACAACCCGCCGCGCGCACCCCGAAAGAACCCATGAGAAACCATCGATCGCTCCTGTCGGCGACGCTCGCCGCCTGCCTGGTCCACGCCGCCGCGGCGGACGTGGTGATCAACGAATTCATGGCGTCGAACCGTAAGAGCACCGCGGACGAGGACGGGCACTACGAGGACTGGATCGAGCTGAAAAACACCGGCTCCAGCGCGGTGAATCTCGCCGGCTGGGGGCTCACGGATGACCCCGCGCAGCCGTTCCGCTGGACGTTTCCCTCGCGGGTGCTCCCGGCCGGGCAGACGCTCGTGGTGTGGGCATCCGGAAAAGACCGGAAGGGAATCACGGAGCAAAGCGGCCTGCTGCGCGATGTCTACCATGGCTTGATCGGCGGTTCGGTCGAGTCGCTCGAAGCCAGCGGGAATTTCCCCGACTTTCCGGACGAGACGAACATCCTGACGGACCGCTTCGACGTGCCGCGGGACATCGCGGAACGCTACGGCCAGCGGATCTCGGGCTTCCTGGTCCCGCAGCAGTCCGGGAACTACGAGTTCTGGATTTCCGGCGACAACGGCAGCCGGCTCTTCCTCAGCACCGACGACGATCCGGCGAAGGCTCGCGCCATCGCGGAAATCCCCGCCGACCGGTGGTCCGATCCGGAAACGTGGAACACGTGGACCACCCAGCGTTCCGCCTCGATCCCGCTCGAAGCCGGCCGCCGCTACTACATGGCCGCGCTGATGAAGGAGGAGGTGGGCGGCGACCACCTCACCGTCCGCTGGCGGCGCAACGGCAGTTTCAGCTCGACCGAAGTCATTCCGGCGGCGCGCTACATCGTGAAGCCGAGCACGCTGCACACGAATTTTTCGATCAGCGCCGGAGGCGAGCCGCTCCAGCTCACGCGCCCCGATGGCACGGTGGCCGACGAAGTTCCCGCCGTCTCCCTGCCGGTGGACATTTCCTACGGCCGTCCGTCCGGCGCGCCGCAAACCTGGGCTTTCTTCGACCCACCAACCCGCGGCTCCGAGAACCCGTCGACAGGCTACAGCGGCATCCTCGACGGCGTCCCGTTTTTCTCGCACGACGCCGGCTTCTACGAGGGCGGGTTCAACCTCTCGCTGGACACCGTCCAGCCGGGAACCTCGATCATCTACACGCTCGACGGCTCCATTCCCGATCCCGCTAACATCGGCGGCAAGACGTACACCTACAAAAACACCTTCCCCGGCGGTTCGTTGATCCAGGACAGCATCCGGACCTTCGCTCTTTCCGGCGCGATTCCGATCCAGGACCGCAGCAGCCAGCCGAACGACCTTTCGCAGCGCACCACGACCTACGGCGGCAGCTCGTGGTACGCGCCCACGACTTCCGTCGCGAAGGGGACTGTCGTTCGGGCGCGATTGGTGAAGGAGGGCTCGCTTCCCGGACCCGTGGTCACGCAGACCTATTTCGTCGGCTCCGTCGGGGCCGAGAGATATCAATTGCCGGTCATCTCCCTCTCGATCGATGAAGATGACCTTTTTGGCTATGATGACGGCCTGTACACGGCCGGCGTGGACTACGACAACTGGGAGATCCACAACAACAACCCGAACGGCGGCACGCCGGCGAACTACAAGCGCCGCGGTTTCCTCGCCGAACATCCCGCGCATTTCGAGATGTTCCTGCCGGAAGAGGGCCGCGTGGTTTCACGGAACCTCGGCTTCCGCATCCACGGCGGCTGGTCGCGCGCTTGGCCCCAAAAATCGCTGCGCTTCTACGCGGACCGCGGGTAGGACGAGGGCGAGTCGCTCGATTATCCGCTCATTCCCGACCTGAAAGGGCGGGGGACCGGGCAGCCGGTCGAGTCCTTCAAGCGGTTCGTCCTCAGGAACTCCGGCAACGATCACGAGGCCACGCGGCTGCGCGACGCCTTCATGCAAGCGCTCGCCGAGCCGCTGGACATCGACATGCAGGGCTATCAGCCGACCGTTCATTTCATCAACGGGGAATACTGGGGGCTGATCAACATCCGCGAGCGCATCGACCGCCACTTCATCGCCTCCCACCACGGCGTGGACCCGGACCGCGTGGCCATTCTCTCCAACAACGCCGAGATCAGCGAGGGAAGCCGGCAGGACCGCGACGACTTCCTCGCGCTGCGGGACTTCATCGCCTCCAACAACATGGCGAGCGCCGCGAACTACAATTACGTGAGAGAGCGGATGGATGTGGAGAATTTCATCCGCTACAACGTGGCGCAGATCTATGTCAACAACCGGGACTGGCCGCACAACAATATCGATGTCTGGCGCGTCACGCATCCCGATGGTCCGACCGGCGCGGAGGGAACGGCGGACGGCCGCTGGCGGTGGGTGTTGTTCGACACCGATTTCGGCTTCGGTCTGAACGGCTGGGCGGATGTGAACACGCTGCAGCACGCCACACGCTTCGCCGGCGACCAAGATTGGTCCACCGTGATGCTGCGCCGTTTGCTCGCCAACACGGAATTCCGCAACCGGTTCATCAACACCTTCGCGGATCACATGGCGACGAGCTTCAGGCAGGAACGGGTCAGCGAGCTGGCGGACGCGATGCACGCCGAGATTTCCCAGGAGATCGGCGAGCATGCCGCGCGCTGGCGGAATCAAGGCAGCGCGAGCGTCAATCCATTGAAGAGCTTCGGCGCGAACCGGCCCGCTTACATGCAGACGCATCTTCTCGATCATTTTTCCCTTTCGGGAACCGCGAATGTCCGGCTGGACACCCCGGATCCCGAGCGCGGGAGCGTCCGCGTCAACAGCATCGTGATCGACGAAAACACGCCCGGACTCAGCGATCCGTCGCAGCCGTTTCCGTGGAGCGGCACCTATTTCATCGGAGTGCCGGTGACCGTCGAGGCCCTGCCCGCCCCGGGATTCCGCTTCGCCGGCTGGCAGGAGATGCCAAACCAAACATCGCCGGTGCTGACGGTCATGCCCGGTCAAGTCGGACCGCTCACCGCTCTCTTCGAAGAGGCTCCGGAATCGCGGCTCGTCCATTACTGGAACTTCAACGACACCGGGAACCTGCTCGCGCCCACGGCGAGCTTGCTGGCCGGCGCTTCCATCGACGTCACGCCCGGCTCGTCCACCGAGATCACCAGCGGCACGGGCCAGGATTTCTCGGGCGAGAACGCGCGCCACGACGATCCCGCGGGCGCACATCTCCGCCTGAACAATCCGATCGGCGCGCAAGTTGACGTCGCCTTGCCGACCACCGGCTTCGAGCACATCGAGGTCGCCTACGAAACGCGCCGCTCCGGACAAGGCGCGGGCGTGCAATCGATCTCCTACTCGCTCGACGGCTCCGCCTTCGTGCCGTTCACGACGACCACCGTGACCGAATCTCCGGTGGTGCGGCGGCTCGACTTTTCCGGCGTGGCCGGAGCGGCGGACAACCCGGACTTCACCCTGCGCATCGAGTTTTCCCAAGGCGGCGGAGGGACCGCTGGCAACAACCGCTTCGACAACCTGACGCTCGATGCCTGGGCGATTCCCGGCGCGAACCAGCCGCCGGTCTGGACCGGCTCGATCGACACGCTCGCCGTCATCGAGGGTGGAGGCGGTGCTTCGCTCGATCTCGCGGCCTTGTTCGAAGATGCGGACGGTGACGAGCTGAGCTTCGCGGCCAGCGTTGCGGACGAGGCGTTTGCGACGGCTTCCGTGGAAGGATCGCTACTCACGGTTTTCGGCGCCCGCCGGGGCGAGGCTTCCATCGCGATCACCGCGCACGATGGCGAGGCTGGCTCCGTGCCGGTGGAAATCGTCGCTCTTGTCCAGCCCGCCGCGCACCGGGTGGCGGACGGCGGCTTCGGGTTCGGCGCGTGGTCGCCGGACGAGCCGGAAATGAGTTATCCCGAGCACGTTTTGTTCCTCCAGAGCCGGATGGACGATCCGGGTGCGACCGACACGCTCGACCGCGCCTATCGCGTCGGCGACGACACGCATCCGGACGACACCGCGGGATTTCCCTACAACAACACCCGCCGCACGCGGATCGACGGGCTCGGCGAGAATGGCATTTCCTTCATCAACACCGGCCGCGGCCGGGATCTCGGCGGGACGCTGCTCGCCCTGGACACGCGCGATCTCGATGCCGCGGAGGTTTCGTTCGTCGCGGAAACCCTGGCCGCGAACGAGCGCGATTACGCGCTGCGCCTGCAATACCGCGTCGGAGATTCCGGCCCGTTCAGCGACCTGACGCTGGATGGCCAACCGGTCGTCCACCCGGGCTCGGCTGCCGGGCCGGTCGTCCACGAGGGCATCGCTCTGCCCGCGGACGCGCTCGGCGAGCCCTACGTGCAGCTTCTCTGGCGCTACCACCACGTGTCCGGATCGTCCGGCCCGCGCACCCAGATCCGGCTCGACGACATCCTCGTCGCGCGCCCGGCGTCTGGCTTCGCCGCATGGCTCGACGAGCAATTCCCGGATCCCGAGGATCGGGCGGACCCCGCCATCTCCGGTCCGGGCGCCGACCCCTTCGGCTGGGGCGTGCCGAATTTGCTGCGCTACGCCCTCGCGATCGACTCGCTGGCGGACCTTTCGCGCTTGCCGCGGATCGGGAGCGACCTGCGGTTCCGCTTCCCGTACGACCCGGAAACCGCCGGCGTCTCCTTCGTCGTCGAGGGTTCCGCGGACCTCGAAACCTGGGATCACGTGCTCTTCGACTCGCGCGAGCCCGACGGGGCGGAACCCGTGGACGGCTGGCTCGAGGTGGATGTTTCGGACACCGCGGCGCGATTTTTCCGCCTGCGGGTGGCGCTGGACGAGTGAGGACTGCCGCCGAAGAAAACCCGGGCCGTCATTGACGGCAGGCGGCCGTCCGGCTGAAATCCCGGCCCGCCGCGTGGCGGACGTGTGTCCATGGACTATCAAGCGAAAATCGCCCGTAACGTCGCCGCGATCCCGCGTTCGGGGATCCGCGACTTCTTCGAACTCGTCCAAGGCCGCGAGGGAGTGATCTCCCTCGGGGTGGGCGAGCCGGATTTCACCACCCCATGGCACATCCGCGAAGCCGCCATCTACTCGCTCGAAAAGGGCCAGACGACGTACACCTCAAACCTCGGCCTGCTCGCGCTGCGCAAATCCATCGCCCGCTACGTCAGCGGGTTTTTCCACGTCGACTACGATCCAGCCTCCGAGGTGCTCGTCACCGTCGGCGTTTCCGAGGCGATCGACATCGCCCTGCGCGCCTTGCTCAATCCGGGCGACGAGGTGGTCTATCACGAGCCTTGTTATGTTTCTTACAGCCCGAGCATCGTCCTCGCGCACGGCGTGGCGGTGGCGGTGGAGACGACGAAGGAGGAGGAATTCTCGCTGAAACCCGGGCGCCTCGCTGCGGCGATCACGCCGAAGACGCGCGTGCTGATGCTCAATTTCCCGACCAACCCGACTGGCGCCGTCGCCTCGCGGGAGGACCTCGAAGGGATCGCCAAGCTCGCCGTCGAGCACGATCTCATCGTCATGACCGACGAGATCTACAGCGAGCTACGATATGACAACGAGCCGCACGTTTCCATCGCCGCGCTGCCGGGAATGAAGGAGCGGACGATCCTGCTCCACGGATTTTCGAAAGCCTTCGCCATGACCGGCTTCCGCCTCGGTTACGCCTGCGCGCCGAAGCCGATCATCGAGGCGATGATGAAGATCCACCAATACTCGATGCTCTGCGCGCCAATCATGAGCCAGAACGCCGCGATCGAAGCGCTGGAGAACGGTGCCCCGGCCGTGGCGGAAATGCGGGAAAGCTATCACCAGCGCCGGGATTACGTGGTCAAGCGGCTCAACGAGATCGGCCTCGACTGCCACACGCCCGGCGGTGCGTTCTACGTCTTTCCGGACGTCCGCGGCACCGGCCTCACGAGCAAGGAATTCGCCATGCAGTTGCTCGAAGCCGAGGGCGTGGCCGCGGTTCCGGGCAGCGCCTTTGGCCCATCCGGCGAGGGCTTCCTCCGCTGCTGCTACGCCACGGCCTTCGACGACCTGCGCCTGGCGATGGAAAAGATGGGCCGCTTCGTGGCGGGCTTGAAGTAAGCCATGAGCGCGAGGACGGACGCCGATCCCGCGATCTTGACGCGCGCGCACGTCCTGCCGTTCGCGGTCTTCATGGCGTTTCTCCTCGTCCTGGAACTCGCCGGCGGTTCGTTCGCCTGGAACCACCCGGACGCTCCCTGGTGGCGACGCGATCCGGCGCAGCTCGTTTATCCGGTCCAGACGCTGGTCACGCTCGGGTTTCTCGTCCGCTACTGGAAGTTCTTCGAGTTCCGCTGGTCGCTGAAATGGTCGGCCATCGGGGTGGTCTTCGGCGCGGTGGGAATCGGGTTCTGGCTGCTCCCCACGACGCTCTACGACGTGCTCGGCTACGAGACCAAGCCGGACGGTCTGCTCGGCTGGCTGGGCTTCGAATCCCGGCGCGACGGTGGATTCAATCCCGGAATCTTCGAGAACCCCGCGGCTTACTGGGCTTCGCTGGTGATGCGCTTCACGCGTGCCGCGCTGGTCGTCGCCTTGGTCGAGGAAATCTTCTGGCGCGGATTCCTGATGCGCTTCGTGATGGATTGGGAAGGGGATTATTGGAAACAGCCCTTCGGCCGGGCGCACTGGCGTTCCTATGTGATCGTCACCGCGCTGTTCATCCTCGCCCATATGGGCGGAGATCACGCCGGGGCGTTTGTTTACGGCAGCTTGACCTATCTCTTGTGCATCTGGAGCAAGAATCTCGGCGCCTGCGTCGTCATGCACGCCACCGCGAATTTCCTGATGGGTGTCTACATCATGCAGACCGGGAAATACGGACTTTGGTAGGGGGGAGCACCAAACCTAAAGCATCAAGTTCTAAATGGCTTCGCGCGAGCCGATTGCTTTGCATTTGCAGCTCGCGACGGCGGCCAGGTCAGCAAGAAAGCTTGAGGGTTGAGGTGCGAGACCTTGGCAAGCACGTCGTTGCGCCGCTTGGCCGATGGGTCGCCAGCCCGTTCGTGGCATCCATCACCACCATCCATGCATCTCTTTCTTGGCGATCTTGGCGGCTTGGCGGTTCAATTCCTCGCGCTCCCCAATCCCATCCGAATCAGAAGTAGGTGCGGAAGGCGATGAGGTAGCTCATTGCATCCCATTGGTCCGTCCGGGCGCGCATTTCCTCATAGGAAACTCCGCCCATGATCTTGGCGTTGTGGCCGCAGAGATAGTAGTTAAGGCCGAGATAAAACGAGTGGTGGCTGTCGCCGTAGCCGTTGTCCAGATCGATCGACGGCGGGGCGTGGCTGATCCGGACATAGCGGCTGTCCGAGCGCACGCCTTCCTGCTCCTCCGAGCCCTGGTATTGGTAACGGCACACGAGCTGGAGCCGGTCTTCCACCAGCCAGTACCAAGGCATCACCACGAGGCCGTGGAAGTCGCCCTGCCGTAGTGGATTCGCGCGGCCGTGGTCGGAGCCGCCATTGTCGCCGTAAATGAGATTCGCGGTCATGCCCCAGCGGTCCGCTTCATAAGTGCCCGCCAGCGAGACGGCCCAAGCGTAGCCGAGAACATCCTCGCCGCCCGACGGGTCGTTCTGGATGTGATCGAAGAGAAAGCGCCACTCGCCGCTGGGCTGCCACGCCACGCTGGTGTAGTAGACCTTCCCGGCACCCCAGCCGGCCAGCGAGGTTTCGTGCACCTCACCGCTGAAGAGGCCGAGCAGGATGTCCCAGTCGCCCTTTTCCAGCTCCGCCATCAAGCCGGTCGGCCGCGTTTGCTCGCCGGCCAGCTTGTCGGAAATGGCGGAACGCTCGACCGTCAGGATGCGGCGCGACGACTCGTGGTCCTCGGCGCCCACGGGCAACTTCATCCGGCCGTAGGTGAACTCGATGTCGTCGAACCAACCTCCGGAGAAGGCATCGGCGAAATCGAAGGTGAGCGCCAGCGTGTCGAAGTCGGAATACCCCCAGTCGAGATCCTGGCCGCCGCCGCGGAAGCGGTTGTCGTCCACCAGGTTCACGCTCACGTCGCTGTGGAAGTATTTGAGAAACTGCATCTCCACCCCGAGGCGGAAGCGGCGGTATTCATCGTGGGTCTCGTGGAAGTCGTTTCCCCGGACGTCCGTGCCGGAGACGTAGGCGGCTTGGTAATGGAAGCGGCCGGTGAAGTGGAGTTCCTGGAACCACGGGTTCTCGCTCTTCTTGACGTCGTAGAGGAGGCCGGGATCGCCGGACAACCACTCGCACCAGTCGCCGTTCTTTTTCTTCTTGCTCTCTTTTTCGGGCACCGGCGCCTCGGTTCCACTCTTGGCGTCACCTCCCGCGGCGGCGGGGGCGATCGCAAACAGACAAAAGAGCCACGGGACGAGCAAAGCGGGGTTTTTCTTCATGGGAGCTGGATTTGGGGCCGGCATGCCGGAAGTGGCAGCAAGACCTCGCAGCATTACGCGAAGATTACGGCCGGGGATCAAGCCCGGCCGTTTCACCTCCGTCCGCTCCCCGAGGATCGCCCGGGACAAGAACCCTCGCTCGAAATTGCCGCGGAGGCGCGGGCGCTACGGCTTGAGCACCACCTTGATGCACTCGTCCTCTTTGTCGCGGAAGACCTTGTAGGCCTCCGGCGCTTTCTCGAGGGGCAAGCGGTGCGTGATGATGAACGACGGGTCGATCTCGCGGTCCTCGATCTTCTTCAGAAGCGGCGAGAGGTAACGCTGCACGTGCGTCTGGCCGGACTTCATCGTGAGCGCCTTGTTGACGAAGGCGCCGAACGGAATCTTGTCGAGCAAGCCGAGATAAACGCCGGGCACCGAGATCGTGCCGCCTTTCCGGCAACACATCAGCGCCTGGCGCAGCACGTGCGGCCGGTCGGTGCCGAGCTTGATGCTCTGTTTCACCTTGTCGTAGACGGCGTCGATGCTGCCGAGCGCATGGGCTTCGGTGCCGACGGCGTCGATGCAGCGATCCGGGCCGCGGCCGCCGGTCATCTCCATCAGCCGGTCGTGGACCTCCTCGTCGTCGAAGTTGA
>CBFGTW010000108.1:0-15370 GCA_965651855.1 uncultured Verrucomicrobiales bacterium
CTGGAGGCGGAGGTGGGAATCGAACCCACGAATGGAGGTTTTGCAAACCTCTGCCTTACCACTTGGCTACTCCGCCGTCGGTTGCGCCGGCACGGGGGGCGAGTGATTACCGCTTGGAAAGCGGGGTGTCAATGCCCGGAATACGCCGCGACGGCGGAGGCGAAGTCCTCAAGGGCGGCCGCCAGCGCGGCGAGCGCTTCGTCAAGCTCGGCAAGGGTGGTGCAAAGCGGCGGCATGAGGACGACGGTGTCGAGGATCGGGCGGGTGAGGAGACCGCGGTGGCGCGCGAACTGGCAGAATCTCTCGCCGGCCCGGAAGCGGGTCGGGAAACGCGCGCCGTCCGGCTGGCGCAGCTCGATGCCGGCGACGAACCCGCACTGGCGGGTCTCGTGGACGAGGGGCGCGCCCCGTTTCAAGGCCGCGAGGCCGGCGGTGAGGCGGCCGATTTTCTCCGGGAGGTGGCCGAGCACGTCCTCGTCGCGGAAGACATCGAGGGTGGCGAGCGCGGCGGCACAGCCGAGCGGGTTGGCGGTGTAACTATGTCCATAGTAGAACGCGCGGTCCGCGCCGCCGAGGAAGGCCTCGTAAATTTTGCCGGTCACGAGCGTCGCCGCGAGCGGCAGGGTTCCGCCGGTCAGCCCCTTGGCCAGGCAGAGAAAATCCGGAGTCACGTCTTCCTGTTGGCAGGCGAACATCGAGCCGGTCCGGCCGAAACCGGTCATCACTTCGTCGAGGATGAGATGGACGCCGTGCGCGTCGCACCAATCGCGCAGCCGCGCCAGCAGCCCCGGCGGCCACGGGCGCATCTCGTTCACGCCCTGGACGAGCGGCTCGATGACGAGGCCGGCGACGGATTCCAGATCCGCCGGAGGGAGCCCGGCGACTTCATCGAACGAGCGGACGTGGAAGGTCGGGAAGCCGTGTCCGCGGAAGCGATCGAAGAACCGTCCGACGCCGCCGAGCGAGGCCGCGCCGAGGGTATCGCCGTGGTAGGCGTTCTCGAAGGCGATGAAGCCGCGCCGCCGCGGTTCGCCGGTCTGTTGGCGGAACTGCACGGCCATCTTCAGCGCGCACTCGATGGCGGTGGAGCCGTTGTCGGAAAAGAACACGCGCTCGAGCGTGCCGGCCGGGAAAAAGGCACACAGCCGCCCGGCGAGTTCCGCGGCGCCGGGGTGGGTGAGCCCGAGGAAGGACGCGTGCGCGAGCTTCGCCGCCTGATCCCGGACGGCGGCGACGATCCGCGGGTGCCCGTGGCCGTGGACGTTTGTCCAGATCGAGGAATTTCCGTCGAAATAGCGCCGCCCCTCGGAATCGAACAGCCAGGCGCCTTCGCCGCGAACGATCACGAGTGGCTCGTGATCCGCCGCGCACCATTCGGCTTGGCGTGTGAACGGGTGCCAGCAGTACGTCTTGTCGGCCTCGATCCAGCGGCGGGTCTGCTCGTTCATCCGCCGCCAGCATCGACGCGGGCCGCCGCCGGGCTCAACCCAATACCGGAGGCATCCGCCCCGACGATGGCCGCGGAACGTTCCACCGCTTCGCGTTCGAGCGGAGAGGACGCGTAGCCCGAGGCGAGACATTCGTCGAGGTAGCGCCGGAGAAATTCCCGCAGTCCCAGCCGTTCGGCCTGCGCCGTGTGGACGCACTCGTGGGTGACCAGCGCCCGGCTGCGGAAGCCGCGCCGGATGTAGATCCCGTGGCGCAGCGCGAGACCGATCGTCCCCGCGGTGGCGTGGCGCGAGACGCGCGCCGCCAAGCGGGCGAGGAGGCCGTTTACCAGCGGGATCCGGTCCACCTCGAGCACCCGGATCCTTGCCGGCTCCCGCACTCCAAGCTTCACGGCGTCCGCGAGGGCGGCCGCATCCAGTGGCTGCCCGTCGCGCAGCACGCGGGCCTCGTGCCGCTCCGCCCACCGCCAGACGACCGGCAGCAGGAGTGGGAGCGCTTTTCGCAAGAGGCTCATGACGGAGCGACACGTTGCGCCGCATGACCCGCCGGAGCAACTCCGGTGCCCAAGTTGGCGCTTGAAAGTTGATGTGCGCGCCCCTAGGTCCGGTGCAGCATGGACCCGATGCACCCCTACGAGCGGCTGCCCCTCTTCGGAACCGGCGTCGTTCTCGCCATCTGGCTCATCGCGTTCCACGGCCTGCTGCTCGCCAAGCCGGCCGCCTCCCAAGCGTTTCTCAAGAAATTTCCGCGCAACCAGACGCTCGGGCAGATCCTCCTCGGCATCGGCTTGGGCTGGTTTTTCCTGCTGGTGATGGACCACCGCGGCACCGGAACACTCAACGCCCTGGCCATGGACTTGGGAGAGTTCAACGGCATCAAGCCGCTCCTGCGGCTTCTCCTGCCGGTGGTGCTCGTCCTCGTCTGCATCAGCGTGCGGGACTTCCTCGCCGTCCGCGCCTTGGGTCTGCTCGGCCTGCTGGTAGCCGCCCCGCTTCTCGAGGCGGCGTTCCTCGAGGACCCCGCCTCGAGGCTGCTCATCCCGCTTTTCGCCTACGCCCTTCTGACCGCTTCCATGTTCTGGGTGGGCATGCCCTATCTTTTCCGGGATCTCGTCACCTGGGTGACCGCGGACCGGAAGCGCTGGAGCCTCTGCTGTGGGGCGGGCCTCCTGTACGGCGTGGCCGTGCTGGTGTGCGCCTTCGCCTTCTGGCGCGGCTACTGACTTGCGCCCGCAGCACGCGGCGGCTATGCCGTCTCCGCCCGACGCCCCTGTAGTTCAACGGATAGAACGAGGGTTTCCTAAACTCTAGATCTGGGTTCGATTCCCGGCGGGGGCAGGGAGGGGGAGCATCGATCCGCGGCTGGCCTTGTCGCGCGTGCTTTGACACGACCGGGCACATCTGTGACGCTTTCTCCCGCGCATGCGTCCCGCCCTCACCGGTCTCTCGAAGGAAGCCCTCGCCGCTTGGCTGGCGGAGGCGGGCGAGCCTGCGTTCCGGGCGGGCCAGATCTTCGAGTGGATCTGGAAGAAGCAGGTCGCGTCGTTTGATGCGATGACAAACCTGCCGGCCGCCTTGCGGGAAAAGCTGGCGGAGGCTTTCCGGCTCGGTGCCCTCGAGCACACGCACACCCAAGGCTCGGCGGACACGACCCGGAAGTTCCTCTTCCGGCTCCACGACGGCCGCTACATCGAAAGCGTGCTGATCCCGGCGAATCCGGCGCTCTACGGGGAGCGATCAGACCGCCGGACGTTGTGCGTTTCCTCGCAGGTCGGCTGCGCGTACGGGTGCCGGTTTTGCGCCTCGGGCCTCGCCGGCTTCACGCGGAACCTCGAACCTGCCGAAATCGCCGGCCAGGTCCTCGCCGCCCAGCAGCTCTCCGGTGAGCGGGTCGACAATCTGGTTTTCATGGGCATGGGCGAGCCGTTGGCGAATCTCGACAACCTGCTCGCAGCCATTTCCCTGATCACCTCGCCTGAAGGCCTGCACTTGGGCGCGCGGCACCTTACCATTTCAACATCCGGGCTGGTCCCGCAGATCCGCCGGCTCGCGGAGCACCCGCAGCAGATCCGGCTGGCGATCTCGCTTCACGGCGCGACCGACGACGTCCGCGGCAAGATCATGCCGGTGAACCGAAAGTGGCCGGTGGCGGAGCTCTTCGACGCGCTCGACTACTGGAATTCCCGCAAGAGCCAGAAACTGACGCTGGAATACATTCTCATCGAGAACGTCAACGACTCGCTTGAACAGGCAGCCATCCTTGCCCGCCAAGCCCGGCGGCTGCGGGCGAAAGTGAATCTCATCCCGTACAACACGGTGGAAGGTCTCGACTGGAAACGCCCCGCCATTCCCCATTGCCGGGCGTTCCAGAACGTCCTGCGGGAAGCCGGCGTGCCCGCCACGCTGCGACTCGAAAAGGGGCACGACATCGATGCCGCCTGCGGGCAGCTCCGGCTGAAACAGGAAACCGCGGAGGGAATCATTGCCGCGCCATCGCGGAAGTGAGCGGCGGGGTCAGTCGCGGTCGCCGAAGATTTCCGCGAAGAACGTTTTCATGGCCTCCCAGGACCGGCGATCCGCCTTGGCGTCGTAGGCCGCGCCCTGCGAGGGATCGTCGCCCGCCTGCTTCTGGGTGAAACTGTGGACGGCGCCGCCGTACGCGTGGATCTGCCAATCGGCGCCGGCTTCCTCCATCTCGTCCTTGAAGGCGGCCACCTGGGCGTCCGGCACGTAGGGATCCACCGCCCCGTGGAGCGCGAGCACTTTCGCGGGGATACCGCCCTTTTCCGCCGTCATGCCCTCCGCCGCGTCGAGCCCGCCGTGGAAGGAAACGACGCCGGCGATGTCCGCCCCCGAGCGGGCCAGCTCGAGCACGCCGGTGCCGCCAAAGCAGTATCCGATCGCCGCGATCTTTCCCTCGGTGGTGCGTTCGTCCTCCCGCAGCACGTCCAGCGCGGCGGCGAGACGCGCGCGGAAGAGCTCGCGGTCGCCCTTGAATTTCCCGGCCAGCTTGCCGGCCTCCTCCGTGGTGTCCGGGCGGATGCCTTGGCCGTAGATGTCCGCGGCGAACACGTTGTAGCCCAGCTCGGCCAGCTGACGGCTCCGCATCTTCTCGTAGTCCGTGAGGCCTTTCCATTGGTGGATCACCAGGACGCCCGGGCGTTCCCCTTCCACGGCATCATCGTAAACGTGGAAGCCCTCGAGCGTCGTGTCTCCCTGATGGTAGGCGACGGCTTTCTCGACGAGTTCCGCGGACGCCACGGCAGCGGTAAAAACCGACCAGATACAAATGAGGGCAACTTTCATGACAAGTGGATGAAAGCGAGGATCACCGTCATGTCAATCGGGTGACGAGGCGGAGGCGGCAGGCGGAAGGCCGCTGCTGGAAGACTCGTGCGAAAACGGGATCACGACCCGCGATAACGGGACGGGCCTATTATCCGATTCTCATCTTGCGGCTGGCTCTGCGCCGCCGGCGGCTGACCGAGGCAACGTAGCGGGTGGATCCGCCGGGCCGGGCGAGCAAGGGACCTGCGGCACGATAACGGGACACGATCACGATAAAGGGACGGGCCCACGATAAAGGGACGGGCCTGTTATCCGACTTTCATCTTGCGGTTGGCGCTGCGCCGCTAGCGGCTGACCCGGACGATGTAGCGGTGGGCTCGCCCACCGGGCGAAAGAAAGCCGGCGGCCGTGATCGGCCGCCGGCAGGTCCCGGTGGGTGGAAGGTTTCACTCGACCTCGATTTTCACCGAGGGGATCTGGATGGCGTCCACCACTTTGTAGGACTCGTCCACGGCGACGACGTTGCCGCCGGCGACGTAGTACGTGACTTGTTCCGGAGCTGGCGGCAGCACCTTGATCAACTCGGCCGGTGCAGGTATCAGGTGCGTCCGGTGTTCTTGCTCGATGACGACTCCCGGTTGGATCCGGGTGCGCCATGCGCTCGGGATTTCTTTCACCTCGATGCGCTCGACCCAAGCCGGCGGCAGGCCGTGCGGATTCGAGCTGTAGGATTCGAAGAACTCGACCACCTTCGTGCGCGCGGCGGGAGTGAACGTGGTTGTCGTGGTGGTTGTCGTCTCGGTGGTGGTGCCGTCGGGGTTTTCGCGGACTTCGGTGGTTTCCTCGGTTTGGGTGACTTGGGCGGAGACGAGGAAACCGGCGACCAAGGTGGCGAGGCCGATGCCAGTGATGATCGTTTTCATGATGCTGTGGGTTTTGGTTTTTTGGGCTTCCGCGCCGGCGTCGCCGGCAGCGGGAGCATCCGCGTCGCACGTGCCGTGCCGGCAGGATTTCCTTCTACTTCCGAGGGTCCGGCCCGGGCTGAAGATGCAAATTGCTCGGCGGAGCGGAAAAAGCGCGCGGCATCCTGCACCTTGCGCAAAAAGCTGCTGGCTGTGGCTCAGGCCTGGGGCATCGCCTCGGGGTCGCCGTGCCCGGCTGGCGGCGCGTCGAGCAGGCCGAACCGCACGAGATCCCGCGTCAAGCCGGCGATGGCGAGATCCAGATCCATGCCGGTGAGTTCCGGCCGCCCGCGCAGTTCCGCGACCATGTCGGCCGGAGTCTTGCCGGCGCGGCAGTGTTCGAGCAGGCGCAGGAGGTTTTCGTCGACCTGGCCGTCGTAGGCGAGGCGTCTGGGACTCTGGAGGCGAATCGTCCGGCGCTGCCAGCCGGTTTTCGCGAGGCTCATCTCGGCGTGGGCCGTGATGCCGTCCGGTACCGGAAACCGCGCCGCGAGGAGGAATTCGTCCGTGGGCTCGCGGGCCAGCCACGTTTCGTTCGCGAGAATCCGGAGCACTTCGTCCGAGGCCTCGGCGTCCACCTTCATCTCGCCGCGCGCTTCACTGCGGGTCCACGGCTTGCCTTCGGGACAGGATTGCATGACGACGAAGCCAAAGCTGAATCGGCGCGCGCCGATCGCCTCGTAGTGGGCGAGCCAGCGACGGAAGGTTTCCTCCGGATCCCCGTGTCGCGGTTCGTGGGCCAGCCAGCGTCGCGCGTAGTCGGCGGGGCTGAGGCACTCGGTGCGGAAAATCCAGCGGTGGCAGCCGAGATCGTCGGTCCATGCGAGGGGTTGGGCGGCCCAATCGTCATCGGTCGCGTGGTGCCAGTTCAGCAGCAGACAGCCGACGCCACCCGGCCGCAGGTGGGACGGTATCGCGCGCACGACCTCGCGGCAGAGGTACTCGCCGCCGCGTGGATGATCGCGGAAGAGGTAGGTGTTGTCCGGGGTGATGACGAACGGCGGATTGCTGGCGATGACGTCGAAGGTTTCGCCCCGGACGGGCTCGAAAAGATCGCCTTCGCGGAAATCCACGGTCGCGCCGCCGAGCCGGGCGTTGAGTCGGGCGATGCCGATCGCGCGCGGGTTGATGTCCGTGGCCACGACTTCCGCGCCCCGCGCGGCCATGCGGAAGGCGTTCCACCCGGCGCCGGTCCCCAGATCGAGGGCTCGCGCGCCGCTCCAAGCGGGTGAGAGACCGGCGAGGACCCGCGTCGTCGGGCTCAGGCCCATCACGAAGTCCGGCTCGCCTGCCCGCTGGCGGCGCACCGGGTCCGCCGCGAACCAGCCGTCCTTCAGTGCCACGAGGCGCACCTCGGAGAGGACGGCCGAGCGGCCGTCCGCCCGGAGCAAGCCGATCTTCATCAGCTCGTTCAGCTCGCCGCCGAAGACGCGCATCGCGTGCTCCGCCGGCACCGCGCGCTCTTCGAGAAACAATCGCAGCAAGGTGCCCAGCGCCGAGTCCTCCACCGCGGCGGAAGCCGGCAGTCCATCCTCGGGAGGTGGCCTCTGTTCGACGCCCAGCGCCTCCAAGCCGCCGAAGGTGAAGCCCGCGCGGCGCAAGGCCTCGAGAAAAGGTGCGGGATTCCAGGCGGCGAGCTTCTCCGGGTCGAACATGCGCGCGACGTCAGGGAACCGTGAGCCGCACGACAAAGAAGCCGCGGGCCGCCTCGAGCGGCACCTCGTGGCTCGTCTCGCTGGCGTCCGCCACGACGGTGGCGACCGGCTCGAAGGGTTCCACCAAGTCCGGGCTGTGGAGCACGTCGTAGCTCGTGCCCGCCTTGGATTTCCAGCGGATCGTGAAGGTTGTGCCGCCCGCGTCCACGGGCGACATCTCGGCCCGGAACACCGAGTTCCGGTCGCGCGGGTCGGTGCCGGCATGAAATTCCACGATGTTGGGCAGACCGTCGCCGTCGAAGTCCAGCAGCGCGTCATCGAGCGATGGGTCCAAGCCGTGGGCGGTTTCCCACTCGTCCGGCATGCCGTCGCCGTCCGAGTCGAGGTCCGGCGGCGCCGTGTCCACGGTCACCGGGTCGCCGCCTTGGATCGATTGGTAGGTGATGCGGAAGGTGTCAAAGACGAGTTCCACCGCCTCCTCCGGCTCGGCCGCCTCGGGTCCTTCGGTGCTCACCCCGGCGACGCGCACGTTCCGCAGGACGACTTCCCAGAAAATGACCGACTTGCCCTCGTCGGCCGGCGCGGAAAGATGAAGGACCGCCTCGCGGATGGTTTCTCCGGTGGCGCAGGCCAGCATCAGCTTCGGCGAGGCCTTGTCGATCCGCTTGCGCACGGTGAAACCGCCCGGGCCGCCGTGTTCCTGCGCCACTTTGCCGTCGAAGGCGAACGAAAGCAGGTCCACCCAGCCGGTGTGTTCCTTGTCGGTGGCTTCGCCTTCAGCCGGCGGATCAATAAAGCGGATCCAAGCGCCGTTCACCGCCGCTTCCGCGTGCGGCGCGAGCGCCACGCCGGTGGCGATCGCGAGGAGCAGCGCGCGGATGGTTTTCATGGTGGTGCTCCCGTTCGGGCTTGGCGGGCGGCCGGCGTTCATTCCGCCGCCGCCACCTTGTCCCAGGCGAAATCCACCTTGATCGGCTCCTCGTTGGTGGCGCGGGGCTTGTACTCGAACTCGATCTTCGAGTAATTGAACGAGATCGATTCCGTCGGCACCGAGTCGCCGCCCGAACTGCCGCCGGATTGCATGCTGGTGACGAGGACATCGTGCATCACGATGGTGTAGTAGACCTCCTGTCCTCCGTCGCCGCCCGCGCGGAGCAATTGAAGGGTAATGCTCGGCACCTTCTCCCCGACGCAGGCGCTCAGGAAAAGCAGCGGCGAGGATTTGTCGATCGGCTTGCTGATCACCAGAGGGCTGGGCGTCGACCGGCCGGTGGTGCCGCCGGTGCCGTCCACCGCGTTGCTGACGCCCCACGAAAAGCTCTGGATGTCGATCCAATCCTTGTGCTGCTGGTCGGTGGACTCGCCTTTGATTCCCTCGATCTTCAGGAAATAATCCGCCGCCGCATTGGCGTGGGAGGCAGCGAGCGCGACGGCCGGGGGAAGCAGAGCGAGCGTGCGCGAAAAGCGTGGAGTGACGGGTTTGGCGCTCATGATGTCCGTGGTACGAAAATTCACGTAGATCCGTCAAGGCCGATCTTCTCACTTTGCCCGCAGCAGCTCGGGGAGGGCCGGAGCCGCTTTTCTTCTCAACATCCGCGCACGGCGAGCCAACGTGATGGCATGACTCCCGCAGCGCACCGGCTGATCGACGCGGCCACCACCCCGCCGCTCGCCGACAACGCCGAGCTGCAGGCCGCGGCCCGCTCGATGATTGGTCGCGAGATCGACTCGTCGGCGGACGACGCGGAGATCGAGCGCTTGGCAGCGCGGCTGGAGACCCGCGGCAGCCGCAGGTGGCGGTGGCTGCTCGCGGTCCTGATGCTGGCCGTCTTCCTTCCGATCGGGATCCCGGCGGTGAAGCGCACGGTGGAGGAGGTCCAATGGATCTTCTTCAATCCATCGAACGGAGACCTGCTGGCTTCCGCGGCTCCCGGCTGGTGGGAGGCGCTGGATCCGACGGCGCGCTTGCTCTTTGCCAGCGGGGAACGGTGGAGCGAGTCCCAGGCCGCTTCCGACGCATTGTGGAAGCTTCATCCGGATCATCCGCCGTTCCATCAAATATACGCCTACAACTGGCTGCGGGAACATGATGAGCTTCCGCCGGATTATCTCGCGACGGGAAGCCGGATCGACTCCGGGAACGGCTGGTATCCGCTTTACGCGGCTGCCGCCGAGACGCGGCACGCGGTGCTTCGGGAGGCTCTGCCAGCTGACGATCGAGCGAAGGCCGTCAGCTTCTCTTGGACAATCGTCGCGCCGGCCAAACTCGACCGCGCGCTCCGCTGGTTCCGCGACGCAGCCGAGGCACCTCGCATCGAACATTACGAGCATTCCGTGGACGCGCTCCGAATGGCGCACCTCTCGACCGGAGACGATTTTCTTGCGAAGGTGCGGGCGGATGCCGTGAAAGAAGCGACCGATTCGAGTTATGTCATTCCAGTGAATCTCGTCGGCGATCTTGTAGGTGCCGCGGCCCAGCGGGTTCGGGAGCAAGGCGATGCGGATGGCTTCCGGCGGCTGGCCGCGGATTGGGAGCGAATCACGGCGCGCTTGCTCGACCTGCCGCCGAGAAATGTCGACGGCTTGTCCCTTGAGGCTGCCCACGCGGTTGCCCTGCCCGCGTTGCGGGATGCGGCGGTCGTCCTGGGCGTCGATTCCGAGGAGTGGGTGGCGCGGGATTTCCGCCTGCGCGAACGCCAGCGAGCCATCCAGATCCGAAACGACGCGGAGCGGGGAACGGAGTTCGCGCGGCGGAGGGGGGCGGTCGTGTCTTGGACTGCCGGCGCGGCCGGGCGGTTGGCAAGCCATCTGGCAGGAAAGGCCCCTGTGAGCGCCGCGGATTTTCTGCCGGGATCCCGCATCGAGCATGCGGTGCTGGCGCGGATGTTGGCGGGAGGTGTCTGGTTGATCATCGGCTTGGTTCTCGTGCTGATCGTCGCCGGGCGCTGGGCGGATAGGCCGCTCGTCCGCTTGCTGTCGCAGCGGCTGGGCCGGATGCTGCGGCTCCGGGACTGGTATTGGATCGTCGGGACCGGCGTCCTGGCACCTACTGTCGTGTTCCTCGTCATCCGCTACGCAAGTCCGCTCGGCCGGCTCGACTGGAAGGTGCTGCTGCCCATCGAGGACCTGCAGCTCGGGCAGTGGGATTTAAGTCGTCACCTTTATTCCGCACCGGTCGCGCAGTTCTTCTGCCTGTTGCTCATGATCCTCACTTGGACGATTCTCGCGACGCGCTGGCGGGTTGGGAAATCCGGCGCCTGTCTCGGCTGGCGGCCGCGTCGCGCGTGGCTGGCATTTCCCGTCGCGGCGCTCGCGCCAGCCGCGATGATCGCCGCGGGCTGCGCGGTGCCCCCGGGCGAGACGGCCGACCGTTGGCTGATCGCCGCCGCGGCCCTCGCGGGGCTCAATCTCGTCTGGCTGTTCGGCGCGCTGGCGTTGCGGGCGTTCGGGCCCACGGAAAAGCGCTTGCCGCGCGCGGTCGTGGCGGACGCGCTGGTTCCGGCGCTGGGGGTCGCGATGCTCGTCTTCGCCTGCCTCGTGCCGGTCTTCCGCGCGGAGGAAAAACGGTGGTTCGCCCGCGACGAGTTGCTCAAGCTGACGCCGCGATTCACCCGCTTCGAGGCGGCGGTGGCGGATCAGCTTTTCGCGGAGTTGCGGGCAACGCTCGGCTACCGCTGAAATTCCCACCCGCCGCGCTGGCTGCGGTAGGCGGCGGGCGGCAGGCCGACGGCCGAGCGAAATTGCCGGGTGAACGCGCTTTGGTCGCCGTAGCCGCAGGCGAGCGCGATCTCCGCCACCGGTCGCCGGGTCGTCGCGAGCAGCTCCGCCGCGCGGCCGATGCGAGCCTTGCGGACGAACTGCGCCGTCGTGAGCTGGAAGACGCGCTGCATCCGGCGGTCGAGCTGGTTCGGCGAGAGGGCCGCCATCTCCGCCAGCTCGCCCGGGTGGAGCGGCTCGTCGAGGTGCGACCCGATGTGCGCGACGACTTTCGCCAGCCCGGAAAATTCCACGTCCTCGCCGCTCGGCGCGCGCAGGTCGCGCGAGATCGACGCGAGACCGATGACGTTTCCCGCGGCGTCGTGGAGCGGGACTTTGGTCGCGAGGAACCAGCCGGTCGAGCCGTCGCGGTTGGTGATCAGCTCGAGGCGGTCCGAAATTTCCCGGCCGGACCCGAGCACCTGCTCGTCCTGCTCGCGGTACGATGCGGCGAGCGCCGGCGGGAAAAACTCCTCCGCCACCCGGCCGAGCAGCGCCGCCGGATCCTCGAGGCCGAGACGTTCCGCGAAGGCGGCGTTCGCCGCTTGGTAACGGCGCTCGCGGTCTTTCAGGCAGAACACCACGTCGGGCAGATGCGCGAACAACCGCTCGCAGAACCGCGGCGAGGCGACCCGCTCGAAAAATGCGCTGGAGGCGGCCACTGTGCCGGAAGCGATGCGCGCGCCGCGCCGATCGGTCAAGACACGCGTGCGATATTGGGTGGATGGATGCTGTGATGGCCCGATCCCTGGAGCTTCCCGCGGCGGTGCCCGCCGACGACAAGGCGCTGGCCCGCGAGGCCGTCGCGCTGGCCGCCCGTCTGCTCGAGGCGAGCCACACGGTGGAAACACCCGCCGAGCGCCGCCGGGCGAAAATGATGAAGCGGATGATGGCCGATCCGGCGGGAAAAACCTTCACCCTCGCGATGGCGGACCGCGTTTTCCGGCCGGCTTCCCCGGCGCGCTCCGCCGAGCTGCTGCGCCAGCTCGTTGAGGAACACGGCGCGCCCGCCTATCTCGGTCCGGGCGAGCGGGTCGCGCTGGAACTCGGAGCCCGGGCCTCGCGGCTCGCCCCGGGGTGGGTCATGCCCGCCGTGACCGCCGCGATGCGTGCCCAGGGCGCCGCCGTCATCCTCCCGTCCGAGGGGGAAAAACTCCGGCCGCTCCTCGCGAAGCGCCGCGCCCAAGGCATGCGCATGAACCTCAACCAGCTCGGCGAGGCGATCCTCGGCGAGGGGGAAGCGGAGCGGCGGGTCCGGGCGGTCGTCGCCCGGCTCGAGGGGCCGGATTGCAATTATATCTCGGTGAAGATCTCCGCGATCTTCAGCCAGATCCACTTGGTGGGTTTCGAGGAAACCGCAGCGGCGATCATGGAGCGGCTGCGGCGGATCTACCGCGCCGCGATGGCGGGCGGGCCGCCGTTCAAGTTCGTGAATCTCGACATGGAGGAATACCGCGACCTTCATCTCACGGTGGAAGTTTTCCGGCGTGTGCTGGACGAGGAGGAGTTTTCACAACTCGAGGCCGGCGTCGTGCTCCAGGCCTATCTTCCGGATTCGGCCGCGATCCAGCGGGAGTTGAACCGTTGGGCGAGGGAACGCGTCGCCCGCGGCGGAGCCGGCATCAAGATCCGGATCGTCAAGGGCGCGAACCTCGCGATGGAGGCGGTGGACGCCGAGCTGCACGGTTGGCCGCAGGCACCCTACGGCTCGAAGGCCGAAGTGGACGCGAACTTCAAGCGCATGCTCCGCGAAGGATGCCGCCCGGAAAACGCCGCGGCCGTGCGGATCGGCGTGGCGAGCCACAACTTGTTCGACGTCGCTTACGCGCTGCTCCTTCGCGAACGCGAAGGCGTGGCGGACCGCGTGGAATTCGAAATGCTCGAGGGCATGGCGAACCACGAGGCGCGCACGGTGCGCGACGCCGCGGGCGATCTGCTGCTCTACGCGCCGGTGGTGCCGCGCGAGGATTTCCACAGCGCGATCGCCTATCTCGTGCGCCGGCTCGATGAAAACACCGCGCCGGGAAATTTCCTGCGCGACGGGTTTGGCATGACTCCGGGAGATGTGGCATGGCGCGACCAGGAGCGGAGGTTTCTCGAGGCTTGCCGGCTGAAGGACCAGGTGGCGGACTTGCCGCGGCGGACCCAGGACCGGGCGAACGAGCGGCCCGGGCCGATCGAGATAACCTTCGCCAACGAGCCGGACACCGACTGGTCGCTGCCGCACAACGTCCGTTGGATCCGGTCGCGCGTGGAAGCCGCGCTCGCGGAGCCGCCGCCGTGGATCCCGCTCGTGATCGGAGGCTCGGAACAGGCCGGTGCGGCCGAGGTCTCCTTGCCCGATCCCTCCCGGCCGGGGAAGGAAAGCTGCCGGCACGCGCTCGCCGGACCCGCGGACGTCGAGCGGGCGCTCGCGGCGGCGGTGGCGGCCAGGCCGGCGTGGCGGGCGCTAGGCTGGGACGGCCGCGCCTCGCTGCTGCGGCAGGCGGCGGGGGAACTCGCCCGCGCCCGCGGCGAGGCGATCGCGACGATGGCGGTCGAGGCCGGGAAGGCGGTGACGGAGGCGGACGCCGAGGTTTCCGAAGCCATCGATTTCGCGAACTACTACGCATCCCGTATTGAGGCGGATGGCGCGGCCGCGGAACCCTTGGGCACGGTGCTGGTCACGCCGCCGTGGAACTTTCCGTTCGCGATTCCCTGCGGCGGCGTGCTCGCGGCCCTTGTGGCGGGAAACACCGTGATCCTGAAGCCGGCGCCCGAAACCGTCCGCACCGCCTGGGTGCTGGCGAATTGCTTGTGGCGCGCCGGCATTTCCCGTGACGCCTTGCAGTTCCTGCCGTGCCCGGACGACGGCACCGGCCGCTCGCTCGTCACCGACGACCGGATTGGCGCGGTGATCCTGACCGGCGCGTACCAGACGGCGCGGATGTTCCTCGGTTGGAAGCCCGCGCTGCGGCTGTTCGCGGAGACCAGCGGGAAAAACGCGCTCGTCATCACCGCCGCGGCCGACCTCGACCTCGCGGTGAAGGACCTCGTGCGCAGCGCCTTCGGCCACGCCGGCCAGAAGTGCTCGGCCGCCTCGCTCGCGATCGTGGAGGCGGAAGTTTACGACAGCCCGAAGTTCCGCCAGCAGCTCCGCGACGCGGCGGCCTCGCTGGTGGTCGGCCCGCCGGGGCGCTTCGAGGCGACCGTCACGCCGCTCATCCGCGAACCCGGACCGGAACTCGCGCGGGCGCTCACGCAGCTCGATCCGGGCGAAGCATGGCTGCTCGAACCACGGCAGGACGCGGACAATCCGCGGCTCTGGTCGCCGGGGATCAAGCTCGGCGTTTCCCCGGACGGTTGGTTTCGCCGCACCGAATGCTTCGGCCCGGTGCTCGGCGTGATCCGCGCGGAGGACCTCGGGCACGCGATCCGCATCCAAAACAACTCCGAGTTCGGCCTCACCGGCGGCCTCCACTCGCTCGATCCGCGGGAAATCGAGCTTTGGAAGGAGCGCGTGGAGGTTGGCAATGCCTACATGAACCGCGGGATCACCGGGGCGATCGTGCGCCGCCAGCCGTTCGGCGGCTGGAAGCGCTCGTGTTTCGGCCCCGGAGCCAAGGCGGGCGGGCCGAACTATGTCGCGCAGTTTTGCCAGTGGAGAAACGACGGCCTCCCTCGGCTGCGGAGCGATCCGGGCGGCGCTGAGGGCGAACTGCTCGCCCGGCTCGTCGAGCGTTTGCCGGATGCCGCCGAAGTTCTCGAGGCCGCGGCTGGCAGCGACGCCTGGTGGCGCGCCCCGGAGTTCGATGTCGAGCACGATCCGAGCGACCTGCGGTGCGAGGCGAACGTCTTCCGTTACCGGAGGTTCGTGGCCGGGATCATTCGTGCGGCCCGCGATTTGGCGGATCAGGATCTCGCGCGGTTGTTGCTGGTGGCGCGCGGCAGCGGGACGGAAGTCTCCGTTTCGGTGGAAGAGCGGCGGTCCTGGCTGGACGGGCTCGGATTCGCGTTGGTGGTGGAGACCGAGGACGAACTCGCCGCACGCTTGGCGGCCGACAAAGCCAGGGCAGGATTGTTCCGCGTCCCGGGGGGCGCACCGGGATTGAAGCTTGCCGCGATTTCCGCCGGTTGGCGGTGGGCCGATGGACCGGTTCTCTGGAACGCCAGGCTCGAGTGGCCGGCGTGGCTCCGCGAACAGGCCCTCAGCGAGACCCGCCACCGCTACGGCAACATCCCGGAACCCACGATCTGACTCGCGATGCGGCCACCGCGGCTC
>CBFGTW010000109.1:0-15198 GCA_965651855.1 uncultured Verrucomicrobiales bacterium
TGGCTCCTTCGACCGCCTTGGCGATGGCGGCGATGTGTTCGGGGGTGTTGCCGCAGCAGCCGCCGGCGAGGTTGAGGAGGCCGGTGTTGGCGAATTCGGCCATGAAGTCGCGCATGTGCGGCGGTTCCAGGTCGAAGCCGGTGGGCGCGAGCGGGTTTGGCAGGCCGGCGTTCGGGTAGCAGGAAACGTGGGTGGCCGCGCAGGCCGAGAGTTCCTCGAGATGCGGGCGCATCAGGTCCGGGCCGAGCGAGCAGTTCAGGCCGATGGCGAGCGGCTTGGTGTGGGCGAAGGCGTTCCACAGCGCTTCCACCTTCTGGGCGGAGATCATCGTTTCTCCGCCGAGGCCGACCGCCGCCGAGATGATCACCGGAAGGCGGCCGCCATCTTCGTCGAAAACCTCCTGCACGGCCACCGCGGCGGCCTTGGCGTTGAGCGAGTCGAAGATCGTCTCGATCATGAGAATGTCGCAGCCGCCCTCGATCAGGGCGCGCACCTGGTGTTTGTACGCCGCGAGCACCTGATCGAACGTCACCACACGGAAGGCCGGGTCGTTGGCGTCCGGCGAGTTGCTCAGCGAAACGGTGAGCGGCCCGATCGCGCCGGCCACATAGCGGCGGCGGCCGGTGTCGCTGCCGATCTCGTCCGCCCACTTCCGGCACAGGCGCGACGACTCGACGTTCATCTCCCACGCGAGGTCGTTGAGGAACGAATTCTCCAGGATCTTTTGGAAAAACTCGGGATCCTTCCGGCCGCCTTTTTCCCGCGGGTCTTCGACGAAGAACTCGCTCTGCGCGATGCCGGTGGCCGAAAACGTGTTCGTCTCGCAGATGTCGGAGCCGGCCTCGTAGAAGCGCTTGTGAATGTCGCCGATCACGTCCGGCCGCGTCAGTGAGAGGATGTCGCCGTTGTTCAGCACGTCCTTGTCGCTGTCCGCGAAGCGCTTGCCGCGGGCGTCGGCCTCGCTCAATCCGTAGCTCCGGATGGTCGTGCCCATCGCGCCGTCGAGCACGAGAATGCGCTCGGCGAGGGCGCGTTCGAGATCCGGCGTCGGGTCGGGGCGGGGCATGCGCGGACGATACGGGCCGCCCGCGCGGCATCAAGAGTCAAATCGTGGCATCGCGATATGATGATGCGAAGAATCGCCCTCAACGACCCGCCATCGGCAGCGCGCGGTGGCGTTTGCCGGTTGCGGCGGCGATGGCATTCCCGATCGCCGGGGCGATGGCCAGAATTGGGGCTTCTCCCGCACCGGCGGACGGCAGGTCCTTGCGGTCGAGCAGGATGATCTCGATCGGCGGGACGTCGGAAAATTTCGGCACGCGGTACTTCGAGAACGCCGGATTCAAGATCCGCCCATTCTCGAAGCGGATCGCCTCGAACAACGCGCCGCCGATGCCCATGACGATCGAGCCCTCGACCTGCTGCTTCACGTGCGCCGGGTGCAGGACCGCGCCGCATTCGAAAGCCGCGACGATCCGGGTGACCTTCGGCTCGTCGCCGCTCGTGTCCACCTCCACGCAGTTCGCGATGTAGCCGCCCTTGTCGATCCCGCAGGCGAGGCCCGAGGCGCGGCCGTTTTCCGTCTTGCGATCCTTCCAGCCGAAGCGCTCCGCCGCGGCTTCGAGCACGGCGCGGAGGCGGTCGTTCGAAAGGTTCCGCAGCCGGAACTCCAGCGGGTCCAGCTCCGCGGCCGCCGCGAGTTCGTCCATGAACGACTCGCGCGCGAAGGCATTCGCGGCTGACGCCAGCCCGCGGTATGAACCCTGCCGGAGCGGCGAATCGCTGCCGTGGGCGCGGGTCGCGCGGTGCGGCACGTCGTAGGGCGTCTCGATCGCCGCGCCGCCGGAGTTGTGGTTGTGGAAATCCCAGGCCGTCAGCTTGCCGTCGGCGTCGATCCCGGCGCGCGCCTCGATCACGCCCGCGGGACGGAAGTAAGCCCACGTGAATTCCTCCTCGCGCGTCCAGACGAGCTTCACCGGCCGGCCGGCGGATTTCGCGAGGCGGGCGGCCTCCACCGCGCACTCGCCGCTGTGTTTTCCGCCGAAGCCCGAGCCGGTGTCCGGCACGATCACGCGGACTCTTTCGCCGGGCAGGGAGAACTCGCGCATCAACTCGTCCTTCACGCCGAAGGGTCGCTGGGTGCCGGTCCAGACGGTGAGCTTGCCGTCGTCGTCCCACTCCGCCACGGCCGCGCGCGGTTCCAGCGGCGCGTGGGCGATGTAGGCCACCGTGTAGTTCGCCTCGCGCTTGTGCCGTGCGCCGGCGAGGGCTTCCTCGAGTCGCTCGTCGCGGTCGCCGTCATCGCGCCGCGAGGTCTTCCGCAAGTGTTCGAACAACTCGCGGTGGGAAATTTCCTGCCCTCCTTTCCACTCCGCGTCGATCGCGGCCAATGCCTTGGCGGCGAGCGCGGCGCTCGTCGCCGTCACGCCAATGAAGTCACCGTCGCGATGCACCGCGACGCCCTCCAGCGCCTCCGCCTTCGAAAGGTCCGCTTCGACCAGCTTCGCCTCGTAGGCCGCAGGCCGCAGCACCTTGCCATGAACCATGCCAGGCCGGCGGATGTCCGTGCTGTAGCGATGCGCGCCGGTGACAAAACTCCGGCCGTCCACTTTCGGCACCGAGGTTCCCGCGATCTTCCATTCGGTGGCCGGAGCCGTGGGGACGTCGTCGGTGATGGTCGCGACGAGTTCCTTTCCCTGGCTCAACTGGCCGAAGAAAACGCTGCGCTCGCCGTCGGTGACCAAGCCGTCCCTGGCCTCGAGCTTCTCCCGCTCCATGCCCCATTCCTTCGCCGCCAGTTCGATCAGCGTCTCGCGCGCGGTCGCGGCGGCGCGGCGGAGATACGAGGCCATGTCCGGCGTGGTGCGGCTGCCGAAGGTGCCGGCGTCCCACGGAACGAGATCCGTGTCCGCCATCACCATGCGGATCGACGGCAGCGGTGTGCGCAATTCCTCCGCCACCACTTGGCTGAGCGAGGTCCGGATGTTCTGGCCGACCTCGGTTTTTCCGGTGAAGACGGAAACCGTGCCGTCCGCGCCGATGTGGATCCAGGCCTCGAGTTCCGGCGGCTTTTCGCGCCCCCAGCCGCGGCGGCGCTGGGCCTCGGCGGTGGGTCCGGAGAAGAACAACACCGCCACCCCGCCGCCGAGCAGCTGGATGAAGCGGCGGCGGTCGATCGCCGGGAGGATCGAAGGTTCGTCGAGCCGTTCGGGAGATTTCATGATTCGAGCGGGAATGCAGTCAGGCCGCGGATGGACGCGGATTTGAAGAGAGAGTCATCGAGTTGAGTCACTTAACGTCCATCGGCGTCCATCTGCGGTTGACTCTGTTTCGAAGCCTTCCGGATCGCCTCGCGGATGCTGTTGTATCCGCCGCAACGGCAGATGTTGCCGTTCATGCCGGCGAGCAGTTGCTCGTCCGTCGGATCCGGGTGTTTCTCGAGCAGGGCCACGGCGGAGAGGATCATGCCACAGGTGCAGTAGCCGCACTGGAAGGCGTCCACGTCGAGGAAAGCCTGCTGCACCGGATGCAGCTTGCCGTCCTTTTCCAGATCTTCGATCGTCCGGACCGGCTTGCCGGAAACCTCGCCGGCGGCCGTGCGGCACGAGCGGACCGGCTGGCCGTCGACGAGCACCGTGCACGCGCCGCATTGGCCTTCCCCGCAGCCGTACTTGCAGCCGGTGAGATCCAGTTCGTCGCGGAGCACGTCGAGCAGCGGCTGCTCGGCATCGACATCGACGGCGCGTTCGCGGCCGTTCACGTGGAGAGAGGAAACGCGGGACATGGCGAATCCTATACATCCCGCGGTGTCCGCCGATTTCAAGTGGCATCCGATTCCCCGGCGAGGAAGCGCGCCCAGGCGTCCGGCGTGTCGATGTCCATGAGCCGGTCCGGCGCATCGAGAATGGCGACGCGTTCCGGATGGCGCGCCGCGATCTTCTTCGCGCCGCGGTCGCCATCCAAGTCCATCAGCTCGCGAAAATGTTCCGGCGCGAACAAGGCCGGCGGCCCGGACATTTCTCCGTCGCCGCAGAGGACGATGGACACACCGGGCCGGGCGAGCTCGTTCCGCATCCGCCACAGCAAGGCCGGCTCGATCCGCGGCTGATCCGGCAGCAGGATGAAAACCGCGGCCGGATCGGAGAATCCCAGCAATCCACGCAGGCCCGCCGCCAGCGAGCTGCCGATGCCGCGCTGCCAATCCGCGTGGACGACCGTGGCCACGCCGGCCGGAGCCGCGCGGGATGCAATTTCATCGGCATGCGCGCCGAGCACCCGCAGGACCGGCGAGCAAGCCGCCTCGAGCGCGATCCGGCAGGCGCGGTCGAGCAGCGTCTCGCCGCGGAGTTCCAGAAGCTGCTTCGGCGTGCCGAAGCGCGATGAAGCGCCTGCGGCGAGCACCAGCGCGGCAGGTGGATGTTCCCCGGGATCCGGCATGGGAAACACGTTCACCGATCCGCGCGGCGGCCGCGAGGCCGAATTCCCATGCATGTCGCGCGAGCTGGCGTAAGATGTCCGCCGATTTGGAAAGCCCTCCGGAGATTCATGAACAGACGCACCTTTTCCAAGATCGTCGTGACCGGTGGCGGATTGGCGGTGGTTGGCGCCGTCGGCGTGCCGGTGGTGCTCACCGCGATTTCCCCGCGGCTGCGCCGCGACGAGGCCGAGATGTGGCAGCCGGTGGGGCCGCTCGACGACTTCGTGCCGGGTGAGGTGATAAAGGCGGTGGTGCCCGTGCCGCGCGACGACTGGGCGCGCTCGCTGCGGGAACTCGGCGTCTTCGTCCTGCGCGAGGCCGAGGAACAGGTGACGGTTTTTTCCCGCAACTGCACGGACCTGAGCTGCCCGATCGTCTGGGACCCCGGCAGCCAGTGGTTCTTCTGCCCGTGCCACGGCGGCATCTTTTCGAAGGATGGCGAGCCGCAGGCCGGTCCGCCGAAACTCCCGCTCTATCGATACGCCACCCGCATCCGCGAGGGCGTCGTGGAGGTGGACCTGAACTCGGTGCCTCCGATGATATGAGCGGCTCCGGTCGGATGGAAAGACTGCGCCGCTGGGCGGTGGACCGCTTCGGCATCGGGCCGATCCGCGACAACGCGCTGGACCGCCGCGTGGCCAAAGGGCCTTGGTATTACGGTGATGGCGCCACGCTCACGCTCTTGCTCGGAGTGCTGGTGGTCACGGGCATGGCGATGGTGCTGACCTACTCGCCCACGCCGGACACCGCCTACCGGAGCATTGAACACATCACCGAGCGTCAGACGCTCGGTTGGTTCATCCGGGCGCTGCACTACTGGTCCGCCGGCCTGATGGTGGTGATGCTGTTTTTCCACCTCTTCCGCCAGATCCTGGTCGCGGGTTACAAGTTCCCCCGCGAGGGGACGTGGATCTTCGGCGCGCTGCTCTTCCACGCGGTGATCGCGATGAGTTTCACCGGCTACCTGCTGCGCTGGGACGAGCGCTCGCTCCATGCGATCCGGGTGATGCTCCACATGTTCAGCAATGTTCCGTGGATCGGCGACGAGCTGGTGGTTTTTGTCCAAGGCGGCGAAGAACCCGGCGCGCTCCTGCTCACGCGCATCTATGCCGTGCATATCATGATCCTGCCGTTGGTGATCGCCTTGATGACCGGATGGCACATCTATCTGGTGATGGTTCATGGCATCACCTCGCGCCGCGAGAAGGAAGTGCCGATCCATACCGCGGACAAGCAGAAGACGCTCTACAAGGAGCAGGCGCATTCCGAGGAGGACGGCGAGACGTTCTACCCGGAGACGATGGCCAAGTCCGGGACGATGGCCTTTGTCGTCTTTGGGGTCGTGCTCGCGCTGGCGCTGATCGCCGGGCCGGCGGAACTCTACGACGAGGCGAACTTGGTGGACCGCAGCTTCCCCGTCGAGGAGTGGTGGTTCTGGTGGTACAGCGCCTTGATCGCGCTGATGCCGGAGTGGTTCGCGCCGGCTTTCGTCGTGCTGTTTCCACTGGTGGTGCTGCTGGCGATGCTCGCGCTGCCGTTCCTCGACCGCGGGCCGAAGCGCGGGATGCGGCGGCGACCGTTCGCGGTGGCCTTCGTCGTCTTGTGCGTGATCGCCTTGTTCGGGCTCTCGGCGCTGCGCCTGCGCTCGCACTGGACCGGCTGGCCCAGCGCTGAGCCGCCGCCGGTGCCGGAGGGGATCACGCTTTCGCCGCCGGCGGAGGAAGGGCGGCAGTTGTTCGCCGCGTACGGCTGCAACAGCTGCCACGCGGTCGGCGGCAGCGGACGCATGGTGGCGGTCGATCTCGCCAAGGTGGAAACCCGCCGGTCGCGCCAGGAATACCGCGCCTACATCCTCAATCCGCCCCCGGGCATCGCCATGCCCGCCTACGAGGGCCGCATCCAGCCGGAGGAACTCGAGCGGCTGCTCGATTACATCCACACCGCCCAAACCTTTCCCCGGGAGATCGAACGATGAAACTTCTCGCCCGACTGCTGGTGCCGCTTTCGTGCGCGGCCGTCGCGGCTTGCGGCGGCAACGATTTCCAGTCCGCGCTGCATCCGGCGAGCGACGAGGCGCGCGAGATCGAGTGGCTGTGGTGGTTGATGGTGGTGGTTTACGGGCTCGTCTTCTTCATCACGCTGGGCTTGGCCGCCGCGGCCTTGCGGCGCGGGCGGGAAGGGGAGGATCGCCAGGCGCCCGGCGGGCAGGTGAAATTCGTCGTGATCGCCGGGATCGTCGTGCCGGCGATCATCCTGCTGGCGATGTTGTTTTTCTCCCTGCGGACCGCCTCCGCGATGCGCGCGCCGGAAACGGAGATGACGCTGGAAATCACCGGCCGGCTGTGGTGGTGGGACGTCCGCTACGCCGAATCCGGCATCGTCACCGCGAACGAAATCCGCGTGCCGGCCGGCGTGCCGGTGCGACTCGACCTCACTTCCGCGGATGTGATCCACAGCTTTTGGGTGCCGAATCTCCACGGGAAAATGGACATGGTGCCCGACCACACCAATCGCTTCTGGATCCGGGCCGACCGACCCGGGACCTACCGCGGGATCTGCGCCGAGTTTTGCGGCAACCAGCACGCGCTCATGGGCCTGGATGTGATCGTGATGCCGCCGGACGAATTCGACGCTTGGATCGCCGCGCGCAGCGGGGCTCCGGACCCGCCGGAATCCCGGGGCCGCGCCTTGTTCTTCGAGACCGGTTGCGCCGCCTGCCACGCGGTCCGCGGCACCGAGGCGATTTCCACCGTCGGGCCGGACCTGACCCACCTCGCGAGCCGCCGCACGCTGGCGGCCTCCACCATTCCGAACACCCGCGAAAACCTCGCCCGCTGGCTGGTCGACCCACAGTCGGTCAAGCCGGGCAACCTCATGCCTCCCACCCATCTGCCGCCCGAGGATCTCGAGGCCCTGCTGGACTTCCTGGAAACGCTGCGCTGAACGATGGACCCGCACCGCGAAGCCGACTTCACCCGCACCTGGAGCAGCGCCCCGGGCTTGCGCGGCTGGTTCATGGAAGTGAACAACCAGCCGCTGGGCAAGCGGTTCATGGTCACCGCCTTCGTCTTCTTCGCCCTCGGCGGCGTGCTCGCGCTGCTGATGCGCATCCAGCTCGCGGGCTCGGGGATGCAGTTCCTCGAGGCGGAGCGCTTCAACCAGATCTTCACGATGCACGGCTCGACGATGATGTATCTCTTCGCCGTGCCGTTCCTCGAGGGCCTCGCACTCTATCTGTTGCCGTTGATGATCGGCTCGCGCGACGTCGCCTTCCCGCGCCTCACCGCCTTCAGTTGGTGGACCTATCTTTTCGGCGGAATCCTGTTTTATTCGAGTTTCTTCTTCGGCGCGATCCCGGATGCAGGCTGGTTCGCCTACACGCCGCTCTCGGGGCCGAAATACTCCGGACTCGGCGTGGATTTCTGGCTGCTCGGGCTGAGCATGGTGGAGGTCGCGGGCATCACCGCCGGCGCGGAAATCCTCGTCACCATCCTGAAACTCCGCGCGCCCGGGATGTCGATCAGCCGCATGCCGCTGCTCGTCTGGACGCTGCTTGTCACCGCGGTGATGATCCTGTTCGCCTTCACGGTGCTGCTGATGGCGACGGTGCTGCTCGAGCTGGACCGCGCGGCCGGCACCCGGTTCTTCGACCCCGCGGCGGGCGGCAGCTCGTTGTTGTGGCAACATCTCTTCTGGTTCTTCGGGCACCCGGAAGTGTATATCATGTTCCTGCCCGCGACCGGCATCGTCTCCATGGTGGTGGCGGCCGCGGCGCGGCGGAAGATCGCCGCCTACAACCTGGTGGTCGTCGCCATCGTCCTGATCGGCTTCGTTTCCTTCGGCCTGTGGGTGCATCACATGTTCACCACCGGCCTGCCGGAGCTGGCGATGGGATTCTTCACCGCCGCCAGCCTGATGATCGGCATCGCCAGCGGCATCCAGATCTTCTCCTGGATCGCCACGCTCTGGGGATCGCGGCCGCGCTGGAGCGCGGCTTTCTGGTGGATCCTCGGGTTCATCTTCATCTTCGTCCTCGGCGGGCTGACGGGCGTGATGGTGGCGGTGGTGCCGTTCGACATGCAGGTGCACGACACCTATTTCATCGTCGCCCATTTCCACTATGTCTTGATCGGAGGCGTGGTGTTTCCGGTCTTCGCCGGCCTGCACCAGTGGCTGCCGAAGATCACCGGCCGGATGCTCTCCCACGGGCTCGGGATGTGGAGTTTCTGGCTCACCTTCGTCGGCTTCAACGTCACGTTTTTCCCGATGCACCTGATGGGCATGCACGGCCTGCCGCGCCGGGTATACACCTACCCGGAATCGCTGGGCCTGGATGGCATGAACCTGGCCGCGACGATCGGGGCGTTCGTCCTCGGCGGCGGATTCCTCGTGTTTGTGGCGAATGTTCTCCGCAGCCTGAAGCGCGGCGCACCGGCGGGCGAGGATCCCTGGGCGGGCGAGACGCTCGAGTGGAGCGTCTCCTCGCCGCCGCCGGTCTTCAGCTTCCGCAAGCCCCCGTTCGTCACGGACCGCTCGCCGATGTGGTCGACCGGCGCCCCCGCGCCCCCGCCGGAGACCGCCCGCGCGATCGCCGCGATGGACGCCGGCCCGGCCGGCTGGCGGGCGACGCTTTCCACCGATCCGCTGACCGCCACACCCCAGGCGATCCAGTTTCTTCCCGGCCCCACGATGGTCCCGCTGTGGGCTTCGCTCGGCTTGCTGGTGGCGATGCTCGGCGTGCTCAGCCAGCTCTATCTGCTCGTGCCGCTCGGCTTGGTGTTCCTGGCGGGAATGCTCGGCCGCTGGCTGCATCCGGACCCGGAGCGGGTTGAAATGATGCGCCGCGACCCGATCGCCGGGGCGAGCGGCTTGACGGTTTTTCCCACCGGCGTCCGCTCGACCGCATGGTGGGGGACTTTGTGTCTGGTGACCGTGCTGGGGATGGCGGTCGGGACGTTGGTCTTTTGCTATTTCTACCTGCGCTTGTTTTCCGAGGAATGGCCGCAGAACGGCCTGCCCATGCCGTCGTTCCGTCTCGCCGGCCCCGCTGCGGCGGTGACGCTTGTCGCCTCGGCGGCCGGATGGTTCGCCTCGCGCTCGGTGCTCGCCTGGAAGCTCGGGCCGGGTTTGGTCCTGCTTGCCGGTGCCTGCGGCGCCGGGTTGTTGGCGCTGGTCCTCTGGATCCTGGAATTGCGCGGCTTGGCGTTCAGCCATGACGCCACCGCCTACGGCTCCGTCTTCCACGTCCTGCTGTGGACGCTGCTGCTGGTGCTCGCGGCGGTGGCGATCGTCTCGGCCGTCGTGGCCTTCCGGCTGAAATCCCGGCTCGGGGATCCGCGCGATCCCGTCCATCACCAGCAGGCTCCGATCTTCGGATTGTTCTGGGCCTTCACCGGGGCGGCGGCGGCTGTGGTCGTCATCACACTCTATCTTTCTCCTTATCTGCTGTGAATCCGGTGCCACCCAATGCAATCTCGCCACCCGGCCGCGCCATGGTCTGGTGCAGCCTGTGGGGCGGCGGCTGCGCTTGGCTCGTCCACCTGCTGGCGGCGTGGGCGTTCGCGGAATTCGGCTGCCTCGGCGGCTTGGCGGAGGCCGGACCCGGCGGCATCTCGTGGGTTGCGTGGCTGGTCGCCGGCGTCAGCGGATGCTGCCTGCTGCTGGCCCTCGGAGCCGCGTGGCTCAGCCGGAGGTGCGGGCGGATCGACGACGAGATCGGCCGCTTCGCCGCTCGCTACGGCGGGTGGGTGAACGGCATCTTCGCCTTCATCATCCTCGCGCAGACGATGCCAGTTTTCTTTCATCTCCGTGACTGCGGAAGTTATATCGTGAAATGAAGCGTCTCGTTTCCGTTCTCGCCGTCACCGCCACAGCGACGGGAACCGCCGCCGCCCACGGCGCGCCGCGTCCGCCCCACGACGGGCCGTGGTGGACCGCGTGGAATTTCGAGCAGCCGGTCGTGGTGGTGAATCTCAGCCTGCTCGGCGTGGTCTACCTGGCGGGCTTGATCCGCGTCTGGCGCCGCGCCGGGCTCGGCAAGTCGGTGGCCGCCCGCCAGGCCGCCGCCTTCGCCGCCGGGATGCTGGCTTTGTGGCTCGCGCTGGTTTCTCCGATCGATGTCTTCAGCGACGAGCTGTCGTGGATGCACATGATCCAGCACATGCTGCTGATGGGCGTGGTGGCCCCGCTGCTGGTGCTCGGCTCGCCGTTTCTGGTCTCACTCCGGGCTTTTCCCCTTTCCTGGCGGCGCGGCTACGGCCGGCTGCAGCGCCACGTCTCACGCTGGAAAACCGGCCGCTATCTCCTGTGGCAACCACTCCTCATGTGGTCGCTCTTCGGCTTCACGCTGTGGGTCTGGCACCTCCCGCCGCTTTACGAGGCGACGCTCTACGACGATCTGCTCCACGATTTCCAGCACTTCAGCTTCGTCGCCGTCTCGTGTTTGTTCTGGCGCGTGTTGCTCGATCCCGTCAGCCGCCTGCGGATGGGCCGCGGCGCCGGCGTCCTGTATCTTTTCCTCACCTCGCTGCACGCCACCTTGCTCGGCGTCTTCATGACGCTCGCGCCGAAAACGTGGTATCCCTTCTACGAGGACCGCGCGCCGCGGTGGAAGCTGACGGGTCTCGAGGACCAGCAAATCGCCGGCCTCATCATGTGGATGCCGGCGTGCATGGTGTACGCCGTGGTGGCGGCCTGGCTGCTCGGAATCTGGCTGCGCGAGGACGAGCGCTCCGCCGGTGGTTGACCCGGTGCCGCCGAGACGCTTTGACAGGGGCCGGTCGGCCCGCTATGGCGCTCGCATGCATCGGCTGGAGGAAACCTTGAGTTCTTGCGATCCGGTGCGGGCCGGATCTTCCGCCGAAGAGCGGTTCCGCGGCTTGGTTTTTCGCGGGAGCAAGGTGGAGCCGCGGGCAAGGGCCACGAGCCGGCCACCGGTCCGCTGCGTTGGCGGGACCGGCCAATGCGCCCCTGCCCCGACGCAGCCGGAGGTGGCGCCCGAGTTGGCCGTCTTCGTCCGCGGCGTCCTGCGGCAGGCCGGGCTCGATCCCGCGGCCTACCGGCTTTTTCCGTTGGTCCGGCGCATTCCCGCCTGCCTCCGCTCGCTGAAGACGGATTCCATCGAGCAGGCCGCGCGGATGGTCGAGACGGATCCCGCTTTGCTCGGCGCGGCGGTGAACGCGCTGCTGATCGGAGCCACCTCGTTTTTCCGCGATGGGCCGGTGTTCGAGTGCCTGGAGCAAGAGGTGCTCCCGGAGCTTCTCGGGCGAAAGAGCCGCCCGCGCGTCTGGAGCGTCTCGTGCTCGGACGGCGCGGAGCTTTATTCGGTGGCGATGCTGCTCGCGGAGCGCGATGCCTTGTCGTCCGGGCAGCTCCTCGGCAGCGATTGCCGGATCTCGGCGGTCGCCGCGGCGAGCCGTGGGCAATTCGCCGCCGTCATGGGCGAGTCGCTCGGAGGCCGGCGCGAACGGTGGTTCCACCAGCACAACGGACGGCTCGAAGTCTCGCGGGTCCTCCGCGCCTCGATCGCCTGGGAGTGCCGCGACGTGCTCAAGGCCCACCCGCCCGGCCGGTGGGACATGATTTTCTGCCGGAATCTCGCGATCTACCTCGAATCCGCGGCCGCTTCCGCGATGTGGGGGCGTCTCGTCGCGGCGCTCCAGCCCGGCGGCTATCTGATCACCGGCAAGGCGGAGCGTCCGGTGCCCGACGGGCTCGTTCGGACGGGTCCCTGCATCTACCGGAAATCCCCCGCCTGATCCATGACCGCCTCGGAAACCCTCCGCACCCGCAAGCGCGTCCCCCCGGTCGCCGTTTCCCTGCCCTTCTGCGTTGCCGCCGTCGCTCTGGTCGCGTGGCTCCGGCTGGACCTGCTCGCCGGAAAGATCGTCCCGATCTCGACCTGCCTGCCGCTCTTGATCTGCCTCTGGAGCCGGAGGATCTGGCAGCTATACGGCGTGGCCGCGGCGCTCACTCTCATCGCCGTGGTGAAGGTCTTTTGGCTCCTCCCGCCGTCGATGTTCGCGTCGACGTCGGAGTTCACCATCATCACGTCCCACGTGGCCGACATCTGGATCATCGTCGCCGCGCTGCATGGCGTCGAACTGGCGCGGGAACGGGACGAGACGAAGAACGCCGAGCTGCTTGATTTCAACGCGCGCCTCGAGACGACCAACGAGGAACTGGCGGCCACCAACGAGGAGCTGGCGGCGCGCGAGGAGGAAATCTCGCGCCAGAACGAGGAACTGCAGAGCCAGGCGGAGGAACTCGAGCAACAGGCCGAGGAACTCCGGCAACAAGCCGAGGAAATGGAGCAGCAAAGCGCGGAACTCCAGGAGGTGAACCAGGAACTCGTCCGCAAGGAGCGCGGTCTCCAGACGCTGCTCGACACCGGCCGGTGGCTGCGCGGCGGAGCCGACGAAGCAGGCGTGCTCAACGGCGTCTGCCAAGCGGCGCTCGAAGTGCTGGAGCGGGAAATCGAAGGCGCCGCGATCACGGCCGAAGAAGGCGGCTCGCTGTCTCTCAAGGGAGACGCCGGATTCGGCCTCCGCGGCGCGCTCGTGCCGGACTTGGCCTACGAGCGCTCGTTTTCCTCGCTTGTGCTCGAATCGGGCCGCCCCGCGTGCCTCGAAGACACCGCCAGCCGGCCGGACATGCGGCTGCCGGGGCCGGGTGCCGGGCAGCCGTTCCGCTCCGTGCTGGCCGCGCCGATCTGGTGCGGCGGCAGGCCGGTCGCGGTGCTGGAAGTTTACAGCACCCAACCGCGCTCGTGGTCGGACCACGAATTCCGGATCGTCGAGTGGCTCGCCGCCCAAGCGGCGATGGCGCTCCAATCGATGCAATACCAGCAGGAGCTCGAGGGCCGCCGCCGGGCCGCCGAAGAGGCATCCATCCAGAAAACCCGTTTCCTGGCGGCCGTCTCGCACGATGTCCGCACGCCGGCCAACGCCATGTCACTGCTCGCGGAACTCATCGAGCGCTGCTCGGCCGATCCCGCGCGGCATCACCAAATCCCCGGGATGGCGCGGGACCTCCTGGCCAACGCGCGCGCGATGATCGAACTGGTGAGCGACGTGCTGGATCTCACCCGCTACGATTCCGGACGGCTCGACCTCGAGGTGACCGAGTTCTCCCTGTGCGAGTTGCTGCGGGCCAAGGTCCAGCAAGCCCAGCCGCTGGCGGAGCAGAAAGGACTCACGATCCAAACCCGGCTGCCCGAGCGCGACATCCGGATTGCGTCCGACCGTCTCAAGCTCTCCCGCGTGCTCGCCAATCTCGTCAGCAACGCCGTGAAGTTCACCGACCGTGGCGAGGTGCGCGTCGAGTGCCACCACAACGGCGACGGCCACATCGCGGTCGAGGTGCACGACACCGGCATCGGCATCCCCGCCGAGCACCTCGGCGGCGTGTTCGACGAGTTTTTCCAACTCCGGAACCCAGAGCGGAACCGCGAGAAAGGGGCAGGGCTCGGCCTCGCGATCTGCCGCCGGCTGATCGACGGCCTCGGTTTCCGGGTGGACGTGAAAAGCGTGCTCGGCGCGGGCTCCAGCTTCTCGGTGCTGATTCCGGAATCCTGCTTGGTCAACGGCTCCGGCGGTGGTGACGCGGCCGTGGTGGCCGGCTCGACCGACGGGACCGGCCGGCCGCTCGAGGATCTGTCCGTGCTGTTGGTGGAGGACCATGAAACCGCGCGCCGGATCACGGCGGAGTTGCTCGAGGCCGAAGGCGCGCGCGTCGCCACCGCCGCCACCGGCCGGGAGGCGCTGCGCTTGCTCGACCAAGGCGGCCACCAGGTGTTGCTGCTCGATCTCAACCTGCCGGACTTCGACGGCACGGAAATCCTCCGCTCGCTCCAGTCCGTGCCGCGGCCGGACCTGCGGTGGATTCTCGTCGTATCCGCGGATGTCCGGCCCGAGCGGGTCGCGGAGGTGAAGCGTCTCGGTGCGCACGCGCTCATCGCGAAGCCGGTCAGCACCGAGAAAATCGCGGCCGCGATCGCCGCGGCGGCGGTGCACGCCGATCAGCCGGCGTCCTCGAACTGAAGGCCTCCCGTCGGCGGCTCAGGCGTAGCTGCGGATCGAGGGCTTGATGGTCTCGAAGACCAGCTCCTCCTTGTGCAGCACCGGCGGCTCGCCCGGGCCCTTGTATTCCCAAGCGGAAACGTGGGCGAACTTGTCGTCGTGGCGCTTGGCCTCGCCGGCCTGCGTTTTCCCGGACTGCACTTCCGGATCGGCGTCCGTGAACTGGTGCTCGGCGCGGAAGTGGCCGCCGCAGGATTCCTCGCGGTCGAGCGCGTCGTAGCAGAGCACTTCGGCGAACTCGAGGAAGTCCGCCACGCGGCCGGCCTTCTCCAGCTCCATGTTCGTCGCGCGGTCCGAGCCGGGGATGCGGACGTTCGTCCAGAATTCCTCGCGGATCCGCGGAATCTGCTGCAGCGCTTCGGTCAGTCCCTCGCGCGAGCGTTCCATGCCGCACTTGTCCCAGACCAGCATGCCCAGCTCGCGGTGGAAGGAATCCACGCTGCGGGTGCCCTGGATCGAGAGCAGCTTCGAAATGCGCTCCCGCACGTCCGCCTCGGCCTGCTTGAACTCCGGCGCGGAAGACGTGATGGTTCCCGGCTTCTGGGTCGCGAGGTAGTTGGCGATGGTCGTCGGGATCACGAAGTAACCGTCCGCCAGGCCCTGCATCAGCGCCGACGCGCCGAGGCGGTTCGCGCCGTGGTC
>CBFGTW010000110.1:0-14995 GCA_965651855.1 uncultured Verrucomicrobiales bacterium
GCACGGTCGCCAAGCTTCCCGCCGACGATCCATTCGCTGCCGCTCCAGGCGATGCTCTCAAGCTGGACCTGCCTTTCGTGCACCAGCGTCCAAGAAAGGCCGTCGGTCGACGAGCGGACGGCGGTATTGCCCGCGGCGAAGAATTTTGAGCCGTTCCAGGCCACGTCCCGAAGCGACATCATGCTGTTCTCCACCATCGTCCAGTTCAGGCCATCGGTGGAGGACCCGGAATACTGACCGCCGACCGCAACGTAGCGGCTGCCCGACCAGGCGACCGACGTGAGGCGTCCGACAAAACTAACGCCGGAGAGGGTGCCGCGCGTCCACTCGAGTCCATCCGGAGAAGTGAGGATCCATCCGCGGGAGCCGACAGCGACATAGGCCGAGCCCGTCCAAATCAGATCGTTCATGGCGGCGTCGCCCGTCGAGCCGGTGGTCGGCCACGCAACCTTGGTCAAGGTTTGCCAACGATTGCCATCTTCCGACTCGAGGACGTGACAGCCGCTGAAGGCAAGATAGCGGGTGCCATCCCACGCCACGCAGTCGAGGTGGCCGGGGTTGTTGATTTCCCATGCTAGCCCGTCGTGCGAGGAAAGGATGATGCCACCAGTGCCCACGAGCAGGAATTCTTCGCCGGTCCAGTGCGAGTCGTAGAAACTCCAGGAAGCGGGAAGCGGCACCAATTCCCATGCCCGGCCGTCCATCGACCGGATGATCGTCCCGTCGTCGCCGGCGGCGATCGTCGCGCCGCCGCCTGAGCTGGCCGTCCGGAGCGTTGCCTCCGTGGGCGTGACTTCCGTCGTCCATTCCCGCCCGTTCGGCGATGTGAGAACCGTTCCCGAGTGGCCGGCGACGACGAACTGCGTACCGTCCCAGCAACCGCCTTCATAGCGCAAGGAATGACTGAACAGCCCGGAACTGGTCCAACGGAAGCCATCGTCGCTCGACAGCAGGCTGCGCGTCGGCGTCAGCGCCGCAAATCCGCTGCCAGTCCACGCGACGGCCACGATGTCCTCGGTCGACCCGGTGCGGATGATTTCCCAATGCAGGCCGTCGGCCGAAACCTGAATCTCTCCCGCTTCCCGGCCTGTCACGTAGAGGCTGCCAGAGAAGGTCAGGTCGTTCTTCACGCCTGAATAGAGATTGTTCCAGGTCACTCCATCCGTCGACCACGCCCGCCCGTCGACCACGTAGCGGTCCGGGCCGCGGACGATCCGCTGGTAGTCGACGTTCTTGGCCAAGGCATGCTCCCGGAGCGACCAAGTGCCTCCCGGGGGTGCCGTGAGAATCGTGGCCTTGTTGCCGACGGCGAAGAACGACGTCCCGTCCCAGATCACATCGTTCAGCCGCTCCGCAATTCCCGTCTGCCAGCTCGTCCAAGCGCGGCCGTCGTAGGACCTCAGGGCAGTGCCATTGTCACCCACCCCCACGAACATGCCGCCGCCATGGGTGACGGCCCGCAGCGTCGCCTCGGTGCCGGACGGCTCGGCCGTCCATTCTCCGCCGCCGGTGGAACGCAGGATCCGTCCGCCCGCTCCGACCGTCACCCACACACCCTCGCCTCCGGCCATTGCCTCGAGGTCCTCCCGGACGCCGGTGCCTTCAAGCACCCACTCACCATCGCTCCTGCTCCAAATCGCTCCACCCTCGCCGGCTGCAAAGATCCGCCCGCCGTCCGTGCACAAGGCCTTGGCTGCCGCGCCTTCGCGGCCATCCACCCGCTCCCAGACGACACCGAGCGGGACCTCGCCGGCCGCCGCGCCCAGAAACGCCAGGATCATGGCATGAACAAGCGCCGCCGCCGGCAGCCGCTGAATGCTTTCAGATAACATGTTGCGTGCATCTAAAAGTCAGGCCGCAGGGCAACAAGAACAATTGGGCGGCGGAGCGGCGAAGGCTGCCCTATCTGCGACGGCTGGCTCCGAGCAGGCGGGTGTTCATTCAGACAACGCGAGCAAGGACTGGCCGGTGCCCTTCGAGATCGGCGCGCCGCGGAATGCAGCCATGAGGGGCGTCGCCCACTCGGGGCCTCGAAGGTAGCTGGATGACGACCCTCAAGGGCGGTCCAACCGGCAAGTTCCTGCTGGTTCGAAGGAAAAAAGATCACCGGCCGGGAGCTCCACCCGGAGCCCCCGGCCCGATCTCTCTCAACTCCGCAGCGCAGGGACGGTTTCCGCCGCAGGCTGTGCTGGCGCTGCGAGTCCTCCGCGCGCCGCCAGCAGGTCGGATGGACTACGAAGGATACGACGATACCCCAAGGTCCGAACCCGAGCGATTGATGGCCGATGATGTTGAGCGCTTCGTCGCACGGATTTCGACGACTGCCTTGAGCCTGCCGTTGAGCATCTTCATCGGGCCGGAAAGGTGATGGCGGAGCCCTGAAGCAGCAGCGAGTTTGTCCCGCAGCCATCCAAAGCGGAAGGTCCGGGGCCGCCTGCCTGACAGGGCGCCGCGGACCTCTGCAGATCCGCTCGTTGCGCCTCGGTGAGCGCTGTTGTGAAGCGGGGGCTCCGGGCGTCGAGGGCTGGAGCGGACCGGCTGGAGCTTCGTCGATGGGGATCAGCCGAGATCGGAAGCTTTCGCAGAGGACGAGGTTCCTTTCATCCGCCCGGCGAACCTTGCCGCCTCGGGAAGGTTGGAATGCGAGCCCGAGCAACCATCTGGATCCCATTTCGAACCCGGCATCCGCGGAACGGCAGGAAGCTCCGCTGCCGGCCCGGGAGCCTGCGGGCGACTTCCGCGACCGTCAGGCCTCGTCAGCTCTTGGCTTGCTCCAGCCCGATGCATCTGTCATCTTCCTATAAGAGCCGAGAGCGAAGCGGTTGCCAGTGATGCTGCTACGGCAACTCGGGACCTCGAAGCACTGAAACAATGCTGGTTGCGGTCCAGTAAGCCGCGGCCATCGCAAAAGGAAAACACCATGCTGAAGCTTCCACCAGAAGGACAGCTGCGGGCGCTGCTCAAGTTGATCTCTCACGCAGCGTTGGAATCGCGAGCCGAAGCTTGGCAGGGGGAGAACGAGGCGGAGGGTGAGCTCAGAGCGAGGTTCTCGAGGATCGCCCGGCTGATGGATGCCATCCACAACATCCCCCGACACATGGCCAACTACGACACATGGGATCAGCGCTACTTTGAACTTTGCCTGGGCGAGAAGGAATCCGATCTGGGTTCGAGGATTCATCGGGTCTACTCCGCTGCCCTTGAGGAGGCTGGAAGCCACGGCGCGTTTGATGACGAATGATAAGGGAGGGCAATCAGGGCATTCTCCCGTGCGATAGGTCATCTCCGTCCGCCGGCGACTGCAGGTGCGGGCAGCCGATGCTGGCGTTCTGCCTCTGATAGCAGCGGCCCGCGGGCGAGTTCTGGCAGCCCGGCGGTGCTGCAGCGGACGGAGGAGACCGGGCTAGCGGCTTGACTGCCACGGCGGGATCCGGTCGAATTGACTCATCGAGTTGCAAAAGTCGATCAGGTTGATCGACTGCCCGGGTTCATGAAGTCGCGCCTCATCGTTGTACTCGCTGGAACGCATTTGCTGGCACTCGCCGCCGGCTGGTGGGGGACCCAGGGCGGTGATCGCGCCTCCGCCGAAAAGCCGCCGCTGGCGCCGCAGCGGCATTCGGACCGGCCGCCCCGTGAGGAGCGGCGGGTCCGTTCCGCCGATCTGATTGCAGCCTACGGTGGCGACGACTGGGTGGAGGTCATGCAGCAGCGCAAGCCGGCCGCAAGCCACACTGCGTCGTCCGCTCCAGATGTGTCTCCCGAGCAACGCGCCGCGGAAACCCGCGACATTCCGGGGGCCTTGCAGGAGCAACTCGACGCAGTGAATGGAGGGAAGTCCTACGACTACAAGCTCGCCAAAGCGCTGGTTCAGCGCTGGATGAGGGAGGATCCGGATGCCTGTGCCGAATGGCTCGGGCGGATGGAGATGCGGAGCGGCTGGGGCGATCCATTCACGGCTTTTGCGGAGAGTTTGCCGCCGCTGGATCTGCTCGGGTTGATCAATGAGGACTGGCTGCCCCGGAACCGTTCGTTGGCTTTGAGCTACCTGGCGACCCATGTCGGGAAACAGGCCGCCGCCGACGTCCCGGCCATCCTCGCCCGACTGGACGGCAAGGATGCGGAGAATTTTCTCAATGCTGCCGCCGAACAGGCCCGTGTCGAGGACGCGCGGGTGTGGATTGCGATCGCCGCGGACGATCCGCAGATGTTGGACGAGTTGGCGCAGCGGTGGATCACCGGGCCTGGCGATCACTGGAAGTGGAGTGACGGCGAGCTGGTTCCATCGGACCGAGATGCCGCGGCCTGGCAGGAGAGGGCGGCACAAGCGCTCGCCGCGGCCGCTGGCACGCCCGCTGAAGAAGTTTTTCTACGACGGTTGGAAGAGGAAGAGCGACAGTCCGAGATCGGGCTCCAGCTTGCCCGGATTCCTGCTGAACCGGTGGAAGCCATCGCAGCGCTCACTGAGCTCATGACGGCGGAGGGCAGGGACAAGGCTAAAGCGAGCGATCTTGCCGCTGAAGCGATCACGGCCAAATATGCGGAGGGACTGGAGGAGTGGAATCGGGACGATTGGGAAGTCGATCTCCAGCACAGCCTGCTTGGCCGACGCGCGCACGAGCAGGTTCTCGCCGACCGTTTGGCGGCGATCGCATCTTCGCTGCCGGAAGTCCTCCAGCAGGGTACGCGGGAGCGGACCTGGCGCGAGGCAATGATGGTTGATCCTGAGGCGACGCTCGATGTCGCCATCGGCGGGGGATTTGGCGAAGAGGCGGCCGCAAATGCGGCGAAACTGCTCGGTGGAATGGAAGTTTCCCGCGGGCTGAAGGCGGATATTCTGGTGTCCCTCGCCGCCCGGAACTTGTGGAATGGCGCGGATCTCCCGGAGGGAGAGCGCTTCGCCACGGAACTCATCCGTGATGATCCTTCCGCCGCGAAGACATGGCTGGCCCGTCTTCCCGCCGCGATTGCCAACGCGCTCCAGGAGGATCCGGAATGAAAGCGCGCTTCATTGGGGCACTGCTGTTCTCACATCTGGGGATCGCCTGGCTGGGTGGCTGGCTTTCGTCCAGCAGCCAAGGGGAGTTGGCGCCGCCCGCGGCCCCCGGACATGCCGAGCGACATCAACAGAGGGCTCAGCGACCGGCCGCGCCCGCATCGCCAAATCCGATCCTGCGCGCGAGCGGAGGCGACTTCCGTGCCGCCTGGGACCAGATGATCGTCGGGGCACGCGACGAGATGGGCGAGCCGCACGAGAACTCGATCAACCTGTTCATCGACTGGTGCAGGGTGGATCCCGACGGAGCCGTCCAGGGGCTCGGCCGCCTTTACGCTCCGCGCTTTGTCCACAACTACCTCGGCAACGCCATCAACCATCATGGAGCGCTGTTGGCTCCTGCTTTGGCGCGGCACCGCGGCGAGCTGCGCCTTTTGCCGGACTACCGTGTCCTGGAAGCCTTCGGCCGATCTCTGAATGTATTGGCGAAGGAGGATCCCGAAACGGCCGCCGCATTGGTCGCCGCCGAACCGCCTGCAGTCCGGGATTCACTGTACGCCAGCCTCTTCGAGCGGCTGGACATCGCATCGATCGAGCGAGTGGTCGAGAACCTGCCGCACCAGACCTCCAAGCACGGAAGTTCCCGTCTGTGGGAGGCTGTGGCGGACGCCGTGGACAGGGCTGATCCCGAGGACGGGCTGAGGACATGGGTGACGAAGTTCGACGATCCCGCCGCTCAGAAGGCGCTCGCCATGGAAGGGTTCGAGCGAGCCCGGGACACCACCAACTGGACCGACTTCTTCTACCTTGTCGACGCCATGGAGCCGTCAACTCGTGCCGAGGTGCGGCAGGCCGTGCAGAGCCACGTATCACATCTGTCGCTCGCTCCCGCCGACCGTGAGGCTTGGCGCCGCCGCGGGATGGAGGACTGGCTGGCGGATCCGACCCCGTATTAGTCAATGGCGGGCCACGGCCAGTGGGCCGCGTTACCTGCGCAAGAAGAGACGTGCCGAGGTGCCATCTGCTCACTGAGCCGGAAAGATCCGGTTTGCCTTTGCTTGGTCGGCGGATTCCCCGAGCCGGAGCGGGCATTTCGGACTGGGTGTTGGAGATGCAGCAGGCTTGTCTACGCGGCATGTTCTCGCGACCGATTCCGCCACCGTTTCTTCGAGACCCGGTCCCGCTGTTGATGCTGCTGGCGTGGCTGATAGCGGCGGACACGGCACCGGCCCAGCTGCGGTTCGACGAGCCGGTTGAAATATCCAACTTTGTTTGCGGACCGAACCATGTCCGCGCGGCCGATCTTGATGGCGACGGCGATCTCGATGTGATCGCCGCCGAGCGCAACGGCGCGCGGGTGATCTGGTGGGAGAATGATGGCCACGGAGACTTCTTGAACCGCCATGTGTGGGAGGGGGCGGTCGAGTTCGGAGTAGTTGGGATCGACGACTACGACGGCGATTCGCGTCCGGACATCTGGCTGGTGCGTCGGTTTCACGAGGAACCCGGCATCCGACCCTTGTTCATCGCCACGGGGCGGAGTGACGGCGACTTCAATGAGCCGGTCCCGGTGCTTCCGGATGTGGGGCCCGACTCGGAGCTGGTGGTGATCGATGCGAACGCCGACGGCCGAGCCGACCTGCTGCATCGAAAAGGCGTACGGCTGCGGTTGGGAGACGGCACGTTCACGGAGCCCGCGGCCGGCGGTGAGGCCGTTCCTGACGGCCTCTCTTCATACGGTCTTACCAGCTGGACCTTGGGCCGCTTCGGCGGAGCAGGACCAGCGCAGCTTTTGTGTTCCGGCTACGGGGATCGAGGGGGCATAATCCGTTTCGACATCATGGACGACGGATCGTTCGGTCCGGGAGAGGAGGTGACCCGCCTGCCGGAAGGTGAGGAGGTCGTCTTTGTCCAGCAGGTGGCGCTGGATCCGGATGCGGCGGCGGATCGGCTGCTTGTCGGAACCTCGAGATCCGCTGGAAAAGGACGTCGCCTCCGGTTCTCCCTACACGAGTTCGATTTGGATGGACGGACCGAGGAAGTGGCCTCCGTCGAGGCGGTCGCCGACACTTATCCCTGCGGCGCCGCGATCCATCCGACGACGCCCGGAAAGATCGTTTTCACGTGGCTTGGAGATCTGGGACGTTCATGCGGGCGTCTCGGGTGCATAACGATTGCAGGCGACGACTTGGTTCTGTCGGAATCGGAACTGGAATTCCCCGGAATTGCATTCCACCCACTGCTGGCGGACGTGGATGGAGACGGAGTTGAGGATCTGCTGATGCCGCTGGCCTCGGTGTCTGGCCTCAACGGCCCGTTCTTCGATCAGCTTGTGTGGCACCGCGGGACCGAATCCGGTGGCTTCGAAGCAGCTGCGCGCGAAATCAGCGAACCCGCTCCGCTCCATTCACTCGTCCACGCCGGAGACATCGATGGAGATGGCGATGGAGATGTGGTGACGACGGGCGGCCACGGCCTCCCCATGGACTCAAGCAGCCAAGAATTGGTAATTTGGCGAAATCTTGGTGAACGCTGGGGAAGAGAGTCGGTGACGGGCTTCCATGACGGTCTCCGGGTGATTGACGCGAGCGACCGAAGCGGAAACGGCAGAATGGACTTCCTGCTGCGGCTTTTCGACTACGACACAATTTGGCAGCTGGACACAATCCCTCAGAGCGCGACTCAGAAGATTGTTCTCCTGACCCAGTCGGCCGATGGCACCTTCGATAGCGTGACGCTGGCCGAGGAAGTGCTGGAATCGCCGAGCCCCGACAGCCGGCCGTTCTCCGACGAATTCTTTGCCGAAGTGGATTGGAACGGCGACGGGACATCGGACCTGTTGTTCCGGCGGCTGGCACCCGATGCTTGGACTGTGGCGATCCACTGCCTTCCCGGGTTGCCGGATGGAGGCTATGGCGAAAAGATCGACCTCTCGACCGGCAGTTACTACAACATCAACCTTCCTTTCGTGCACGACATGGACCATGACGGCGATCCGGACGTCGTTGAACCGATCCACTGGCTTGAGAACGACGGTGCCGGTGGGGTGACGGCAACTCACCAGCTTCCGGACGGGATGAGGCCGCTCAATTTCGACGTCGACGGCGACGGGCATGATGACCTCGCAGGTGAGTGGGGCTGGTGGCTGAGCCGCCCGGAGGGACAGCTGGAAAAAGTGGCTCCCGCCAGCGGGCGACTGCTCAAGCTGGTGACTTATCTCGATCTGGATGGTGACGGCGACCGGGACCTCCTGGTGTCTGGCAACGGCTACGGCCAGTCCGAGCTGAGATCCATGCTGTGGGCGGAAAACCGGAGCGGAACGCATGCCGTGCCCACCGATCTTGAGAACCCGGGAGATTATCAGGAGATTTCCGCGCCGCGCTGGCTGTCGCAGGGCGTCCCGCTTCGGGCGAATCTGGCGGACATGGACGGCGACGGGCAGCTCGATCTCGTGGTGGTCTGGGTGGGTGCGGGTAGCCGGATCGAGTGGTATCCCATTCGGCTTCACGAGGCCTCGCCCGAGTTCACCACCTGGATGAGTGTCGCCGGGGCTGCGGGACATTCCGCCGGGCCAATGGCGGATTGGGATGCGGACGGGTTGACCAACTTCGAGGAGTTCGCCTTCGGTTCGGATCCGCTCAGGCCCGATCCCGGACACGCCGGAAGGCCGAAGCTCAAGTTCGGGACGAGCGGTCTGGAACTCAGCTTCCTCCAGCGTTCGTCCGGGAGTGTCACTTACCAGGTGGAGCAGTCGGACGATCTGCTCGAATGGCGACCGCTGCAAAGCCCGGTCGAGATCACCGGCACGGACGGATCCTACGGGCGGAGCCGTTCGGTGCTTCCCGCAATCAATCCGAAGAGGTTCTTCCGCGTCACTGCCAGCGACAAGTAGGAGCCGTTCGTTGTACGTTCTTGGGAGCCGGTATGGAGGCCGGCCTTGGCCGATATCCGGATCTAGTTGCTGTCGCGGATCTCCACCCGAATTCTTCCGAACACGCGACAGCTGACTGCTTCCAGCTCTTCCACCACCGTCACTCGCTCCCATCCGTCGGTAAGGGACACGACGGTCTCGGTGCCGCTCATCGTCCTCCAATTCGCGAGGCCGCTGGAAACGAGCGGCTGGTAGCGCACGCTCGATCCTTCGCTGCGGAGGAACTCCACCTTGAGGTAAGCTTTTCCGTCCTTCTCGATCCGCGACCACCTCGGCAGGCCCGCGTCACCCTGGTGTTCTCCGAAGCGCCGGTTGTCATAGGCGGCGCCGTCCATGTTGAAGGCGAATTTAAGGAGATTGAGCACGCCGTCGCCGAACGGAGCCGCGGTTGGATCCGCATCGGGGCCGGCGAGGCCCGCGTTGGCAGTCCAGTTGTCATAGGCCAGGTTGCCGCCGCTCCCAGCCAAGCGGTAGACATGGGAGGTCCCGCGATCGGGGACGAGCTCGTCCGCTCCGGGCACCCCCACGGCCAGGAATTCACCGCCCGTTCCGAGTGCCCGGCCGAATTCGTCGCCGCCGGATGGCCGCGGGTTTGCGATGACCGCCTCCGGCTGGTCCGCGTCCGTGTAGACGAAGACCTTCCCGGAGTTGATGCCCGAGCTGTCATCCCAAGGGGCTCCGACCGCGATCCATCGGTCGGTGAGACCGACCTCAGCGCCGAAGTTGTTGGTCATCGGAGCTTCGGGGTTCTTGAGGACCAGGACGGGCGTCGCGGGGCTGGCGCTTCGCACATCATGGAGGAACACCCGGCCGTCGCTCGAGTGTGGCGCGCCGACCAGCAGCCGTTTGCCATGCAGCGCCAGCTCGCTGCCATACGTCCGATTCACGCCGCCGGGGCCGCGAAGTGTCAGGTTAGGCGTCGCCGGCTCTTGTCTCTCTAAGTCGAAGAGGAAGCACGAGCCGGTGGTACTGTAGCCAGGGCCGCTCGACGGGGCACCCACCGCGACCAGATTGCCGGAGATGTCCAGGTCCGCGCCGAACGACTCGTCGAAACTGGTGCCCCTGAGCCGCAAGAGAGGGACCGCCGGCTCCGGGGAATCCATGTCGAAGACGAAGGCTTCGCCTCGCCCGAAATAGATCCGCTTGTCGCAGAACGATCCGACGACCACCCGGCTTCCCGAGACGGCGACCGAGTATCCGAAGAAGCCGGAGCGGCCTATCACATCCGGGGGAAGGAGCTTGGTGGCCGGTTCAGCCGGGTTGTCCGACGCCAGGTCGAAGACGTAGGCCGCGCCGCTCCAGCCTTCCCTGAAGCCGGTCCGGTAGCTGCCGACGACGGCGAGGCTGCCCGAAATGTCGACCGAAACCCCAAACAGGTCCGCCAGTCCCGGATCGGGGTTTTCGAGAACCGCGATCGGCCGGAGGGGTAGTGGCCCGCGCAGGTCGAAGACGTAGGCAACTCCTTGTTCGAAGCGCTGACGCGGCACGCCAACGATCATAAGGTCGCCTGAGACGGCCATGGCTTGGCCGAACATTTCGTCCGAAGTCGGCAGCGTGTTTCGCAGAGGGACGAACTGCACCGGTTGTTCCGGGGCAAGAGGCAGCAGGTAGGCGCTCCCGGCCTGAGGATCGGCAGGTTCCACAAGTTCGGTGCCGACGAGCAGGAAGTCCGCGCTGAGGGCGAGGCAATGGCCGAAGCGGCCGGCGGTGCTTTCGTCGGGAGAGGCTACCTGTCTTGGTGCCTGTGGATCGCCGCCATCGAACTCGAACATCCAGACGCTCCCAGGCGGCGCTTCCTGAGCCGTGTCGGCCACCGTTCCAACTGCCACCTGCTTCCCCGAGAGGGCGACGGCACTGATGAAAGTCCCCGGTTCTGCGTGCGCGGGGGCCTCGAGCTTCGCCACCGGCGCTTGGTTGGGATCGGCTGCCATGTCGAAGACGAAAGCCGCCCACGCCAGCGAGTCGGAATCGACCACCGCGCCTGCCACCACCCGGCTGCCGGACGCATCCAGAACGCAACCAAATCGGCCTGCAGAAATTGGTTCAGGCGCTGAAAGGGTAGTTCGGTGTTCTAGGCCAGCTGCTCCGTCGAGCGAGTAGACGTGAACGGCACCCGCCCAATCCACCTCTGCCGCGTGACCATAAGGCGCGCCGACGTAGGCATGTTCTCCTGCGAGCGCCACCGCTTCTCCGAACCGGCTCCAAGGCGTTGGAGTCCCCGCGTCGAGCACTACGGGCAGTCCCTCCGCACCGGCCGCCACGTCGTACAGGTATGCGCGACCGGATTCCTCGCCGGAGGCGTTGGTTCCGGGGGCGCCCACGAGCAACCTACCCCCGTCCAAGGCGATCGAGCTGCCGAAACGGTGGGCGCCGGATTGACCGGGATTGTGGATGGTCCGGATCGGATCGGTGGGCGTATTCGATTCCAGGTCGTACAGATAGACCGCTCCGGAATGATAAATCCAGCCGGGAGCTCCAACTGCCAGCCATCGGTCGCTGAGGGCCACCGCCCGGCCAAACTCCTCGCCCGGTTCGGGCTCCACGATGGAATGGAGAAGCTCTCCGCTCGTGGCGTCGGTAATTTGGACGACGCCGCGCCACGGACGCCACCCAGCTCCGACATAGCCCGTGGCCGCCAACTTTCCGTCTGCCGCCACGGCGTCCGCGGTTTCAGTCATTCCCGGCAAGCTTAGCCGGCCGCTGGGATTGCGCACTTCCATCTCATGAACCGGCGCTTCGCTTGCGTGCAGCGCGAGCGAAAGTAGAGCGAGCGGCAGGAGCTGGTGGTGGAGCAGACGGCGGAGCATCGGAGGAAAGGAAACCTGGTGCTTCATCACGCCGCTGCCGTCGCAGCAGGTCGGGGCGGATCACCACCCGTCCGCGGTTCATCCAAGACAGCGGCCAGCCGCTCCAGCTCCGCCAAGAGGCCTTGGACGTCGTGGGTAATGTCGATGCCGTCGTCGTTGCCCTGGACGGCGAGGATGCGGGCGCCTTCGGCGAGGAGGCGCGTGAGCCGGGCGGCAGGAGTGGTCGTAGACATAGGGTGGGGGGATCTCCGCTTCTTCGTGGGCGAGCGGACAGGCACCATGATCCGCAGTCGTCCGCTCTTCAAGCTCGCTCCGGTAGCTGCTCAACGGCTCATTGCCAGTGCCGTGCGGGCCGACCGCGCCCAGCGCAGCGCCAGGCGGGTGTTGGCGCGCTGGCAGGCGACCTCGCCGCCACTCTTCTTCTTATAGGTGGCGGCGAGGTCTTCCGGTCACCCGCGGCCGGTTGCGTTGAGTAGATCGTGCCGGGAGCGCCGAGCCCGTCTTTCCGAGTAAGCGAAGAGAGGATTGCGGGAAGCCCGCACCCGGCCTTCCTACTCCCGGACAACCGGGGGCACGGAGACCGTGTACATTTTCCTCCGTTCGAGCGCCTGGACCACCACCAGGGCGAAGAAAGAGAACATCGAAAGCATGATCGAGAGGATCAACCCTTCGACCAGCGTGGTGGCGTAAACCGTCACGAAGTTGACGCGCCGGGCGTCGACCAGGTCACCGAACGCGGTCAGGCCGGTCAAAGTGCCGAAGCGTTCGACGGCGAGGGCGGCTGCATAGCCGCACCAGAAGTCCGGCATTACGGTGACGAGCGGCGAATAGACAATCGCCAGCAGGCTCAGCCCGCTGATCCAACAGCGAATCCCCAGGCCGATGCCGAGGGCGCGCGCCACGAGGCTGCGCGGGTCACGCAGCGGGGCGGCGACCAGGCAGGTGAGGGTGTAGCCGGCGATGAACGTCGCGACCGCGGCCAGCATCGCGGCGATCGCCACGGGATGCTGCCAGAGGCCAATCCAGACGAGTGCGATGAGGAAGCTCGGCAGGGCGTTGACCGAGCAGTGGAGGGCCCAGAAGCGCAGCTGGCGCGGCAAGCTCGTGCGGGTGGTCGCGATCATTGCTGGAAAGACCATCCGCACCGCGTGAAGCCAGGATGAAGCTCCGGAGGATTCCGCGGGAAGGCGGGAACAGCCGTCGACGAAAGCTCCTCGCTCTGGGAAGGGAACAACCTCAGCCACCGCGGCTGCACCCCACATGCCCGTATCCAACACCGCGGTTGCAGTGCTATTGGATGCTGCCAAAAAAAAATCTGTCTGATCCGGGGCGCGGGCGGCGGATACTCCTCGAGAACGATGGATTCAGATTCGGAACAATCGGCGGATTCGCGCTTGGTGAGGCGCGCCGCGGCCGGCGACGAGGCGGCCTTTGCTGAGATCGTCCGCCGCTACTCGACACTGGTGCTGGCAGTGACGCGGCGGCGGCTCGGAAACTCGGGGCACGCCGAGGATGCGGCGCAGCAGGTGTTCATCGCGCTTTCCCGGAAGCTGGGGAAAGGACGGGCCATTCCTTGCCTGCGGGCTTGGTTGCAGCGCGCCGCGGTCTATGAAGCGGCGGGTATCGCGCGCCGGGAGTCGCGGCACCGCCGGCGCGTGGAAGGAGCGGCGATCCTCGGTCCAACTGCGAACTCCGCGCCCGCGGATCACGGGCTCGACCGGGCGCTTGCATCGCTGCCGGCAAGGGACCGGGAAATCCTGCTGCTCCACTATTTCGAAAAGCTGCCGTATGCGTCCGTGGCGGATCGCCTGCAGATGAGCAGCGTGGCTGCCCAGAGGCGCGGCCACCGGGCGCTGGAAAAGCTCGCGCGGCTCATGCGCCGGCAAGGCATGGCGGCCACTCCTGCTTCGTGCGCCGCGTGGTTGGGCGGACCTGTCGTCCCCGGTGCGACCGACGTGCCGGCCGGGCTGGTGCGACGCCTTTCCTCCGTGAAAGTTGCCGCACACCCGCTGGCTTGGCTCGCGCTTCCTGCCGCGGCAGTTGTTCTCTCCGCGGGTGTGGTGGTTACCGTGACGCACGTTCGCCGGCCGGCCGGTCCGGATGCCGAAGTCGTCGCAGCGGATGCGGCGCGACCGCGCATGCCACGCGAGCGGCAGGCCCCGGCTGCTGCCGAAGAACTCGACGATGACCACCGCACGTTCATCGAGAAAGCGCAGGCGGATGCAAGGGAGGCTTGGGAGTGGGTCAAGCAGCGGCCGGAGGGCCCGGTTCCATTCTTGCGCGAGGGCGCCATGCGGGCGCTGGCCGACCGCGACCTAGCCGCCGCGGGCCGCTTCCTCGCCGCGGTCGAAGGCCGGGGACCACGCAGAGAAATCCTGACCGGCATCTTTGATTCCCGGGCCGAGGACAGTTTCCAGTCGGCGATTGTCTGGCTCGATTCGGTCGCCACCGACCGCGAGCTCGTGGCTGCCGACCTGATCTCCAGCAGCTACACCAATGCCAAGTGGCGCGACCTGGACTACGCCGGTGCCTTGGAACTGGTCCGCAGGAAGCCGATCCGGGAATGGCTGATCCGCCAGGCATGCGAGAAGGCGGCGGCACTCGACGAGGCCCAGATCGAGGCGCTGGGGGCGAGGCTCGAGGGCGAGGAGCGGCTGCTGGCGGTCGCCTATCAGGCTTCGCTGATGCTGCAGCGAGGCGATCCGGAGGCCTTCGAACGGCTCAGCGAGCTGGAAGGAAATTTTTTGCTGCTCCCCGATCCGGATCTGGCCCTCCTGCGGGACCCCGTAGGTTTGCTCGATCGCGCCCTGGACGATAGCCCCGAGTCGGTGGCCTCGCTGTTGCGAGCTTGGTCGCTGGATGACGCGGAGGCGGCGGTGGCCTGGCTCCGGAAGCTGGATGCGGGGCAACGGCGCGAGCTTCGTGCGGTCCCGGCCATGGATGGAACGGTCGATCGACTCCTGGAACAGCCATGAAGCGGATACTGCCCCTGCTGCTGGCCATGGCTGTCGCTTCCTGCCGGAAGGAGGGCGGATCGTCGGCGGAAGGGACCGTTTCCGAACGGCCTTCCCACCGGCCGATCGCAACGCCCGTTCCGGTTCGCAAGGCTCTGCCGCCGCCGCTCCTGGACACCCCGCGGATCAGGGTCACCATCACGGGAGGCACCGGATACCGATCGATCTCGTCAAGCGGGAGGACGACGCCCGGCGGTTGCTGGAGCTGGTGGTCGATCCGGAACTCCGGGAGGCGACGCGCCAGACCGTC
>CBFGTW010000111.1:0-14969 GCA_965651855.1 uncultured Verrucomicrobiales bacterium
GAAGATGCCCTACAACGGCCCGATCGGCGCCCTCTTCGGCCGGTTCATGGCCTTCTACAACAAGCGTCTCGAGGTCATCGCACGCAAGCGCCTCGCCCGCGGCACCTACGGCAAGAACAACCTCGGCGAGCGGAGCTTCATCCGCGCGCCCTTCGAGCCCTCGACCAAGTCACTGCGCCACATGGCGCAGGGCGTCGGCGCGTGGTGGAAGCTCGAGCTGGAGGCCTTCGGCAGACGCGCGAAATCCGGGGATCGCGCGAGGCAAGGACCGGTCTCCGGACGATCCGGCGGGGAGCGGTCGAATGCGCGCCCGATGGACCGATCGACGCTCGGAGCGGGTTTGGAAGGGCAGGGCGGATGCAATCCGCCGCCACGGTAGGCGCGGACCGCCGGGTCCGCCCACTTGTTACCATCGGCGCGAGGTGAGGATGAAGTGCCAACGCGCCGGCAGGGACCTTGCTCTCCCTCATGTCTTTCGATAGATGCAGGGATGAATTTTCGCCGGGCCCGTTTCCTTCTCGCCGCCATCGGCCTTGTCATGGCGATCGCGGCCGGCGTTCTCCTGATGTGGCCGCCGGCGGGCGATTCGGCGCGGGCGTCCGGGTCGGAGCGATCCGCCCGCGTGCTCGCCGATCGCCAAATATCCGAGGTATCCGCTCCCGCGCCGCCCGACGGACCGACCGCCGGAACGAAGCGCAGCCGCCGTCCCGCGCCCGAGCAAGCCGAGTGGCTGCGGGCGCTCCGGCATGAGCGCGAGGAAAAGCTGACGGCCTTGGAGTCGCTCCGCGCGGGCGGCTTCGGAAAGAAGCACCCGTCGGTCGTCGCCTCGCTCAAGGAAATCGAGCGGCTGGACGAGCGGATTTGGGGTCTCCGCGACTCGGGCGTCGATCCAATTCCCGAACAGCCGCCCGTGGAAAACGGGTCGGTTGGTTACTTCGGTTTCTCGCCCGACGACGAGTTCCGCATCCGAAGCGTCGTGCCGGGAGGACCTGCGGAAGCGGCCGGTTTGCAAGCTGGCGACATCGTGGTCGCGGTGGACGGCGAGAGCCTCGAGGGCCTGGCATTGGTCGCCGGGCTGGAGGTCATGCGGGGGCCATCCGGCCAAGCTGCGAAGCTGAAAATCCGCCGACCGGAAACCGGCGAGACGTTCGAGGCCGAAGTGAATCGGGTCCCGATAGATCAGCTCGAGTGAGTGCGCGACGCCACCCGCCGCGCCTCCCTCTCAGTTCTCGTAAATCTCGAGTCGCTTGGGCCGGGGGAGCGGGATGGACGTTTCGGCGTCTCCCAGGTCCAGGCTGTCGAGGACATTGGTGCGGCGGCTGATGAATCCGCCGGACTCGGAGGTGGACGAATTGCCGGGGAGTTCGGTGTGGTAGGGATCGTTTCCGACCAGGGCGGGTGCGGCGGGCAGGACGGGGATGGCGTCGATGGCCGGGAGATTCGCCAGGGCCAGGTCCGGCGAGATTCCCTCGGGCAGGGCTCCGGAGTGGACGCTGCAGAACGGCAGCGGGCGGGATCCCTTGCGGAAGTAGTCGGTGATGCTCGTGGACCGCGAGCGGATCCCGGCGGTTTCCACATCCTCCTCGAGCTCTTGGCAAAACTGCGTCGCCCGCTCGCCGGAACGGGTGCAGACGTCCACCTCGACGACGCTGTCGGGCGGCGAGAACGATTCGCCGCCGAAGGAAGGCGAGAGCGCGTTGACGGTCGCCTGCCAGACGGGCATCGCCAGATCGCGGCTGAACGCGCCGGGATAGATGGGGTCGGACCCCTGGAGGAAGCCGGTCCAGACGCCGCAGGTGACGCGCTTGTTGTAACCGAGGAACCAGGCGTCGGCGAAATCGTGGGTGGAGCCGCCCTTGCCTGCGCCCTGGAATGGCTTGCGCACGAGCCCGTCGAGCGCGCCCGCGGAGCTCCCGCGCTCGAGCGAGCCGGCCATCATGCTGTGGATCTGCCAGGCCGTCGCGTCGTCGGTGGCGCGGATCGCGGTCTGCGGCCGCGGCTGCCGGCGGAAGACGACGCGGCCGTCGGCGTTCACGATCCGGTCCACGTAAACCAGTTCGGCCGGCCCGAGCTTCCCGCCGCGGGCGAAGGCGGAGATCCCGCGGACCGCCTGCGGCAGGCTCGCCCGCTCCCAGCCGACGCAGATCCGCGGCAGCAGCTCGGCACCGCGCAACGGCAGGCCGAAGTTTTCCGCGGTCTCCACGATGCGACCGAGTCCGATTTTTGATCCGAGCCGCACCGTCGCGGCGATCTTCGAGTGCTCGAAGGCGCGGCGCAGCGGGATTTCGGCGCGCTCGTAATCGGGCGAGGGCACCTCCATGCCCCATTCGCCGAGGACGCCTTCACGCCCGCCGACCATGACCGTCCGGTTGTCCATCCAATCGTCCTCGAGGAGCGTGGCGGGTGATTCGCCTCCGCTGAGGGCGGCGGCATAGAGAAAGGGGAAAAAGGCGGTGCCGAGCGGCCGCTTGCCCTGCTCGATGAAGTCGTAGGGTACCTGCGCGTAGTCGCGGCCGCCGACGTAAGCAAGGACCTCGCCGGTTTCGTGGTCCACGGCGAGCACCGCTCCCTGCACGTAGTCGGCGGTTTTTCCCGAATCCTTGCGGTGAAGGGCGCGCTTGCCGCGGGTGTAGCCGGGATTCGTCTCGGCGCGGGAAAGGCTGTCCTCGAGCGCCTTTTCCGCGGCCTCCTGCGCTTCGCGGAGGATGGTGGTGTGGATGGTGAAGCCGCCCGCCGCGAGGGCGTCGTCGCCCAAGGCCGCGGCCACCGCGCCGCCCACGCGTTCGTAGAGATGGGTGGTTCCGCGCTGCAGCGGCCTCGAGTTCAGCTTCACCGGCTGCTCCTTCAGGCGCGCGGCGTCCTTTCGCTTGAGGAAGCCCTCTTTCACCATCCGCGAGAGCACGTAGTCGCGGGCCCGGCGGTTCGCCTCGAGGTCGTTGAGCGGCGAAAGGTTGGTCGGGTTCTTGATCAGTCCGACGATCGACGCGGCCTCCGAGGCATTGAGTTCCATCGGCTCCTTGCCGAAGTAACCGAGCGAGGCCGAGCGGATGCCATGGAAGCCGCTGCCGAAGTAGATCCGGTTGAGGTAAAACTCGAGGATTTGCCGTTTCGTGTAGCGCCGTTCGATCCGGCGGGCGAGGAAGGCTTCCACCAGCTTCCGCTCGATGCCGCTTTCGTTCCGGCGCAGGGCCTCCTGCCTGAGGTTGTAGGCGTTGCGCGCGAGCTGCTGGGTGATGGTGCTCGCTCCCTGGCCGTCCGTCACGCGGCCGGCGCTCTCGAAGTTCATTTTAGCGGCTCGGATGATGCCGATGTAGTCCACGCCTTTGTGGGTGTAGAAACGCGAATCCTCGCCCGCGCGCAGGGCGTCGATCAGGACGTCCGGCACCTCCCCGATCGGGATGACGCTGCGGTTCTGGACGAAAAAGCGGCCGATCTCCTTGCCATTGCGGTCGAGGATCAAGCTCGGCACCTCGAGATCGTTGATCCGCTCGAGATCGTAGGTTTCCGCGCGCTCGCGGAATGGCCGGGTGTAGCGTTCCGCGGCGATCCAGCCGGCTGCCGCCACCAGCAGGCCGAGCAGCGTGAGGGTCAGCCAGAAGCCTTTGCGCTTGTAGAAGCGGCGCGTGCGGGCCTTGTTTCGGGGTCTGTTCATGCTTTCAGCCATGCCGGATCCGGAATCTTCGCCCGCTCCCGGGGTGGGTGCCGGCGAGCACCCTTACCCGAGCGCGGCCGGCCCCGCAACCCCGGGGATCGCGCGCCGGCTGCGGGGAAAAATCGCCTCGTCCGGACCGCTGCCGTTTCCGGAATTCATGGCCGCGGCGCTCTACGATCCGGACGAGGGCTACTATGCCCGTCGTACCAGCCAGGTCGGCCGCGGCGGGGACTTCTTCACCAGCGTCAGCGTCGGCCCGCTCTTCGGCGCCTTGCTCGCCCGCCGGTTCCTCGGCTGGTGGCACGGTGCCGGCCGGCCGTCGCGGTGGCGCGTGATCGAGGCCGGTGCCCACGACGGGAAGTTGGCGGCGGACGTTCTCGCCGCTCTCGATGCGCTCGATCCCGCGGCGACCGCTGCCTTGGAGTACGTCATCCCCGAGCCATTGCCACGGCTCCGGGACGCCCAACGGCAGACGCTCGTCCGCGGGGAAAGCCGTGTCCGCCACGTCAACCACCCCGTGGATCTCGGGCAGCCACTTCCGGGGATCGCCTTTGGCAACGAGGTCCTCGACGCGCTCCCGTGCCATCTCGTGGAACGGCGCGGCGGCGATTGGCACGAGCGGGTGGTGGCGGTGGACGGCGACGGTCGCTTTTCCTGGGAATCCTCGCCCTCGCTTGCTCCGGCGCTCCAGGCCGCGGTGGACGCTCTCGGGGAGGGCTTCCCCGAAGGCTACCGCACGGAGGTGCGGACGAATTTCCGGGACTTTCTGGCTCCGCTCGCGGCCGCGCTGGACGACGGACTCATGCTGTGGATCGACTATGGATTCGCGCGACCGGACTACTACCATCCGGACCGCACCACCGGCACGTTGCGGACCTTCGCCGCCCACCGCGCCGGCGAAGATCCGCTTGCCGCGCCGGGTGAGGCGGACATCACCGCGCACGTGGATTTCACCGCCGTGGCCGAGGTTTCCGCCGCGATGGGATGGCCACCGGCATGCTTCGACAACCAAGGCGCCTGGCTCACCCGGATCGGCCGCGACTGGCTCGCGGCCCAGGAAGGCGCGCCTGACGCCCGGGCGATCCGGCAATTCCAGACGCTGACTCACCCCGGCCAACTCGGCGCGAGGTTCCACGTCTTGGAATGCGCCACCGGCACGGCCGCTCCGGAGCCGACCGCCGCCCGGCGGCTCGCATTGGGCGCTTGCCGGCCGCGCGCCGACCGCTAGGCTGGCCACCCGAGACGCCGGGGTGGCGGAATTGGTAGACGCGCTTGGTTTAGGTTCAAGTGGGCTCGCCCGTGCAGGTTCAAGTCCTGTCCCCGGTATCTTCGTGGAAGTGGCCGACTGCCGCAGCGGTCAGGCGAAGCCCACGTCCTCGGCCAGGTTCCGGGAGCGGACGGCGAGGTTGGCGAGCGCGTCGCAGCGTTCGTTCTCGGCGTGGCCGGCGTGACCCTTGACCCAGCGCCAGTCGATGGTGTGGCGCTCGGCGAGGGCGGCGAGTTTGAGCCAGAGGTCCTGGTTCTTGACCGGCTGGTTGTTGGAAGTTTTCCAGCCGCGGCGGATCCAGCCGGGTATCCAGCGCTTGGTCATGGCGTCGATCAGGTAGCGCGAGTCGGAGTGGAGCTCGACGGCGCAGGGCTCGCTGAGGAGTTCGAGCGCGGCGATGGCGGCACGCATCTCCATCCGGTTGTTGGTGGTGAGGCGGTAGCCGGCGGCGAGTTCCTTGCGGTGCCGGCCGAAAACGAGGACCGCCCCGTAGCCGCCGGGGCCGGGGTTCTTTTTGCAGGCTCCGTCGGTGTGGATGATGACGTGTTTCAAGAAGGTCGGAAGGTCGGAAGGTCGAAGGTCGCGGGGAGGAAGCCAGAGGCGGGACGCAGGAGGCAAGAACAAGGCGGGGCGCGGCATGTTGTATCCAGGATTCGTCACTCGTCATGGCGGGGAGGAAGTCGTAGGCTGGCGGGGATGGAAGTTTTGCAGACGCTGCGCACCGCCACGGGATGGCTCGAGCTGGGCTTGGCGGACGAGGCGCTCTACGAGTTGCAGGGCCTGCCGTTCCGCGAGCACACGCGGCAGCGGGTGCTGCGGGTGAAACTCGAGGCGCAGATGCAGTTGGAAACATGGAACGCGGCCTCGGAAACCGCGCGCCTGCTGTGCATGAAGGAGCCGGAGGAGGCCGGGCTTTTCCTCCAGGCGGCGTATTGCCTGCATGAGACGGGGGATACGCGCGCGGCCTGCGACTGGCTGTTGCGCGGGCCGAAGGAACTCTTCGGCATGCCCGAGTTCCACTACAACATGGGCTGCTACCTTTGGACGCTCGGCCAAGGCGAACGGGCGCGCGAGCACATCCTGCGCGCGCTCGACATGGACGAGTCGCTCCGCGAGTTCGCCCGGACGGACGATGATCTCGCTGGATTCGGGCCGCTGCCGTGAATCCGCCAGCCGATCAATCGCAGTAAAGGATGCGCCCGCAGTCCTCGCAGCGGGTGACTTCCTTTTCCGACTGCACGTTGATCACGGTGGAGGCGATCAGCTTCATGTGGCAGCCGCCGCAGCGACCCTCGTGGAGCGGCGCGAGGGCAAGGCCGTTCTTGGTTTTCATCAGGCGGTCGTAGAGCGGCAGGAGGTCGGCCGGGGCGCTCGCGGCGAGCTTCTCCCGTTCCGCCTGAACCTCCGCGCGGTCCGCTTCGAGCCGTTTTTGCCGCTCGGAAATTCCGGCGAGATCCTCGTCGACGAGCTTCTGGGTCCTGGCGCGGGCGGTCTCGGCATCGGCGAGCCGGGCCCGGAGGGCGTCCGCTTCCTCCATGGCCTCGAGTTCCTGCGTCTCCAGCTTGTCGACGTCCTTTTCGTAGCGGGTCACCTCGTGGGCGAGCGCCTGGTATTCGTCATTCTTGCGGGTCTCGAACTGCTGTTGCTTGAGCCGCTTGATGGTGGTGCGGCGGGTTTCCACCTCCATCTCGATTTTCTTGATCCGCAGTTCGGCCTCGCGGAGGGCCTCGCGGGCCTGGGTCACGGCGGCTTCGTCACCGGCGAGTTTCGTCTTCGCGCGCGCCTCGTCTTGAGGGAGTTTTTCCAAGTCCTTCGCGATCGCCAGCAGGCGGCGGTCGCGGTCCTGGAGAATCAACAAGGCGCGGACTTCATCAAGCATGCCCGTGGGTATCGGGCGGCCCCGGCGACGGCAAGCCCGGCCTTTGGTGCGGGCGTTGGGAACGGCGGGCGTCCCAGGCGTAGACGGCGATGGCCGTCCAGATGAGCGCGAAGGAAAGCAGCCGGGCGGCGCTCATCGGCTCGCCGTAGAGCCGCCAGCCGATGAGAAACTGGAGCGTGGGGCCGATGAACTGGAGAATGCCGAGGGTGGTCAGCCGGATGCTGCGCGCCGCGTGGCCGAAGCACAGCAGCGGCAAGGCCGTGGCAAGCCCGGTGGCGGCCACCAGCGCCGCGTTTCCCCAGCTCCGGCCGAAGGCCTCGGGCAGGCCGGCGGATTGGAAAACCAGCCAGCCGAGCGCGACCGGAGCGAGCAGGATGGTCTCCGCGGCGAGGCCGGTCGAGGAGCCGAGCGGGGCCCGTTTCCGCACCACCGCGTACAGCGAGAACGTCACCGCCAGCACCACGGCCACCCAGGGGAAATGCCCGACCGCCGGCATCTGGAAGGCCACGCCGGCGAGGGCCAACGCGATCGCCGCCTTCTGCCGCGGGTTCTGCCGTTCGCCGAACCACAGCGCGCCGAACAGCATGTTGAAGAACGGATTCAGATAGTAACCGAGGGCACCTTCGATGATACGCTCGTTGAGCGTCGCCCACACGTAGAGCAGCCAGTTGGTCGCCAGAAGCGAGCCGGCGACGAGGTGCCAGCCGACGGCCCGGGGCGAACGCAGCGCGTCACCGAGTGGCCGGAGCCCGCCTTTCCACGCCACGATCGGCAGCAGCAGGACCAGCGACCAGAGCGTGCGCTGGGCGACGATGGAGGCCGGCGGCAGCACGTCCTCGAGCGCCTTCCAGAAGACCGGCAGCACGCCCCAGAGGAAAAACGCGGCGATCGCCGCCAGCACGCCTGAGCGGGTCCGGTCCACGGCGGAAACTGCGGCCCGTCCGGCGGATCGCGAAGCGAAAAATCCCGCGTCCCCCTTTTTTGAATCTTTGAAAAAGCGCGCCGCCGCGCATCCTCCGGTGCATGTCCCGCCTCTCGATCCCGCAGTACGCGATGGCGCTGGCGCACGTCGCCAGCCTGCGCTCGGAAGACCCGTTCCGGAAAGTGGGAGCCGCGGCGCTGGACTTCGACAACCGGGTGATCGGCACCGCCTACAATGGCCTCGCGCCGGGGTTCGACGCGCCACCGGACTTCTGGGACGACCGCGAAGCGCGCCAGAAATTCATGCTCCATGCCGAGGTGAACCTGTGCAGCTTGTTCCGCCGCGGCGAGGCGAAGCTGGTGGCGACCACCACGATGCCGTGCACTTCGTGCATGCAGACGCTGTGCGCCTACGGCATCAAGGAGATCTACTACCGCGAGGTTTACCATGTCTCCGACGCGCCGGAGATCGCCGCGCTGTACGGGATCCGGCTCGAGCGGATCACCGACTTCCCGCGACCGCACGAGCTGCCGGCCGTGCCGGTGTGAACGTCCGGAGAACCGGCGCTCCCGGCGTGGCGAGCGCGGCCGCCACGTAGCGGCGGAGCGAAACATGGAGGAACAGCACCGCCGCCAGCGCCAGCAGCGGGAAAATGCGGTCCGATGGCAGCAGGAACATCACGCCGAGCAGTGGCGAAATGGTATCCGCCAGCGCCGCCGGACGCGCCGGCTGCGGGACGGGCCCGGCTTCCAACTGCGGCTGCGGACGGAACAGCCCGAGCAAGGTGCCCCAGGAGGCGGCGGGAGCGAGAGCTTGGTGGACAAAGGCGGCCCGCAGCCGGTCGCCGGCGCCGCCTTTCACCGCCGCGGCGACCGGCAGCGCGCCCGCCAGCGCGGCGAACGCCCACAGGCCGAGGGCCAAGGCAAACACCTGTTGGAAACTGGCATGGCCGGTGAAGAGGATGCCCGCGGCGGCGAACAAGGCCGCGGCCAGGACGACGAGCTGGACGTCCAGCCACGCTCCGAGCTGCTGGAGCATGCGCCAGAAATTCCCGAGCCCGGTGCGGGGGACGCGGCCGCTGCGGCAGGCTTCCACCAGGCAGCGCGCGTGTCCCGCGGCGAGCCGCACCCGTTGGGCGGCGAGTTCCTCGAAAGTGTGCGGCAGGTCGCGCTTCGCCACGTCGAGTTCCACGTAGCGGCCGTGGAAGCCCGCCGCGAGCAGGCGCGTCCCGAGTTCCGCGCCGTGGTTCGCGCTGTCGTCGCTCCAGCCGCCGACTTCGGACAGCGCGTCGCGGCGCACCACGCAAAGCTGTCCGGCGGGCAGCGCACCGGTGCCGGCCGAGGCGGCGTAAAGCTCGAAGAAATGCCGGAGTTCCTGCTCGACCGGCAGCGTCGCCCCGTGCGGCCGCCGGAACGCGTGCGGAAACTGGACGTGGGAAATGTCCCGTGAGTCGAAGGCCGCCGCGGCCACCCGCAGGAAATACGGCGCGAGTTCCACGCCCGGTCCGACAAGCGCGATGTGCGTGGCGTCGGTCGACATCAGCCGGCGCGCCGTGTTGAGCAGATCCGCCGGCGAACCTGCGGCGGCGGGATGGTGGCGCACGCCGAGTTCGGCGCAGCGGCGGGCGGTGGCAGGATCGCAAGGTCCGAGCAAAATCGCCTCGAAACGGCCGGCCGGGTAGTTCTGGCGGACGATCGACTCGAGTGTCCGCACGATTTGTTCGTCCGAGGCTTCGCCCGCCGCGACGTGGATCGAGACGAAAGGCGGCTCCGCCGGGAGGTGCACTTCCCGCGCCTGGCGGCGCCGGCGCGACGGCAGGAACGCGAGTCCCTTGAGGATCGTCAGCGCCGCCACCAACGCGGCGGTCAGGGCCAGCAGCGCCACGATCAGCCGCGCCGCCGGCTGCGGAAACGCGACCAGCACCGCCAACGCCGCGACGGCGCAAACGATGCTGGGAACGACCCGCGAATGATGCCGGCGGCAGTGCATGGTCGGCCGCTTCTCGCAGCCGATGTGCCACTGCCCGCGCCGTCCCGCCCGCGGGCGCAAATCCTTGGGAAGGTGAAGCTTGCGCACCCCGGACGCCGGCCGCCCTCAGGACGCGCGACCCGTGCCTGTCAAGCGGCCGTGCAAATTGTTAGTTGCGGAAGTGCAAAAAGATTTCTCCGCAGGATCGGAAAATCAGGATTGCCGAAGGTTTTCCAGCAACGCCTCGAGCCGGCGACCGTACTCGACGTAGGAGTCGTAGCACTGCTGCCAGTCCACCTGCGTCGGGTCCGGCGCGTGGAATACGGTGGCGACGTGCGGCTCGATCGCGATCCAGCCGTCGTACCCGCGGGCGAGGGCGTCGCCGAGGATCTCGCGCAACATCGCCTGGCCTTCGCCGGGCATGGTGTATTCCGGCTCGGTTTCGTCGCCCACCGGGTTCCGGCAGTCCTTGACGTGGATGTGGACGACGTGGTCGCGCACGGCTTTCCAGAACTCGAAGGGGTCCTGCCACGGAAAGGGCTCCGCCTGCGAGCGATCGCGTTGGAAGACGGGATTGCCGGTGTCGAAGATCAGCTTGAGGCCGGGGATTTCCTCGATGAGGCGGAGGCTGTGGGTGCAGGAAAAGCCGCCCCAGTTCATGCAGTTCTCGTGAGCGGCGACGAGGCCTTCGTCGGTGAAGCGCCGGACGATCTCGCGCAGCCGGCGGAACCGCTCCGCTTCCTGCTGGTCCTCGCCCCACGGCTGCTGGGCGTAGGACATGATGCGGACGATCCGCGTGCCGAGCCGCTTCATCCGCGGAATCGCGCGCTCGATCTCGGCGAGCGTGACGGCGAAGTCGCTGTCGATTTTCTTGCCCCAGTTCGCGATCAACGAGCCGAACTCCGGCACGTGGATGCCGGCCTCGTCGAGCCGGTCCGCCACGCGGTCGAACTCGTCCTGCGGCAGCTCGTGGATGTTCTTGTCGCCGATCATCCGCGCGGAAATGGCGGACCAGCCGAGTTCCTTGGTGGCGGCGATTTGCTTTTCAAGATCGCGGGAAGCTTCGTCGGCGAAGCCGGTGAGGCGGGTGGATTTCATGACGGGATTGATCCGGAGGTTCGGGTGGTTAGAATACGCGGCAGGTGAAAAAGTCGACGATTTTGCTGGTGGCGAAAGCGCTTCAAGACGCGGGCGTCCGCTATCTGGTGGTGGGCGGGGTGGCTGTCAATTTGCACGGCCACCAACGGCATACCAAGGATCTGGATCTGGTGATCGGGCTCGAGCAGGAGAACTTGCTCAAGGGCTTGCGCGCGCTGGAGGCGCTGGGATACCGGCCGAGGCTTCCGGTCAAGTGGGAACAATTCGCCGATCCCGCCACACGCGAGGACTGGGTCACCAATCGCAACATGGTGGTGTTCCAGCTTTGGTGCGACGCGCATGTCGAAACGCCGATAGACATATTTGTCCAGGAGCCGTTTGATTTCGAGGAGGCTTGGGAGGAGGTCGACTTCAAGGTGATCGAGGACATCCGGATTCCGGTGCTCGATCTCGCACGGCTCGAGTGGATGAAGCGGGAAGCGGGGCGGGACCACGATCTCCTCGACGCCGCGGTTCTGCGCGATATCATGGAGGAGCCCACATGAGCAGCCCCTTGGTCACCTTCGAACAGGCTCGGAAGAATCACTTGCGCGACGGAATGAAACTGTCTGCCGAGCAGGTGCTCGACTGGCTGGAGGAAAGCGACAGCTTCGCGGCCGCATGCCGCAAGCTGCGCTTCGACAAGAACCTGCCGGTCATCGACGTTTACGGGCGGAAGTTCTGGAGCGAAGAAGAATACCTCGGCGTGCCGGAGTGGGCGCGGCGGGAAGAGCGGGGCTCCGAAAGGCCCGGCGGAGGCAATCCGCCGCCCCGGTAGGGCGCGGACCGCCGGGCCCGCCCACTTGTCGCCAACGGCGCGAGGTGCGGAAGAAGTGGCAAGTGCGAAGTGCCGAGTGCCAAGTGGAAGAGGCTGAACCGCCAAGACGCCAAGGTCGCCAAGGTGAGATGGAAGATGGAAGACTCGGTTTCGCGCGAAGCTCTCTTTATTTAGGATTTTATGCTTGAGTATTCATGCTTTCTTCCAGCTCTCTTCATTTGGGATTTGATGCTTGAAGATTCGTGCTTTCCCAAACTTCTACTTTGGCGGCGCACACGGAATGAGTGAGATGCGGGCTCCGTCGTGGCGGGCGCTTTCATAAATCGCGGTGATCAGTTCCACGGACTTGCGCGCCTCGAGGGCGGAGGTGGTGGGCTCGCGGCCTTCGCGGATCGCATTGACGACTTCCTCGAAGTTCCGCTGGTGCTGGTAGAAATTGATCGCGGAGGGGTCGTTCGCGCCGAGGCCGGCTTCCTGGCCGCGCATGAGGGTCGAGCGGATCTCCTTGTCCTCCGGCTTTTCGTGCATGAAGTCCCAGATCTCGAACGCTTCGTCGGCGAGGAAGACGGAGCCCTCCGTGCCGCAGAGCTGGACGCGCGCCGGATGGCCGTCCTTCGACCAACTGCACGTCGAGCCTTCGATCACGCCGCGCGCGCCGTTCGCGAATTCCACGATGGCCACCGCGAGGTCCTCCACCTCGATGCCGGTGTGGGCGAGGCAAGCGGCGTTCGCCTGCACGCTGCGCACCGGACCGGCGAGATAAAGCAGGGCGTCGATCGTGTGGATCGACTGGTTCATCAGCGCGCCGCCACCATCGAGCGCCCAGGTGCCGCGCCAGGCGGCGGAGTCGTAGTAGGCTTGGTCGCGGTACCACTTCACGTAGCACGAGGCCGAGGTGAGTTTGCCGAAGCGGCCTTCATCCGCGGCTTTCTTGAAGGCGTCCATGCCCGGGTGGAAGCGGCGGTTGAGCACCGCGGCGAGCGTCTTGCCGTTGCGCTCCGCGGCTTCCATGAGCTGGTCGATCCGCCGGGTGGTGACCTCGAGGGGCTTCTCGCAGATGACGTGCTTGCCGGCGTTCAATGCGGCGAGCGCCGGATCGAGGTGGGCGCCGGACGGCGTGCCGACGGTCACGATCTCCAGCTCCGGATCGGCGAGGAATTCCTCCATCTGCGAGAACGCCTTCGCGCCGTATTCCTTCGCCAGCTTTTCGGCCGCTTCGGCGCGGAGATCGAAGACCGAGTGGAGCTCGCCGCCCGTCATGGCGGTGATGGCTTTGGCGTGGAAGTGGCCGATCATGCCGGCGCCGACGATTCCGAATTTCATATCTTGCGCGTGTTGGGTGGTTTCAGGGTGGTTGCTTCCGGAAGTCATGCCTTCACCCGGTTCTTGGAGAAGAATCCGACAAGGCCGATGACGAACAGCGCGGCGAGGATGCCGACGCCGATGTAGCCGGGGACGCCCTTGGACAGCAGCACCCAGATCGAGCCGCTGGTGGCGATCACGGTGGCGGCCAGCATGAGCGCGTTCCAGCGCAGGCGGCGGCCGCCGACGGGCAGGCTTTCCCCGAGCAGGGTGCGCGAGTTCATCATCAGGAAGAACGTGAAGTAGGCGATCGGGATCATCGAGGTGCCGATCACGGACGTCGGCACCGCGAGCGCGGCCCGCGCTTCCGGATTGCTCCAGAGGAAGGCCCCGGCAAGGCCGCCGATGCCGGAAATGGCGCAGCCGATCATATGGATCGTGCGGTTGCCGGGCTTGCCGACGAGCTCCGTCACCGCGAAGCCGTTCATCAGCATCAGAACGATGATGGTGGAAAGTGCCATCCCCATCACGCCGATGCCGAAGACCTGCTGAGCGATCTCGGGACCGGTGAGCGGACTGAGCGTGTCCGCGAGCTGCAGGTTGTTGCGCTCCGCGAGCATGGCGCCGATCCGGCGGTCGGATTCGGGCAAGGCGTCCACCGCGGCGCGGCGGGCGGCGTCCACGTCGGTGTCCGCCGGCAGGTTCGCCAGCGCGTCGGTCACGTCCGGATGAGCCTTGAAGGCGTTGTAGTAGCTGTTCGCCGTCTTGGGGAAGGGAGCGCCGTTTTCATCCAGGATGTCGCCGGTCTTCGCATGGAAAGCCCCGGCGGCGGCGATGACGATGCAGGAGGTGGCCAGCACGAAGGGAACGATCAGCCCGATCGAAAGGTCGAAGATCGCCAGGCCGCGGTGGCGCTTGCCCCACTTGCGGCGAAGCATCGAGTAGGGCAGCAGGAAGGTCATGTTGATGCCCACAGCGGTGCCGAAGGCGGTGATGATCTTGTCGCGCTGGGATGCGATGATCGCATCGCGCCAGAATTCGGCGTGCTCGCCGGTCGCGGCGATGGGCGCGAGGTATTCCCGCGCCGGGTTGAAGAGGTCGGAAACGCGCGGCCATGCGCCGTTGAAGACCGCGCCCCAGTCGAGCGCGCCCGATGTGGTGAGCACGCCGACGACGAGGAAGAACGCGACGACGATCACTCCGACCATCGCCTTGAGGATGTTCTCGAAGATCTTCACTCCTCTCGATCCCGCCTCGTAGCAGTAGTTCACGAGCATTCCGACGACGAAGAACACGACCGCGATCCAGATTGTCGTCTGCTTGACGGCCGCCGGCGTCTGTCCCAAGGCCGGGAAAATGTTCTGCTGGATCGCGCCGATCCCGAGGCTGAACTGCGGCATCGACCACACGATGTTCGCGGTGATGGTGGCGATCACCCACGCCCAGCCGAGGGCCGGGGAGATGCAGTTGTTGATCGATTCGAACGGCCGGCGCCCGGTGGAGAGCGTCACGTAGCCGATGGCGGAGAGCATGATCACGCCGAGGATCATCGCCAGCGGCTGGAGCCACATGAGCTGGTAGCCGGCGATGATGCCGATGTAGAGCGCGCCGGCCAACGAACCGCCGCCGAGGGTGATGGCACCCTGCAGCCAGCCGGGACCGGAGAGCCGGGTGTAGATGGCCGCCTTGCCGAGCGGGCCTTTGGTCGCCGCTTCATCGAGCAGCGCGTCTTCTCTGGAGGTGGGATCGGAATTCACGGGTTTTTGAAAGTGGGCGCAGCCTGCGGGAGCGGCCGGCGGAAGAAAAGTTACATGTTAGGGGAAGGCGGCGCGGAGATTCCGCAGGCTTTCCGCGGCGAGAAAATCGGGCTCCACGGTGGTGTCGAAGACTTCCACCGAGACCCAGCCGGTGTAGCCGCCCTCGACGAGCGCCTTGGCGATCGGCGGGAATGCCACCTCGCCCATCCCGGGGCCGCGGAGGTTCGGGTCGTTCGCGTGGAAATGCGCCGTCCACGGCAGCGAGTCCCGCACGATCTCCGGGATCGGGCGGGGGTCCGCGGCCATC
>CBFGTW010000112.1:0-14856 GCA_965651855.1 uncultured Verrucomicrobiales bacterium
TTCTGCACTCATGGGGCTGGATTTCAAGCACTTCCTATTTGTCCACACTGCCTAACAAGCGATGATCGAATCCTTGGATCACATCCAGTTGGCAATGCCACCGGGCGGAGAGGAGAATGCGCGAGCGTTTTTCCAGGTCGCGCTAGAGATGAAGGAGGATCAGAAACCCGATCCTCTGGCAGGCCGTGGAGGTTGTTGGTTCCGCGCTGGCAACGTCGTCGTGCATATCGGCGTGGATGCGGATTTCATCCCGCAGAAAAAGGCACACCCCGCCTTTTGCACTCCGGATGTCAGCGCCCTCGCGCACAGCCTCGAAGAAAAGGGATTTCCTGTCACATGGGACAATGCCCTCCCGGATCGGAAGCGCTTCTACACGGCCGACCCCTTCGGAAACCGGATCGAGTTCATCCAAACCGGCGACGGATTCCACCAGCGTTGAACGGATGAGCCGAGCAGTCGGCGAGGGATCGTGAATGCCGGCACGCTTTGAAACTTGTCCGGCTTCGGCTCCTCGTCTTGCCTATCCGCTGTGCGGCGCGTCTCAATCCTTACCCTTCTTTTCCTCAGTCCCGCACAGGCCGAGCTTGAGGTCGTCGCCTCGGAGCTAGTGTCACGCCAACCCGACGGCCTCGGACAGGTGGTCGAGGCGGATCTGGACAATGATGGCGACCACGATCTGCTCGTCACCGGGCGGAACAACGACTTCCTCGGCTGGATCGAATGCAGCTCGGAAGGGCCGGTCGGGCCACTGCGCTGGATCGACACGGGCGGACTCCGTATCCGCGTCCGCGGCCAACGTCCCTTTGCCGCGGATCTCGATGGCGATGGCCTGGTGGATCTGCATTTTCCCGGTTGGGTGCTGAAGAACCGGTTCCGCCGCTTCGATCCGCCCGCTGCTCATGCGCTCACGGAAGGCTATCAACTCTGTGCGGACGATCCGGGATTGCTCGTCGGCCGGCACTTGGAGAGCGGCGAGTGGACTCTTTTCACCCGCACCGGGGCCGAAGCGGTGGGAACGGCGGAGGGCGTGCTGGTTTCTCCACCCGTCGATCCGACGCTCTGCCTGATCCTTCCGTCGCCGTTTCCTTACAGCGAGCGTCCCACGTTGATCATCCCCTCGGACGGCGCAAGTCACGGAACAAAGCAGCTGGCGAATGGATTGTATGCGCTCCGCCCCGCGGAGAACGGCCTGTTCCTTCCGGCGAGGCAAATGTTTCATCTCCCGGAGTGTGTGTCCGCGGTCTACAACTATTCGGGGAAAACGCGTCCGGAGTTCGTAGCCGCGGCTTCCAGTGGCAATGACGAGAGCGACGCCTTCACCAGCATCCGCTTGGTTCAACCGGCGGACAACAAGACGATTTATGGCGCCGGCTACACCGGGTTCCGGACGCTCGGACTTACGGCCCGCAGCGGCGCGAACAGCAGCCTCCCCGAGATCGTGGCCACGCTCGGTCCTCGCACCGGAGAAGGGAGGTGCAGCATCGCCTCAATGGCGGTCACCGCCAACCACATGTACGGCTTGGAAAGCCGGGGCGTCGTCCCGATCGAAGAGGAAGGAATCCTGACGCCGTTCCTCTCGCGGGACTTGAAAAGTGTCGCTTGGTCCGCAGTCGCCGCGCCGGACCAGACCCGCCCCGCCCCGGAGGCCATCCTGTCGTGCACGGTGAAGAAAATCCGGACCGGAGATTCATCGAAGACGCTCCAGGAGGAACTGCTCCACGGCCCTTTCGGGCGCTTGGAGCACGCGGAGTGGCACAAGCGCGACCCGACGGACGAAACGCACCTTCTTGCCGCCACGTCGTGGATCGGCGGGGCCATGGCCGTTTCCGCAGCGGGGCCTCAGGTTCCCAAGCCCCTGCACTTTCTCGTGCCGGACATGCTCCGGCACCCTTCCCTCCGCCGGCATGCAGCGGGACCTCCGCGTTTCATCGACCTGGACTTGGATGGAGACAAGGATTTCGTCCGGGCGTCCACGTTCCCAGGGGCTGATATGGGATTCTTCGCCGTAGCCGCCGCGGAGAATCTGGGAAGCCTTGCGTTCTCGCCGATGATCGCCGGATATAGCATTCCCCTGTTCTCGAACGAGGTCGCGTCGGGTCTCCTTCGGGTGGAAAGCGGAGCGTCCGGGACGCACGTCCTCGCATGGAAACCCGGTCTTCTGACGAGCACCGGCTTCGGCACCTATGGATATGGATATACCTCGATGACCGTTTCGCCCGGCACCAACGCCCAAGTCGTCGCGGCCGATCACGACATCGACGGTGACGGTCACCTGGACTTTGTCTTCTTTCCCTCCGTCTTCGGTCACGCCATCGCCTGGGGGAAATGGAATCCGCAGGGCCGCCACCTCGACTCGCTCCTGCCGGTCGCGGAGGTTTCAGCGGAGCATTCCGTCACGAAGCTCGAGAGCGGCGATCTCGATGGGGACGGGACACCCGATCTCTTCCAACTCCTCCCCGGCGGCGACGGCATGGAGGTCTCCTGGGCGGCATGTCGTTTGGCGGGAGGAACGCTCACCGGCTTCCCCCATCCTGGCACGACGTTCCCGAGCGCCGACACCCACGCCGTCGCCGTGAACATCGACGGCGACGCGGACATCGACATCCTGCGCTTCATCGCAGCCCCGTTGGCTCCGGCGGATGAGGACGGCGTGCGCGAGCACCGGCTGGAGTGGAGCGAATTTATCGGCGGGATGTGGATCCATCACGAGACGGAACTGGGTCGCCTGCGCGTCTCGCCGGAATTGGAACCGGCGGTGCATGCCGAGGGCGGGCGCATGATCGTCATCAACCGCATCGGCGAGATCCTCGAAATCCGCACCCGCGCCGCTACTGTCACCGACTCACTCGCGGCGGCCTTGGCCGGCTCCGGGGCCACCGGCTGCTCCGCCGCGCCGCACCTCGATCCGGACGGCGACGGCATCCCGAATTTCGCCGAGGCCCTCGCCGGGACTTCGCCTTTTCATCCCGACTCCGGCTTCGCCGTTCCGCTCGCTTCTGCGGCGGACGGCTGGATCGCCAAGCTGCCGCTCTGCCTCGAATCCTGCGGCATCGTCGCTTGCCTTGAAACCAGCGACGACTTGGTTGTTTGGAAACGAGTCGAGTCGGAACCGGTCGCCCTTGCGGACAATCCGGGCAGCCACACCTACCACTTCGCCGCGCCCGAACCGCCCGATCTCCGCCGACGCTTCGCCCGACTCGTCTTCTCCTGCCCATGAGATCCCCTCTGCTTACGCTGCTCCTGCTAGCCGCAGCCCTGCCCGCTGCCGGGCAGCTTTCCGTCACGCGAGTCCAGGAAGTGGCCGCGCATCCATACGGTCTTCACCGCGTGCAAGCGGAGGACCTCGACGGCGACGGCGACTTGGATCTGATCCTCCAGGACCAGTGGGAAGCCGCGATGATCGTGTGGTGCGAGAACCGCGGCGACGGCACGTTTTCCCCGCCGATCCGCCTTCAGGTCCATCCGCGTGACTGGGAGCGGGCTCCGGCGATCTTCGCAGATCTGGATGGCGATGGCCGCAGGGATATTTATCTTTGGAAGCTGAAGCTGACCAATCTCGGGAACGGAGACTTCACAGCAGCCGCTCCGATCCCCGGAGCGGTTTGGCCGACGTTCGACAACTACTCCGAAGACAAGCCTTTCGGCGAGACCCTCGCCGTGATTCCTGCCGGCGACGTGACGCGCGACAGACTGTTGGTTGAAAAGGACCGTTCCCTTTACCTCTACAGCATCGATGAGGCCGACGAGCACCACATGACTCCGCTCAGATCGACCGGCGGCTCGCCTCTGCTGGATCCGGAGGATTGGTCCCGCGAAGCTTCGAATTTCCGGCCGCTGGATTTGGACGAAGATGGGGATTTCGACTTGGTCGAGGAAACGGATGACCATACGCACATCCACCGAAATCTCGGGAACGACGTCTTCGCCGAAGCGGAGATCCTCACGAATCCCTACCGCTCCGATCTTACGCCTGAAATCTTCCAGGTTGAGGGCGCCCCACTCCCCTCCGTCGCAATCCCTCTGAGTCTTTCCGAGCCTTGGAAAACGACCATTGCGATCTACGAACAGTCGATAGCCGGGAACGATCTTGTTGAGATCGCAATTCACAGTGAGGTTAGGCTCGAAGCGGAGGGGACCCTCGCCGCGATGGTCGCCGTAGACGATCCTGGCAGCACGGAGTTGTGGATCCGGGTGCTGCGGCCCGAACCGCTCTTCCGCGACTGGATTCTCTGCTATCAGCGACAGGCAGACGGGCAATGGGAGCAGACGGTCGAGCTTCAGATGCCCAAGAAGGGCTGGGGCGAGCTGATCTTGATGCGTCTTCACGCGGACGGGCCGCCCGGCCTGCTTTGTCGGTTCGGAGGGGCTTCTTCCACCACTTCAGAAGCGGATGCCAGCGTGGCCTGGGCTTCCCTGGAGTCACTCCGCATAGAGACACCGGAATGGAGAACGCTGGCCGGTCCGTTCACGGATTTTGGCGAAATACATCTTTTGGATCTCGATCTTGATGGAGCGCTGGATCTCATCACGCCGGAGAAACGCCCCACGCTCAACGGCTCGCGAAGCGGCCGCGCGCACCTGATCCACGACGTGATGGGCCGGCGCGAAACGATGACCGTCAACAGCGACCCAACCCCGTCATACAGCGGGCTTTGGCCCGGAAACCGGCTGGTCGTCGGCGATGCCGATGGCGATTTGTTTCCGGACATCGCCATCTCCGATGGTTCGGCCTCCGCCATGCATCTCCTGAGAAACCAAGGCGGCCGACGATTTTCGGAGCCGGAACTGCTAGCTAGTCTGACGCCGGCGGAGAACGAACCGTATCCGCACATTATTCCACTGCGACTGGATTCCGGCGGCCTCCGCTTCTTTCAAGGCGGCCAGCTGTTCACCAAGCCGACCGAGTCCGCGTCCGAGCCAACGTTCCTCCACGATTTCGGCACGCCCGGGGAAGTCGCCTTCATCGACATGGACGATGACGGCGACCTCGATGTCGTCGCCGCTCCCTGCCCTTTGGGCGATGTGACGGGGTGGGGAGAAGTGGGAGCTGGGAGTACGATCGTCGGGTGGCGGTTCCTCGCCTCCAGCCTCGCCAAGCGGATGCCGAACAACGAGAACGTCGTGGAGCTCGGCTGGATCAGCAATAGCTCACCTCCCAGTCTCGAGACTGTGCGGGAAGGACAAGCCGGGCTGAACTCCATCCCGCTTCCCGAAGCTCTTCCACAAGAGGCGATCTGGCCGCCGCTCGACCTCGACTGCGATGGCGACCTCGACATTCTCGAGCTGCGCATTCCTCCCGCGGGCGAATGGTTCGGCATCATCGGCCCACGGAATCTCTACTGGAGCGAGAACCGCGGCAGCCGCTGGCAATCCCACGCCGAGTCGCTATTGAGGACCTTTCATCTGTTCAACCCCGTTCATGCCTCGGCCCACATCATCAGTCGCTCTAATCTCACGACCATCCTCTACAGCAACGGCCACGGCGAAGTCCGCCTCCTCGATTTCGCCGCACTCAATGCTTCCGGCACCTTCGGTGAGATCCTCGCATCCCACGGTCTCACGGGAGCCTCGGCCGGCCCCCTCGCTGATCCTGATGGCGACGGGCTGACCAATCTCGAGGAAGTCCTGCAAGGCAGCTCGCCTGTCGACGCAACGCCAGGCCTCTTCCACATTCCCGTGGCTCGGCTCGACGCCAATGGCTGGAATTTCACGACTTCGCTGCCTCTGCAAGATAGCGGCATCGTCGCTAGCGCTGAAACCAGCGCCGACTTGCAAAACTGGACACCGCTGGCGTCACCTCCGGTACCAGACACCGCGAGCGACGGCACTTTCCGCTACCGCATTGAAGACCCCGAGGCCGGCGCTGCGCGGCGGTTCGTCCGCATCCGGTTCGCGTGGTCTTCCCACGATGACTGACGAAACTGGCTTTCACATGCAAATGCGGCGGTGGGAGCGATGTCCTCGAAGCGGTTGCGCGCACCCAGAACAAGCGATCTTCCTTTCCTCGCAACCTTGCCGACCTCCCTCACTTCGCTACGTTTCCCAGCCTGCGGAAGATCCGCCCCCATCAGATGACGACCCCACTACTGAAGCAAGCGATCGCGATGACGGGCACCATCCTCATGGTAGCGCCTGCCTACGCCGCCACCGACATGGCAGCGGACCTCTCCGGGGGGCGCATTCCATGGATGGCCGGGTCATTGCTCTCCGCGGCCGCCTGGACGGCAATGCTGACGCTTCTGATCTTCGGACCGGTCGCCACCGTCTCGAACTACCTGATCCACAACAAGCTCTTCGTTTCCTGGTTCGTCGAGCCGCTGGTGGTGCTCGTCGTTCTTTGCATCCCCGCGATCCCAATCGGCATGATGATGTCCGGTCCCTCTCCCGCCTCGTTCCTCATCTCCCTCGCATCACTTTACTTGCCCACGCTTATCTACTATCTCTTGCTTCGCGCCATCGAAGCGCGGGAACACCTGTAGCTCCAACACGAGATCAGGACGCCACTCCAACGCCTGCCGCAATAGCCACCGTTGAGATCCAGCCAATGAACCGCCGGCGCCTCATCCTCGCTGCCTTGTTGATCTCGCTCAGCGTGGCCGTGTTCTTCGAGCTCAGGCATGGCGGCGTGGAGCACGAAGCCGGGGCCGCAAAGACACCGGGCACACGCGCGGCGACCGGCGCATTGCCCTCAACCGCGCAAACAGGAGATGGGTCCGCGCGCCGGAGCCGCCGAGCACAAAGCTCGGGAGGCCCGTCGCCAGTCCAGACGCTGCCGGACAAGCTGTGGCACCTGGTCCAGGAATTCGAGGCCCAAGGAGAATTTCTCGGCCGGCCCGAAGGCTTCACTAACGACGATCTTGCAAGCGCCCGGGCCGAGATCCTCCCGCTGATCCGTGAACTTTCAGCCGATGAGATCCGGGCCCTCATCGAGTTCTCTCATGACCCTGCAGCTTGGCCCCTCGTCGACAACGGCACCGATTTGGCGGGTTCAATGCTCCACATCGAGTGGGGCCGGAAAGATCCGGCTTCCGTAGTGCTGTGGCTCCAAGACAAGCTTCGTGTGACACTCTCGAATGAAGATCAGCCCGCTCAATTTTCCGATCCATTCCAGTCACTCAGTGCCTATGACGTCGGCTACATCTTTCGTGGTTGGGCCGCCCTGGATGCCGAGGCAGCCCTCACCGCATGGTCGGAGTTCCACAATGACCTCATCGCCAACAATCACAGTATCCCGGATTCGGAAGCCGCGGAATTCGACAAGATCGTGCGGGACGCGATCTTGAACGCGAACGTTGCCGATCCGATCCATCCATCCCAGTGAATCGCTCGACATGAAGATCGTGGTCTGGGACTTCGACGGAACACTCGCCTTCCGGGATCGGCGATGGTCAGGTGCGTTCCTCGATCTGTTGCAGGAATTCCAGCCCCATCTGAGCGTCACTCAGGCTGAAGTCTCGGCTGCCTTGCAAACTGGCTTCCCCTGGCACACGCCCGACGTCTCCCACGAGCACATCTGCGACGCCGATGCATGGTGGGAGTGGATGAAGCCGGCGTTCAAGCGAGCTTTCGTGGAAACGGGAGTTGCACCGTCCCGAGCCGAGGAGCTTGCCGGGCGGGTTCGAGAAACGTTCTGCGCTACCGCGTCTTGGGCTCTTTATCCGGATTCGATCGAGACTCTCGAGCTTCTGGCGGCACATGGTTGGACCCACGTCCTGCTATCCAACCACGTTCCGGAGCTCCCCAAGATCGTGGCCGGTCTCGGGCTGAGCCGGTTCTTTCACCGGATCGTCAACTCGGCGGAAACCGGCTTCGAGAAACCACACCCCAAGGCCTACCAGCTCGCTGTCAAAGGTCTCGATCCGGTCAGTGAAGTTTGGATGATCGGCGACTCCATCAGCGCGGACTTCGAGGGCCCGCGGCGGGAAGGATGGAAAGCGATCCTGGTTCGTCAGCGCGGGATGGCGCAACCTTCCTGCGAATCGCTGCAAGAAGCAGCGGCTCACGTGGCGACCTCTACCCGCGGGCCATCGATATGGATGGACTCCGGAAGATCACCAATTTGAGACTACTCCGGCTCATTCGAGGAAACTCCGCGCGGCACTTGAACTTCATCTCGGATATTCCCATAGTCAGCCTGCCGCCGCTCCTGACGACTCTATCCGCAGATGGCCCCATGATCAGATGCTCAATCCTACTCTTCTGCGCCTCCAGCTTCCTCAACGGAGCCACAGTCGCAAACGGCAGTTTCGAGACAGGTGATTTGACAGGCTGGACTCACGGCGGATACGTGGACTGGCACTACCCGCCGGCCGTCCGAACCAGTGGGCATCGCCCGACCTTCGCGGATTTTTTCACCACCCAACCGACCGAGGGAGGGCAGGTATTCAGCCACGTTTTCGATTCCGACGGCCTCGCGGACCCATGGCTCGGCCAAGCGATTGGCATCGTGAATGCGGGTGAGATCCTTCGCTTCGACTACCGGCTTGGCTGGGCCTACATGCGCCCGGCGTCTGCATCGCTCAATCGTGCCTTTCTGGTACGGCTGCTTGATGCCGATACCGGCGACCTCCTGGAGAGCGAGATCGTTTTCAACGCCACGCAAACGCAGATGCTGGACACAGGGCCCCGGACCCACGGCTTGGACCTCACGCCGCACGCCGGCCGGAATGCGCGGGTAGAATTCGTATTGCAGGTGCCAGAGCGTTTTTCCGGACCCGGACACTTCCAACTGGACAACGTGCGAATTATCCCAGAGGCCGGAACATCTGTCTTTTTGATAATTGGCTCTGTCTGCCTTTCTTGCCGTCGAACTCGAAGTCGAACTTCAAGAAATGAGTCCGTCGACCGATATTGAACCCGAGGACAACTGAACTCGAATCTGACGCAGTGCGGAACAATTGGAAGCCGCCATTGACCGTCGGACACAGAGTCGCCACTCAATGATTGAAAATGAACTCCTTCGAGTTCAGCAGCGCCCAGAAGATGTCCTCCAAGGTTTCGCGGACTTGCGGCGGCTTTTCGGCCTCGGCCACGGCGGCGAGCAGCTTCTCGCGTTCGATGTCGGTCGGGTGGCGGGTGAGGGTCGTCAGGTAGAGGCGGTCGATGACTTCGGCGGGTGTTTTGCCTTCGGCGAGCAGTTCCTCGACGAGCTTGCCTTGGCGGATGCGGCGGTGGGTGGTGTCGCCGTTGAGGAGGTGGAGGGCTTGGGAGAGGTTTGGCTCCATCTTGACCTCGCATGAGCAGACGGTGGCGCGGGTGGCGCGGCCGAAGGTGGTGAGGAAGTAGTTGGAGGTATTGCCGTCGGCGATCTGGACGGCGCGGGCGCCGAGCGGCAGGCCCTTGAACTTGTTGGGCGTGCGGGTGACCTGGGAAATGCCGTCGAGCAGGACCTCGGCGCGGACGCGGCGGATCAAGGCGTGCGAGAAGTTGCGCGTGTCCGTGACGTTCGTCTCGTTGGTCCGCGTCGAGAGTTGATAGGTGCGCGAAGTGCAGATGTCGCGGACGAGTTTCCTGAAGTCGTAGTTGTAGGAAACGAACTTCTCCGCGAGGGCGTCGAGCAGCTCGGGATTCGACGGTGGATTGGAAACGCGGACGTCGTCGACCGGATCGACGATGCCGACGCCGAGGAAGTGGGCCCAGACGACGTTCACCACGTTCTTCGCGAACCACGGGTTGTCTGGCGAAGCGAGCCAACCGGCGACGGCTTCGCGGCGGGTGGTGCCTTTGAGGTCCGGCCGCGGGCCGCCGAGGAATTTCGGCGCGACATTCTGTTTGCTGACCGGATGCTGGATCTCGCCGCCACCGTCGAAGATGATGCGATCGCGCGGGTCCTCGGCCTGCTTGCGCTTCACTTGGGCGAAGAACGCGGCGAAGCTGTAGTAGTCGTCCATCGTCCAGCGGTCGAACGGGTGGTTGTGGCATTGGGCGCACTGGATGCGCGTGCCCATGAAGACCTGCGCGACGTTTTCCGTGAGCTTCAGAACATCGGGCTCGATCTGGAAAAAGTTCGTCGCCGGGCTGGTGAAGGTGCTGCCTTGCGAGGACAGCAGCTCGCGGACGAGTTCATTGAACGGCACGTTGCCGGCGATCCGCTCGCGCAGCCATTGGTAGTAGTTGAGCGCGGCCTTGTAGGAGACCTGTTTGCCGCCTTCGTTGAATGTGCGGATTTGCATCAACTCCGCCCACTTCATCACCCACATCTCGGTGAACTCCTTGCGCCCGAGCAGCTCGTCCACGAGGGCCTCGCGCTTGTCGGGGCGAGTGTCCGCTAGAAAAGCCTCGCGTTGTTCCGGAGTCGGCAGCAGGCCGATGACATCGAGGTAAACGCGTCGGAGAAAGGCTTCGTCTTCCGCCAGCTCGGACGGCACGATGCGCAGCTTGTGGAGCTTTTCGGCGACGTGTTCGTCGACGTAATTGAACGGCCGAAACTCCGGCCGCTGGTAGTCCAGCTCCGCGGGGACGACGATCGCCTGCGAGCCCTCGGTGAACGTGTGGAAGCGCGCCAGGAGAAACGCCTCGCCGCGCTGGCTGGAGGCGGCGAGGCCGGTGCGCGAGTCGATTGCCACCGAGTTGTCGTTCGAAGTGGAGAAGGTCGAGAGCGGGGTGACGTCGCGGTCGGTCCCATCCGAGTAGGTGGCGCGCACGGTGAGCGGCACCTCGATGTCAGCGCCGGTGAGGACCATCTGCGGCGGCTGCACCTCGATGGCGGTCGGCTGCGGGATCTCGCCTTCGTCGTAGCGCGCGCCATCGCGGATCCAGGCGACGAGCGTGCGGTAGGACGCGCTGTCCTTGTCGAAGAGCTTGCCGCCGGTGTGTGGGACATCGCCGACCGCCTTGGTGACGAGCAGCGACTCCTCGGGGAGCGCGAGGTTGATCCTGCGGCCGGGCATTTCCTGGGTCAGCCGGAAGTGGTCGCCCTGCGGATCGAAGCCGTAGAGCGTGAGGTGGAAGCCGTCCTGGCCGCGGGCCGCGCCGTGGCACGAGCCGGTGTTGCAACCGGCGGCGGTGAGGACGGGCATCACATCGAGCTGGAAGGAGATCGGGCGCTGGGTTTGCGCGTCCTTCACCGACACCGGGATCTCCGCGGACAGGCCGCGGTAGTCGATGCGCAAGGTGGTGGTGCCGTCGCTTTTCGACGTGAGCGTGGTGCCGGAGATCGTGGCGAGCGAAGGATCCGCCAGGGTGAGCTTCGATTGGCGGGTGATGTCGTGGGTGGAGGCGTCGTCGAGGGTGGCGATGACGACGACGCGGTGAAAATCCGCCGCTGTTTCGAGGCTCACGGTTTTCGGAAACGCCTCGATGGAAACGATCCGCGGGTCCGGCTCGGCGTCCCAGCGCGGCAAGGCGGTGGAGGCCCGTGGCGCAAGCACCTCGCCTTCCGGCCAGGGCGCGCCGGAGTCGATCCACTGTTCAAGCGCGACGATTTCCGGTTCGTCGAGTGGCGGGCCATGCTTTTTCGGCGGCATGTGGTCGGAATCGTCCGCGGGGAGCCGAAGCCGGCCGACCAAGGGCGAAGCGGCCGAATTCCCCGGTTCAAGAGCGGGGCCGACGTCCCCGCCGGTGAGCAGGTCCTCGCGCGTCGCCATCACCAGCCCGCCCTTTTCCTCCTCGGCGGTGTGGCATTCGAGGCAGCGGATCTCGAGAATGTCGCGGACCGCGTCGAAGGGCTTGGCCTCGTCGTAGCCCGCAGCGATGGCGGGAGAAACGGCGAGCGGGATCAGGAGGCGGCGCATGACCCGTGGATACGCGGGCGAGGCGGTGGCGGTTTCAGGAGAAAAATCGCCACGGGGAGGCGCTTCTCCTTCACCGCCGCGGGCGGCAGCTCATGGCGAGACGGATGGCGGCGATCGGGAGAAGGCCGAGAACCACCGCGGACGCCGCGATTTTCCAGCCAGGGAAAACCCGCGCCTTGTTGCGGTCCAGCGCCGCGATCGATTCGCTCACGACCTGTTCCTTCGGCACGTAGAACCATTCGCGCCCGGGAACCGCGGAGGCTTCCGGATTCCGCCGCGCGACTTCGCCGAATTCGGTGTGCACCGGCCCCGGGCAAACCGCGAGCACCGGGATGTTGTAGTCCTGCAACTCGATCCGCAGGGCCTCGGAAAAGCTGGTGACGTAGGCCTTCGTCGCCGCATAGACGGCGAAGTCCGGGATCGGCAACAGGCTGGCGAGCGAGCTGACATTCACCACGGCGCCGGCACCACGGCGGATCATGTTGGGCACGAGAGCGTGCGTCAGGTGGGTGAGCGCCTCGATGTTGAGGCGGAGCATCGCCTCGATCCGCGGCCATTCGGCGGAGGAAAATTCGCCGTAGTCGCCGAGGCCGGCGTTGTTCACCAAGAGGTCCGGGGTGAAGCCGGTGGACGCCAGCGTTTCGACGAGCCGCTCGCGCTCGGCCGCCTTGTTCAGATCGGCGGCGACCACCGAGATCGCCACCTCCGGATGCCGCGCGCGGATCGTGTCCGCGATCTGGTTCAGGCGCATCTCGCGTCGCGCCACGAGGACGAGCTTGTCGACCCGTGGCGCGAGCTGGAGAGCGAATTCCTCGCCGAGGCCGGCGGACGCACCGGTGACGAGGGCACAAAGGTAGCGGGAGATCTGGGGCATGACGCGGCGCAGGCTACGTCATGCCGGCGGATCATGCCATCTGACTTTCGCCGCCCGCGGGGTTCTGGCTTTGGTTTTGGTTGACCTGGAGGATGCGCAGCGGCAGGCGGACGAGCAGCTCGCCGTCGCAGCCGATGTCGATCGAGTAGATGCCGAGCTTCTGGAAGCGCAGGCCCTGGAGGTTCATCACGATGTTGCGGGTGAGGAACGGGACGTTCTTCGGCAGCTGGACTTCGAATTCCGGCTCGATCGGCATGTTGTTCGGGTCGAGCGATTCGCCGTCCTCATCGATGATGTTGATGGAAAGCTTGTGGCGGCCGGCGTCTTCCGGGGTGAAGCAGAAGCGCATCGCGAGCGCGCAGGACGGGTGCACGACCGGCACGGCGCGGGCCACGAGGGTGTCGAAGGTTCCGGAAATGACGAGCTTGCCGTTGTAATCGGAGGCGAAGTCGCAAAGCGTGGCGATTTGGATATCCATGATTGGAGTTTGGGATGAATTCGGGGTTTGACCGCGCGATGCCGCGCTGGGGGCCTTTGTCTGAAGGCAAGCGGCCGGATCGTCCAGCGCAAAGGCGGAGCGGGCGGACACGTGGCGGAGACGGACAAAATGCCCCCGCGCGCTTGAATTTCCACCCGCAACCCGCAGTTTCGGTCCGATCCCCGCTTCGCCGCCGCCATGCCCCTGCTCGACGTCCGCCACCTGACCACCCGCTTCCACACCCGCAACGGCGTGGTCCACGCGGTGGAGGACGTTTCCTTCAGCGTGGAACCGGGCGAGACGCTCGGAATCGTCGGCGAGTCCGGTTCGGGGAAATCCGTCACCTGCTATTCGCTGCTCGGACTGATCCCGCAGCCGCCGGGGCGCATTCATTCGGGTGAAGCGATCTTCGACGGCATCGACCTGCTCAAGGCCGGCGAGAAGCAGCTCCGGAAAATCCGCGGCAAGCGCATCTCGATGATTTTCCAGGATCCGATGACCTCGCTGAACCCCTACATGAAGGTCAGCGCGCAGATCACCGAGCCACTCGAGCTGCACGAAGGCCTCCACGGGAAAGAAGCCCTGCATCGCGCGATCGACGCGCTCGCGGAGGTCGGCATCCCCGATCCGGAAAACCGCATCCACTCGTATCCGCACGAATTTTCCGGCGGCATGCGCCAGCGGGTGATGATCGCCATGGCGCTGATCACGCGGCCCGAGCTGCTGATCTGCGACGAGCCGACGACGGCGCTCGACGTGACGGTGCAGAAGCAGGTGCTCGACCTGATCCGCGACCGGCAGAAGCAGCTCGGCACCGCCGTTATCTTCATCACGCACGACCTCGCGGTGGTCTCGGAAATGTGCGACCACATCAACGTAATGTACGCCGGCCGGATCGTTGAAAGCGCGGAGAACGCCGAGCTTTTCCGCCATCCGCTGCATGCCTACACGCGCTCGCTTTTGAAATCGATCCCGGCGACCCACGCGAAGGGCGAGCCGCTTTACACGATCCCGGGCCTGCCGCCGGACCTCTCGAACCCACCGCGGGGATGCTCGTTCCAGCCGCGCAACCGACTCGGGAAGCCCGAGCTTTGCCTGACGGATCGCAGCCCGTTGCTCGAGGAAATCGAGCCCGGCCACCGCGCGCAGAATTGTCCCGGCTGCCTCGCCGGCTGAGCGTTCCTTTCCCGCCATGGCCGACATTCTCACCCCCGAGCAGCGCTCGCGGCTCATGGCGCGGATCCGTGGCGGCAATACGAAGCCGGAACTGACGCTGCGCTCGATGCTTCATCGGATGGGCTACCGATTCACCGTGCACGGCCCGAAGAACAAATGCCTGCCCGGCCGACCGGACCTGGTGCTGCCGAAATTCCGGACCGTCATCTTCGTCCACGGCTGCTTCTGGCATGGCCACGAGGGCTGCAAGGACTTCCGGATTCCCGCCACCCGCCGCGAATGGTGGACGACGAAAATCGAGAACAACCAGTCGCTCGACGCCCGCGTGCAAGCGGAGCTGCAAGACCTCGGCTGGCACGTCGTCACCATCTGGGCCTGCGCGCTCAAGAACAGCTCGGCGCGACTCTGGCTCGAAACGCGGATTCCGCGGCTGCTGGGCGATGAGATAGAAGAAGTGGAAACCGAATCGCTGCGCGTGGCGGAGGAGGCGGTGCTGTATCAAGTGCCGAGTGATCAGTGAGCAGTGATCAGTGCCAGCACGACGCCGGGAGCTGAAGCGCGGCGCACAAGCACCACTTACACAGATCACAGCTCAC
>CBFGTW010000113.1:0-14783 GCA_965651855.1 uncultured Verrucomicrobiales bacterium
CGGCTTCGAGTACATCGTCGACGCCGCCGCCCGCCGCCAGAAGTGGATCGACCAGTCCCAGTCCGTGAACCTCTTCCTCGCCACCCCGGACATGAAGACCCTGTCCCACATGTACCGCCGCGCCTGGGACAAAGGCCTCAAAACCACCTACTACCTCCGCACCCTCCAAGCCAGCAACATCGAGAAGGCGACCATCGACGTGAAAAAGGAAGTGCGCGGCGGCATGGCGGCCGGCCCGGCAAAGCGGGAATACACGGAAGCCGAGAAAAACGCCTGCAGCATCGACGCCATGCTCAACGGCGGCACCTGCGAGGCCTGCCAGTAATTCAAGGAGTGTGGGCGTCCCGCCCACACCTCCGCTTTGGCTCCGGGCTCGCACCTCCAGCCCCCTCAGCGGCGCCGCTTTAACGTAAACGTAAAAAATCCTTGGAAATCGTTCTCAAGGAGGTCCACGTTGGGCCGTGCAGCAGGGTCGTGACTCTTCAGATCGGAGACGATGCTCCTGCTGACGCCTTCCTCGCCTCCCTGATCGCCTCGAACCCCCATGCCGCCAAAAGCCTCCAGACCAGCATGGCCACCATCACCGCGGTCGAGGACTACCACAACGATCGCAAGTTCAAGCGCGTCGCCCCCGGGATCTACGAGATCAAGGCTCCCGGCGTCCGCCTCTACTGCTTTCGAGACCGATTGGGCGAGGGCCAGCCCATGAAGCTCATTCTGGCCGCCAACGGCGGGGTCAAGAACACCAAGAAGGAGCAAGACAGGGATATCAAGAGAGCCAGCCGGCTCCGGGAGCGCTACCTGGCGCTGAAAAACCAACAAGACGTCACCGTCCGCTACATTCCAAACCAGCCATGAAAATCGTCATTGAGCACCGGAAGCCCGACGCGGTGCAGGAGTTCTTTTCCGCACCCTTGGACTTCGACCAGAAGGTCACCGTCAAAAAGCTCCTCATCGTCGAGCGGATTCTCGAGCGCATGAAGGCGCTCGGCCTGAACCGGAGCCGGTTGGCCGGGAAAATGGGCATCAGCCCAGCCCGGGTCACCACCATGATGGACGGAACGAACAATTTCACCATCGAGACTCTGATGCGCGCCGCGGACGCCGTCGATGCCGAGCTGGAAATGACGATCGTCCCGAAGGACCACAAGATCCGGTGGGTGTCATACCGGGATGAAGACGTCCACGCCTCTTTCGTGCCGCATTGTCAGCCGGTGGAAGAGGCCGGGACCCGGTTCGCGCTCGGAAAGCCTGCGAACAACGACGAAGCTCATGCCGCATAGCACCTCCCCCCTGGCAATTCTCAGCCACCGGTTTCTCTCCTTCGAGTGCAGGGCCACGGAGGGGGACTGCACCGGCGGCGCGCTCACACTGAAGACCTCCCACAAGTTCTCCGCCGCAGAGGATGATCCGCTTCTCTGGAAGGTTGTCCTGACGGTGGAGTTCATGCCCGAGGACCTCGAGGCACCATCCACCTACGAGGGCGGCATCTCGGTGGAGGGGCAATTCCGCATCGACGAGAGCTTCGGCGACCAAAACCGGGAGGCCCTCATCCGCGTCACCGCCACCTCCATCCTCTACGGCGCCTGCCGCGAAATGATCGCCAACTTCACCGCCCGCTCCATCCACGGCATCCTCTCGCTTCCCTCCATCTCCTTCCGCCAGCCCGGCGAATTGGCCAAAAGCGGCAAAAAAGCCGGATGAACCCCAGCTCTTCCCAAGAGCGGGGGCCTCCCGCCCCCACCCACTTCCACCCCTCCCACTCATGAAAACGACCGCGATCATGGAGGACGAGTCATTCACCCCGATCCTCTTCGAGATCGAGCGCCGCATTCTCGCCGCCGTCCATTCCGCGGCCGCCGGCGGCGCCCGCCGCATCCTCCCGACCCAACTCTGGACCCAGTCACTCCGCACCATCGAGGAATCCATCCAGCGGCGCTCCAGCGGACCCGGTTCGAAAGACTACCAGAAGTTCCTCCAATCCTTCCTCCCCGCCGCCACCTCCGGACCCACGGCTGACACCTCAAACATCGGATCGAGAAGCATCGTCGTCCCAAATGCCTCTTCCACTGATCACTGATCACTCGGCACTTTCACTCCACTTTTCCCTCGCCTCCCGCCCGCCTCATCTTCATCCTCCTCATCATGAGATCGAGAAGTGGCTTTCTTCGGTCATCTCAACGAAGATCCCAAAGTTCCTGCTCCAGAAGCGATCATCGTCAGCGGCGATATCATTCAGGGCGTTGGGCTCGACGTCCCAAATTTCGAGGTTGAACTTGCTCAGCAATATGCTGCGGCCGAAGAATTCTTAGACGAACTCGTAGTCCGGTTCTTGGACGGCGACCGCTCTCGTCTCATCCTCATACCGGGAAATCACGATGTTGACTGGAATACTGCCTTCGCGTCGCTTGAGCCGGTCGACCGTAAGGATTTTCCGCCGAACCTCGTCGCTTCGATCTACGGCGAGAGTTGTGACTACCGGTGGGATTGGAGATCATTGACGCTTTACCGCATCGCGGATCGCGCGTTGTATGACCGCAGGCTTGAGGCATTTTGGAATTTCTTCGAGAGGTTCTATGCGGGTGTTCCTGGGCTGCTGTAGGTTCAGTCGAGAGCTGACGCCAATCTCTTCAGTCTTTGCGACGGCCGGATAGGGATTGCCGCTTACAATTCCTGTCACGGAAACGACTGCTTCACCTTCCATGGAATGATCCGCAAAGAGGCAGTGGCCCGGAGCCATCTCGAACTCAACGATACAGGGATACCGTTCAATCTTCGCGTTGCCGTTTGGCACCACAGCATAGAGGGCCCCCCCTACCGGTCCGACTACATGGACGTCGATATCGTTCGGGGGATGATCGGCCGAGGATTTCGGCTTGGCTTATACGGCCATCAGCACAAGGCGCAGGTCGTGCCCCATCAAGTGTGGCTTCCCGATCGCGAACGAATGGCCGTCGTCAGCGCCGGTTCGCTCTGCGCGGGCGCATCCGAGTTGCCGACAGGAGTCCATCGGCAATACAATATCCTAGAGATTGCACCAGATTTTCAGAGTGTGCGCGTGCACGTCCGCGCAATGGCTGTCGCCAATCTTTTTTCGCGGGGCCACCTTATGGACTTCGGCGGAACAAGCTTTGCCGAGCTTGACTGGACACTGCCGCGTAATCTTGGTGGGGTTAAGGTTGATGCTGATGCCGTTCGAGTAAGGGTTGCGATTGAAAGAGCTGAAAAGGCGGTAAAGACGGCTGATCCGCGGCAGGCAGTGGAGCTTCTAACGCCCCTATCCCTGCTGCCAGGCAGCTACCAGCGCGAATTGATACTGACGGCTGCGAGTGACGCAGAGGAGTGGCGCGTCGTCATCGACGTAACCAACCCGCCAGCGACTATTCCTGAATTGGTCCTGCGTATCGAAGCTTTTAGCCGGTCGGGCGATCTGGACAGCGCGCTAGCGGCTTTAGACACTTTCGCTGCGGAACTACAGTTCCCAGAGGCGATGGCTGAGGACTTGCGTAGGCGGATAGAGGCGCAGAAAGCGATGAAACAATGAAAGAAACGTCACAGAGCATCCCATTTGCCGTTGAAATCAGCCGGATGATTGAGGTTCTAGCGGCTCAAATTTACCCGACGCCTTTTGCCTTGCTGCGTGAGAACGTTCAGAACTCGTTCGACGCGCTTCTGCTTCGCAGGCAGCTTGACCAGGCCTTTACGCCCGCGATCAACGTGATCATTGAACCCAGGCGCGTGGCTGTCTCGGACAACGGTATCGGAATGTCGCAGGAAGAACTGCGAAGGCATTTCTGGCGAGCTGGCTCAAGCAGCAAGAATACGCCCGAAGCTCGCGCCGCAGGAGTTGTCGGTACTTTTGGGATTGGTGCCATGGCGAATTTTGGCTTGGCCGAGGAACTGATTGTGGAGACTGAAAGCGCGCGGACAGCGGAGCGCACGATCTGCAGGGCTGCACGCTCGACGCTCTCCGTGACAGAAGATTGCATCTCGTTCGAGCCTCATGCCGCTACTGGCATTCCGGGCACAACAGTCACGGCTGTCATGCAGGCGGATAAAGTAATAAATGTTGTCGAGGCTGAAACTTATATCGCTCAGTTCGTAGCCTTTCTTCCGATCGAGGTGAAGGTAAATGGAAGATCCGTGAGCGGACGTCCCATCGAAGAGTCGATGCCTCACCTAACAAGAACTTGGTCATGGGTGCAGACCGGCGTCGATCTGGGCGGCGGTTTCAAGGCCGATGTGGATTTGACTGGAGCTGTCAACGGCGAAGTGCGGATCGATCTGCAGAATATCGAATCCGGCTCCCAGAAGCTCCAAGGCCGAATGATCCTTCGGCAGGGCGCAGGGAGCTTACGCACCTTCAGAAGTGGTTTTGGGCTTGCAACCGCCAGCGTTGGGTCAGCTTACGGTTTGGGAGGCATTGCCGATTTCTTGTTCCTACAGCCGACGGCAGGACGCGAAGCACTCACGACCGACAGCATGCAACTTCTCCAAAACATCGTCGCCCATGTCGATGACCTGATCTCAATCCGGCTTGCAGCCCGGCCCGAGAGCAACGCCAATCCATTCTTCGTCGCGTGGGCGGCGAGAAAGAATCGCTATGATTTGTGCGGGCACCTCAGAGTTCGGATCGAGCCAGGCGAAAACCTCTCGCTTCTGGACGTGCGCGAGCGGTCCGGGAGTTCGCCGGTACTAGTCTACTCCGGAACTGACAGCGCGACTGTGAAGCACGCTTCGGAAGACAGGCCGAACATTATGCTCACGAAAGGCTCGCCTCGCCGTGACTGTGAAATCCGCTACCTGCGAAAATACTGTAAAATTGAGGAGCTTTCCGACCAGCCGACGGTGCTTAGGGCAAAGCGCGAGCTCGATGTCAGCACTTCGGAAAAGGCTTTAGCTTTCCGGATCGGTTCGATCCTATCGGCAGACTACTTCCTTGAGGCTCAGATCCGCTACGGTGCCATCTCGCACGGGCTGCCGGTGCTCGTAACAAAGCGAACGATGCCGGTAGAACTCTACCTCGATCCTGAGGGGACGACGGTCCGCCTTCTCTTGGCGGTGTACGAGAAGGAATACAACGCATTTGGGCACATGGTGAAAGACTTCGTGCGAAACATGATTTTCCCGCGCGTCTCGGAGCTCGTTCCAAGCGCCACGCGCCAAGGAGCAGAGGCTTTCCTCAAGTCGATACATCGCAGCCGGGAGGTTTTTGAATACGAGAATGCTGATCTCGAAAGTCTGACTTCGCTCTGGACCGACTATCTCGGAGGCAAACTGACCTTCCCGCAGGCGACGGAGCGCTCCGCCAGGATTGCGCAGCGGAGCTATCAGATTCTCGATCAGGCGGCAGCCGGAGCGGTACGCGACGTCGTGCCGGACGTTATAGACAACGGGACGGTTACGGGGCAACCCGACTTGCCACAGCACGGCGTTTTACCTCCAATCCAGCGGCTTGATATGAGCACGCAGAAAAAGCTTCTCACGATTGATGAGGGTGAGCCGTCACTCAAGGGCTATCGGTGCTTTCTTGCGCTCACGGCGCGGATTTTCGAGGAAAAGGGCGACTTCTTTCTTCAACCACACCGCACGTCGATCGTTTGGGGCGGTCAAAAGGCGCTCTTCATTTTCGAGCATCACTCCGGAGACTTCGGGTTGTACTACGACCTCCAAACGCAAAGTTTAATTAGCGATGCATCCGGTGGGGGTTCCTTCGAAACATGTACGATCGTAATGAAGAACCGGATCTTTATCCCGGTGCCTCCGCCGATTCAGGCGAGCTTCCTGCCGCGAGACAGCGAAAGAAAGCGCTTCGAAGTCCGCTGCGACATCCTCCACACGGATCAATAGCCTCTACCGGGGTCGCGTGCCGTTCGGGTCTGTCCGTGCTAATGGGGCAGTCCCGAATGGCGCTGTTATAAGCCGGATTCCGGGATAAAAGTGCTGACGGGGTCAGTCCCGATAAACGAGCATGCTGACGGAGTAATGATAAAGGGACGGACCAGTAATTGGAGAACAAGCTTGCCATCCTCCGCGGCGAGCGGTAGACGAGGAGCGTTATGAGACGCGCGCGGTTCTTGGCACCGTGGAAGGACAAGGAGGGCAAGCCGGTTTTTTACCACTGCATTTCCCGCGTGGTGGACCGGCGGTTCGCCTTCGGGCCGGACGTAATGATAAAGGGACGGACCAGTAATTGGAGAACAAGCTTGCCATCCTCCGCGGCGAGCGGTAGACGAGGAGCGTTATGAGACGCGCGCGGTTCTTGGCACCGTGGAAGGACAAGGAGGGCAAGCCGGTTTTTTACCACTGCATTTCCCGCGTGGTGGACCGGCGGTTCGCCTTCGGGCCGGACGAAAAGGAGAAATTCCGGACGTTCATGCGGATGCTCGAGAAGTTCTCGGGCTGCCGGGTGGCGGCCTACTGCCTGATGTGCAATCACATCCACTTGCTGCTGGAGGTGCCGCCGATGCAGGCGGGCGGACTTTCGGACGCGGAGCTGCTCGAGCGGCTCCGGGCGTTGTACAGCGAGGCGTTCGTGGTGGAGGTGGCGAAGGAGTTGGCGGCGGCGCGCGCGCCGGGGATGGTCGATCCTGAGAAGAGGGTGGCGGAGATCCACGCGCGTTTCACCTACCGGATGCACGATCTGGGGCAGTTCATGAAGGCGCTGCTGCAGCGGTTTTCCCAATGGTTCAACCGCACGCACAACCGCACCGGCACGCTTTGGGAGGACCGCTACAAGAGTGTCATCGTGGAGGATGGCGTGGCGGCGAAGACCATGGCGGCCTACATCGACCTGAATCCCGTGAGAGCCGGGATGGTGAAGGATCCGGCCGACTACCGCTGGAGCAGCTACGGCGAAGCGATGGGCGGGCGGAAGAAGGCGCGGGCCGGGTTGGTTCGAGCCTTGCGGGCACACCAGGGGCAGGCGCCGGACGCGTCGCTGTGGCGCGAGGTTTCGCGGGAATACCGGCGCTTGTTGATGGAAGGGGCGGTGGAGAAAGTGCGAGAAAGCATCGGCTGCGACGGGAAACCGCACGCGAAGACGGTGCGGAAGGGGATTTCAAGAAAGCGCGCGGAGGACGAGGCGGAGGGGGCGGAAACGGATGGTGAGGTGGTTCTCCTCGGTCGCTCGCTGCACTGCCGCATCCGCTATTTCACCGACGGCGCGGTGATCGGCAGCCGGAGTTTCGTCGACGATGTCTTCAGGAACGCCAGGAGCCGCTTCGGGCCGAAGCGCCGCAGTGGCGCGAGAAGGCTGAAGGGCTCCGCCGGGGCATTGGCCGACGAGATTTGGAGCATGAGGGATTTGCGGAAGGGTGTGGCGTGAAGTGCACTCGGTCCCGCGGCGCGGTCGTCGTGAGTGCCGCTGGTCGTAGGGGATGCTTACTGACCCCGTAGGGTGGCGGCGCGAAGCGGGTGAACGGCGTCGTTTCGCTTGGCAAGGATCGATGGCTTGTTCTATGCCGCCGCGAGATGTTTTCGCACGAACCGATGGAATGGCCAGACGAGGTCGAGATGCTTGTCGATCGACTTGAGAAGGAGTCGGCCGAGCGCAAGCTGAGCCGGGAGGAACGGGCCCTGATGGACGTTTATGAGACGGTTTCGGTGCTTGAGCGTGACGATGGCTTGCACGGATTCTGGCAGAGCGGGGTGGATCACCAGCGGATCATCAACTCGTTCGAAATGATCGGCGCCTCCACTTTGGTCGATTCCCTCAATGCGAGCCGCTGGTGCGAAACGCGGCCGGAGGACCGCCTCGATTACAGCGAGACCGAAGAAGAATACCTCACCACCATTGAAGAGGACCTGTTCGCCGGCATGGACGAACTCCTCGACCTCGTCCTCGCGTTCATTGAGGAAGAGGTGAACTAGGTTTGCGGGAGAGAAGCGGGCCGAAAAGGCGAAGCAGGTTGGTGTCCGCCGGCCTGGCGGAGCGGCTGGCAGTGGGGCATGAGGGCAATCTCACCCGCTCGGTGCCGGATTCGGGAGGAGGAGGCGTTGGCGGAGCCGTTTCGTGAGTGGGTGGCGGAGGGGATTGATTAAGTGTCGGGCTGCTTCCCGGGGGAGGCGTTGGGATGGCTTGGTGCGATGTTGGTTGCCTCGTCCCGACGGCTTGCCTCGGCATGATTCTTGCCCACGATGGGGGCAACTTCGACCGCCCGCCTGATGGACATTCAAAGCCTGTTTCTTCATGCCTTCATCTACCTTTCGGCGGCGCTGGTCGCGATTTTGATCGGGAGGCGCTTCGGGGTGGGGGCGGTGTTGGGCTACCTTCTTATCGGCATGATCATCGGGCCTTGGGGGCTGGGTCTGATCGCCGGGCAAAGCCAGGAGGTGATGAGTTTCGCGGAGTTCGGCGTGGTATTGATGTTGTTCGTGATCGGTCTCGAACTGCAGCCGGCGATGCTGTGGACGATGCGCCGGAAGATCCTCGGGTTGGGCGGGGTGCAACTGGTGATTTCGATCCTCGCCATCGGCGGGATCGCGCTGGCCATCGGCATCGCGTGGCGGGAATCGCTGGCGATCGCGATCATTCTCTGCCTCTCGAGTACGGCGATCATCGTACAGACACTGGAAGAGAGGGGGCTGATGGCGACGGAGGCCGGAAAGTCGACCTTCGCTGTCCTACTTTTCCAGAACGTGGCGGTGATCCCGATCATCGCCGTCCTGCCGTTGCTTGCCACGTATCCCGAGGTGAGCTCCGGGCCTGCCCAAGCACCAACACCGCTCGAGGCGCTGCCGGGCTGGGCGCGGACCCCTGGCACGATCCTTGCGGTTTTGCTGGTCGTCGTGCTGGGTCGTCTGGCGTCGCGGCCGGTTTTCCGCATGATCGCCGCCACCCGCCAGCGCGAGGCCTTCACGGCGGCCGCCTTGGTGCTTGTGATCGGCGTTGCCATCCTCATGACGATGGTGGGCCTCTCGCCGGCGCTGGGGGCCTTCGTTGCGGGCGTTGTTCTCGCCGGCAGCGAGTATCGTCACGAACTCAACAGCGACCTCGCCCCCTTCAAGGGCATCCTGCTGGGCATCTTTTTCATCAGCGTCGGGATTGGGATCGACTTCGGCCACATCGGGCGGAATCTCCTGCTGATCGCGTCGCTGTCGGCCGGGCTGGTGGCGGTGAAGATTCTCGTGAACTTCGTCTTGGCGAAAGGCATCCGGCTACGGCTTGACGGGTCGCTGCTTTTCGCCTGTGCGCTGGTGGCAGGGGACGAGTTCGCATTCGTGCTGCTGGGGATCGCTCTGCCGGCGGGCGTCGTTTCTCCGGATACGGCGGGGACGCTCACGGCGATGGTGGCGATTTCGATGGCTTTGAGCCCACCGCTCATCCTTCTGAGCCAACGCTTCTCACGCGGGAAAACCGAGGAGCCGGCCAGCACCCGGGAGCCCGATGTGGAGGACGAGGATTCCGAGGTGATCATCTGCGGTTTCGGCCGCTATGGGCACACCGTGGGCAGGTTGTTGCGTCTCCAGGGCATCGGGTGCACCATCCTTGACTGGGACGAAGATCAGGTGGATCTGCTGCGAAACATTGGGATTCCGGTGTTTTATGGGGACGCCTCACGCCCGGATCTGCTCGCGGCCGCCGGTGCGGCGAAGGCGAAGGTTCTCGTGATCGCGCTGAAAGACAGCGACGTCGCCTCCCAGATCGTGAGCAGCGTCCGGCACAGTTTTCCCCACCTGAAACTTTACCTCCGTGCTTTCAGCCGCTTGGAAGCCTACGAGTATCTCGATCTGGGTGAGGAATCCATCTACCGTGAGACGCTGGATTCATCCCTTCTCATGAGCGTGGACATCCTCTCTGGTCTCGGCTTCGAGCGCGAGCAGGCGGAGCGAGCCGCTGCCCGGTACCGTCTGAATGACGAGCAAATGGTCCGCAACATGGCGAAGCACCGGCATGACGAGAAGGAATACATCAGCCGGGCTAGGGAATACGCGGCCGCTTTGGAAGAATTGATGCGCGCCGATCTTCAGGACGTCGATCAAGGTCCGCCAGGGGCAGGGGAAAGGGATCGGGGAGGGTGATCGGAGCCGACGTTCGTCAATCGCAGGGACGTCTCTGCGCAGGCGTCCGGCGGATGGCGGCGGATGGCGGGCCATTGGGAGGCGTGTTGGTGTCGGCCGGCTTGGCGGCGCTGGGTCTTCCGGGAAGGGCGGAGGAACTGGCCGGACGGGGTCGTTGGCGGGATGAGAAGGCGTTGGTGGCGGCGCTGGTCCGCGAGCGCACCGGAATCGGGAACGCCTGCGTGGCGGCCCGCCTGGCGATGGGCCACGAGGGAAATGCGACCCGTGCGGTGCGTCGAGTAAGGGAGGAGAAGGATTTGGCGAAGCGTTTCCGGAAGCTGAAGGAAGCGGTCATGTTGGAAAGTCGGGACTGATCATTAGGCGGCTCTGACCCCTAGGCGGCTCGCAAACTCACCTGGAGCCTTGAATCGGGAGCCCGCTCGGACGCAGACTGTTACTCGATCGCCCGAAAAGCCCATGACATCCATGACCGCCCCTTTCCTGAAAGCCGCCAGGATCTCCGTGCTGGCTCCGTTGTTCGCGCTGGTTTCGTCCGCCTTCGCGCAGGACGGCACCATCGAGCCGCTCGAAGCCATTCCCGAGCCCGACGCGATCGTTTTGGGCACAGGCGGCGTCGCCGACCAACCTGCCGAGGAAAGCTGGTTCCGGCAGTGGGGCGAGCCGATGGTGCGCAACGTTTCCACCGCCACGCTCACGCCCTATCTGCCCGATCCGGAAAAGGCCAACGGCACCGCGGTCATCGTCGCTCCGGGCGGAGGGTTCCGCTGGCTGTCGATCAACAACGAGGGTTGGAAAATCGCCCGGGCGCTCAACGAACGTGGCGTGACCGCTTTCGTGCTCAAGTACCGCCTGCAGCCCACGCCGCCCGCCATCGAAGGCCTTCGCGAGTCCATGAACCGCACCTTCTCCCCCGCCACGCCGCCCGCCGAAGGTGAGGCACCGGCTGCGGCCGAGCCCCCGCGTCGTGCGCGGCCGAACCTCGACAACCCGATGGCCGATGCCGAGGCCGCCTATGCGATGATCGTGGAGCGCGCCGAGGAATGGGGAGTGGATACCGATCGCATCGGCATGATGGGATTCTCCGCCGGCGCCGGGCTGACGATGCACTGCACGCTCCACTCGAAGACCATGAAGCTCGCCTTCATCGCCCCAATCTACGGCGGCATGGGCGCGGTCGAAGTTCCGGAGAACGCTCCGCCGATGTTCGTGGCGATCGCGGCGGACGACTTCCTCTTCCGCGGCGAGTTCGGCCTGATCGAGTCGTGGTACAAGGCCAAGCGGCCGGTCGAGTTCCATCTCTATCAGGACGGAGGCCACGGCTTCGGCATGGGGTATCCCGGCCACCCCACCCACCATTGGTTCGAACCCTTCACCCACTGGCTTGATCACAACGGCTTCCTCAAGGCCGAGGACGCGCGGTGATTGGTCCTTCCTCCCGCCCTCGAGTTTTCCGTTCAGGAAGGAAGTTGAATCGACCGTCGCTTGGCGCTCTCGGGTTTCCCCAACGGTCGCCATCGCCTTCCTCGACGTGGGGATTCACGGACCCGGAGCGGGAATAGCTTCTCCTGGTCGACGTCGTTTGCGGAAAGCCGCCCATTGACAAATCGCGGCGCGATCAGCTGAGGGAGCAGTTTGGCACTGGCGGCCGGCACCTCGTCCTCTTCTCCCCCTCCGAGGATCACCCCGCCTATTCCCGCTGCGTCGACTCCATTGCGTGGGACACCCACGTCTGGATCGCCGATGCCCCGGATGATGAAAAGGAAGAAGTTTGTGAAGGACTTTTTCACTTACGGCGCGGGCGGGGCCAGAACTTCACGGGCGGTCTGAGCGGCGGGATGGAGTCCGTTCCGGTTCAGCCAGTGCTCAATTGCCTGCCGGTCCACACTCCGGGCAACTGACTGTAGGAACCCGGTCCCAACGGCTTGTTGCTACTTGTGGGAGAGGGCAGGAAAGGTGCCCAAGAGTTTGCGTCGGTGGCGCTTTCGAAGCCGTAGCCAGAGCGCGAGGCTCAATCCGCCGAGGAGGAGAGCAGCCAAGGCGGCAGCGCCGAGATTTCCGGCGTGAAAGGAGGGGTGAAGGCGCGAGACGAGAGTGACGATCTGGGGAGCGACGAAGAACCAAGCGGGAATCAGAAGGACCACCACGCACCGGCGAAGCCAGGCGGCGCGAGGGACAAGCCCAATGACCATGCGCCAACGCGAGCAGGCGAGCCTTGCCCGGAGATCCTCGCCACCGATGGCGTATCTCCGGTACATCCAGGCCACGGGGCCGAGCATGTAGAGCCAGATCACCCATCCCACGAGGCAGATCGCCACCAGTGCGAGATAAAATTTTCCGAGAATGATGAGAATGGGAAACTTGCCGATGAGCCTGCCTGCACCGGTGATGGCGCCGAGGCAGATCCGGCCGGGCAGGCGGAGTAGCTTGAGGATAATATCGGAGTGAATGCCGAGCGTCTCCCTCCGAGTGGACGCGGAGGATGAGGAGGGGTCGAGCATGAGCGCTTGCTCGAGGTAATAACGGCCTTCCTTCTTCCGGCCCCGCTCTGTGATCAGCTGATCGCCGAGAAGAGCATGCAGGTCGGCGTTCTCCGGTTCGATCGCGAGTGCATCCCGAAGCCATTGTTCGGCTTGCCGCCGTGATCCCTCCTGTTCCTCGTCGAGGAGTGCGAGGTGGTGAAGGTAGATGTGCGCGCTGATGCAGTGTGGATCAAGCTGAAGCATCCGCTGGCAGCACTGCCGGGAAAATCCGGGATCATCGCCAAGTGAGGATTGAGCGAGGGCGGTCCACGCCAGGATCGAATCGGGATCGAGCGCCAAGGCAGCGATCGCATCCCGGTCAGACGATGTTTTGCCTATGGGCGAAGAACGCAGCAAGGCGAGCAAGGCCCGACTTAGATTGTCATCGGCATCGATCCGCAGCGCTTCGTGAAGATGGCTCTCGGCTTCAGTCGGCCGTTCGAGTTGCCAGAGAGCGATGGCGACCAACCGATGAAGGTCCGGATTCTCCGGATCGGCCGCCAAAAGCCTCATCCCTTCCTCCAGCACGCGATCGTATCGCCCCCGTTCCAGCCACATCCTGAGGGCGGTTGTGGGATCGCTCGGGCTGGCATGGTGCATCGCGGAGAGACTGAGAAACCAGCGCGAGCCTGCGCGAGAGAAATCGATCTCGATCCGGTGCAGGGATGTGGCGATGGTTGTGGGCGGCTGTGTGGAGATTTCTTTCCCCGGGCCACCGGCGTTTGTCGTCCTGATTGTCGCCCCAAGCCGCGCTATCCTCATGGGGGGATTGGATCATGGAGGTCCGGCAACGAACCTCTTACTCGCGGAGTCACGAACCGGGCCTCCCTCGCACGGCTTCTGCAACATGTGGGCTTTCGAGCAACCAGCCGCGGCAGCGAAGATTCCGTTGTCGCCCATCAGGCTTGAATGCCGCGATGCTTCGGCTTTGCTCGCGGTCATGGAAGTGAATGCGCTCAAGGCCGCGCTCGCCGCGTCTCCAGACAATGTGCCGCTGTTATTGTTGGTGGCGAAGGCGCACGAGGACCGGTTCGAGCTCGACGAGGCGCGCGCATGTCTTGACCGGGTTGTCGCGTTGCAACCGGATCATGGCGAGGCGCTGGTCGGGATCTCGCGGCTGCTCGATCTCGCGGGCGAAAGCTCCGAGGCGATGGTGCGGCTCGAAGCGCTGTGCGGGAAGCAACCGATGCTGGCCCCTGCGTGGCTGCTACGGGGGCGGATCGCGCTCGACGAGGGGGACGCCCGGGCCGCATGGGAGTTCTATGACCGGGCAGTCGATATCGACCGTTCAGTGGCAGACGACGACTTGCTTGCGGCCATTACCCATGCCGGCGGCGGCCGGAAGCGCTCCGCCATCACCTCGATGGGGCCGGACGAGATCGAGGAGGGATTTCCCTTGGGGCGGATGGACGCCGTGACGGCTCACGATCTGAACCTGGAGTTCAGGCTCAAGGCAGACATCCGCTTTAGCGACGTGGGTGGGATGGAGAAAGTGAAGAATGACATCCGGATGAAAATTATCCATCCGCTGAGGAACCCGGAGCTGTTCGAGGTTTATGGCAAGAAGGCGGGCGGCGGTGTGCTGATGTATGGTCCGCCCGGCTGTGGAAAGACCCTGCTCGCACGTGCGACCGCGGGCGAAATCGAGGCTTCGTTCTTTTCGGTGGGCCTCCATCAGGTGCTCGATATGTATCTCGGCGAGAGCGAGGCTAAACTGCACAAGATCTTCGAACTCGCGCGCAAGGCGGCGCCGGCGGTGCTGTTCTTTGACGAAATCGATGCGCTGGCCGCCGACCGTCGCGACCTTCGCCAGTCGGCCGGACGCTCGTTGATCAACCAGTTTCTCGCCGAGCTGGACGGCGCGCAGGCGGACAACGAGGGCCTGCTGATCCTTGGGGCGACCAACGCCCCGTGGCATGTTGACGGCGCGTTCCTACGGCCGGGGCGTTTTGATCGTCTCTTTTTCGTGCCGCCGCCGGACGCCGAGGCGCGGCGGGAAATTGCGGAGATCCACGCGCGAGGCAAACCGTTGACCGGCTTCAGGCCGGAGGATCTGGCGAAGCGGACGGAGGGTTTCTCCGGTGCTGACATGCGAGCGGTGTTCGACCAGGCGACCGAACAGGCGCTGGGCGAGGCGATGCGCAAGGGCGAAGTCGTCCCCGTGAGCGGCAAGATGCTGGCGAAGGCAGCAAAGGAGGTGAAGCCGTCGACCCGAAAATGGTTCGAGAGCGCGAAGAACTA
>CBFGTW010000114.1:0-14774 GCA_965651855.1 uncultured Verrucomicrobiales bacterium
CAGCGGGCATCCAAGGTCCGCACGCGCCCCTGCCACTGCCGCCAATCCTGCCACTGTCCCGGCGCGGGCCCGCGCTCCGGATCCGGGACGGGTGGAGGCGGGATCCGGCCGTCGATTTCGACGACCTCGACTTCGATGGCGGATGGATCCTGAGGCATGGTGAAGCCGCCGCCGGGAGATCAGCCTTTGATCTCCAGCAGCATCTGCGGATTGTTCGGAAACTTCTTCAGGAAAAACAGCAGGCGCTCCATCGCCTCCACCGGACGGTGGCCGGACAGGCCGCGGCGGATCAGGTGGATCTTGTGGAGCATGTGCTCTGGCAACAACAGCTCCTCGCGGCGGGTGCCAGACTTGAAGATATCAACTGCCGGATAGATGTAATTTTCCGCGATCTTCCGGTCGAGCACGAGTTCCATGTTGCCGGTGCCCTTGAACTCGAGGAAAATCGCTTCATCCGCGCGCGAGTTCGTCTGGATGAGGGCGGTGGCGAGGATCGTGAGCGAGCCCCCGCCGCGGGTATTGCGCGCGGCGGCGAAGAGCCGGCGGGGCACTTCCAAGGCCCCCACGGTGATGCCGCCCGAGCCGGTGCCGCGGCCATGGCTGCGCATGGTGCTGTTGTAGGCCCGCGCCAGGCGCGTGATGGAGTCCATCAGCAGAAAGACATCCTGGCCCGTCTCGACCAGGCGCTTGGCGCGCTCGATCGCCAGCTCGGCGATGCGGCAGTGGCTGCGCGCGCCTTCGTCATTCGAGCTGGCGTAAATTTCCGCACCGGGGAGGGCGCGGCGGAATTCCGTCACTTCTTCCGGCCGCTCGTCCACGAGCAGGACCATCAGATGGATGGCCTCGTCGTATTTTTCGCGGATGGCTTCCGCCATGTGCAGCAGCAGCGTCGTTTTTCCCGACCGGGGAGGGGAGACGATCAAGCCCCGCTGGCCGCGGCCGACGGGCGCCATCAGATCGACCACCCGCGTCGTGAATCGCTCGGGTGAAGTTTCGAAGCTGATGCGTTTGTTCGGGTTGATCGCCTTGAGTTCGTCGAAGTGGGGCAACTTCGACGCTTCGTCCGGCGTCATGCCGTTGATCGAGGTCACCTCGACCAGCTGCGGCCCGCGCGGACCTTCCTGATATTGGCCGTGGATCCATTGGCCGAGCCGCAGGTGGTGGCGGCGGATGGTCTCCGGGGTGACGAAGACGTCGTCCCGCGCTTGCTCGAAGTTTTTCGCCGGCACGCGCAGGAAACCGAAGCCCTTGGGGGCGAGCTCGAGCATGCCGTCGATTTCGACCTTCGGTCCGGAGAGTTGCACCGGCCGGCCCGGTTGGTCCGGGGACTCGCCGCCCGTTTCGCGCTGGCGTTCGCGCTCTTGTTCGCGGCGGCGCTTGCGCTTCTCGCGGCGGCGTTTGCTGCGGCTTTCGCGCTGTTGGTTCGGATCGCCGTGAGGCTTGCCTTCGCGGTTCTGCGGTTGCCGGTTTTCCTGGTTTCCGGCGTCCCGGCTTTCCTTTTTCGAAGCGACCGGACCGCCACCCGGCACCCGGCCGAACCGCCGGGGCTCCTCCGTCTGTGCCGCCTCATCCGGGGTTTCTTCGGAATGTTGCGCTTTCTTGCTCCCGCCTTTGCGCTTCTTCGCCTCGGGAGCTTGGTCTCGCGCGAAGGATTCTTCCTTGGAATCGCCCGCTGGGGGTTCGTGTCCGTTTTCTTCCGGTTTCCGCTGGCCTTCCTCCACCATCGGCGCGGGAGGAGCGGGCAGTTCAAGCGGGAGTTCTTCCTGGCCTCCGGATGTGGCGTTGCGGGCGGCCTTGCGCGCCACCGCTTTTTTGGCGGTTTTTTTCGCGGCCGTTTCTTTGGTGGCGGCCTTTTTGGCGGCGGCTTTTTTCGCCGTCTTCTTGGCGGCGGTCTTGGTGGCTGCCTTCGTCGCGGTTTTCTTTGCCGCCCGCTTGCGGGCCGGCGCCGGAGTTTCCGCCGCGGCGTCCGCGGGCAGGGCCATGATTTCCTCGTTGGTGTTTTCGCTCATCCGGAATCGGGTGGAAGAAGGTAAGGGGGCGGGATGCGGATGGTTCCCGCTCAGTCGAGTTGGTCGAGCAGCTCGTCGGCCACTTCGAAGTTGGTGAAGACATTCACGGTGTCCGCGTAGTCATCGAGCGCCTCGTGCAGTTTGATGGCCTGCTTCGCCACCTCGAGGTCGTTCACCACGGTGACGTTCTGCGCCACGGAGATCATTTTTTCCGAGCTGACGTTGAGGCCGGTGGCGCGCAGGGCGTTGGCCACCGTGCCGAGTTCATTGGGTGCGGTGAAGACGAGGTGTTCCTCATCGTCGGATTGCACGTCGTCCGCGCCGGCTTCGATCGCGGCTTCCATCATCCGGTCTTCGTCAATTTCCGGGGCCGCGATCCGGATTTCGCCCTTGCGGTCGAACTGATAGGACACGCTGCCCTGGGTGGCGACGGAGCCGTGGTTTTTGGTGAAGATCGAACGCACGTCGGCGGCGGAACGGTTGAGATTGTCGGTGGCCATCTCGACGAGAAACGCGGTGCCGGCGGGGCCGTAGCCTTCGTAGATGACTTCCTGGATGGCCTCGCCCCCGAGTTCGCCGGTGCCTTTCTTGATGGCGCGGTCGATGTTGTCCTTGGGCATCGAGACGGCCTTGGCGTTGTCGATGGCGGTGCGGAGCCGGGCGTTCATGCCGGGGTCGCCGCCGCCGGCGCGCGCCGCGAGGGCGATTTCATGCGCGCACTTGCTGAAGACTCTGCCTTTGACGGCATCGACGCGGGCCTTGATATGTTTGACCTTGGACCACTTGTTGTGACCGGCCATGAGTTCGGTGTGAGGCTGGGGAGGTGGGATGAAAAAGCGGGCCGGCGCTCCGCCGGGGAGCCACCCGGGCCGGGCGGGGGACGGTGGGGCAAGATGCGGCCCTGCAGGGACGCCAATCAGGCGATGCAGGAGGGCTTCAAGCCTGCGGGCGGTTCGGAAATTCTCCGCGAATCACCGCTCCGTCGTTCCAACGGGCAGCAATCTGGACGTGCCCGGACGACAATGCAATGCGAAATTTCAGGCCGTGCGAGGGGCTCAGCGCGTGAGGGTGAACGTCCCGCTGCGCCGGTAGATCCAGGAGGTGCCGTTGTGCTCGTAGAGGTCGAAGGTGCCGCTGAGGTGGGCGGCAGAGCGCTCGCGGAAGCTCAGGTCGATGCCGGTGACGGGGAATCCCGCTCGGGAGACGTCGCACGCGGCCGACCACGGGGCGACGTTGCCGTAGCTTGCCGAGGAGATCGGGGTGCTTCCGGAAGTGGCCGAAGAGGTCGAAGAACCGCCCGTGCCGGCGCCGTCGAACTCGCACTGCAGGAAGCCGGGCGAGCCTCCGGCGGTCCACTCGAGCCGCAGGGTGCGGCCGCCGATCGCCGCGGGCGCGAGCGCATCCGGATAGAGAACGATCGACGGCTGATAGAAGGCACGGCTCGCCTCGGCGGGATCGAACTGGATCTCGGAATGCCCGGTCGCGTCCGTTCCTTGAAAAAGCGAGCCGAGGTCGTTCCAACTGGAGAGGTTGGTGGAGCGGAACACCTTGATCATCGAGCCGCCGGGCAAGGGCGCGTCGAGGTGAAGCTTGGTGGAGGTGTTGGGCTTCACGACGAGCCGCCCCGCGGCCGGCACGCACACCGGCAGGTCTTGCGCGTGGATGTCGAAGACCTGCGCCGCATCACCTTCGCGGCGAATCTCGATCGAGTTGATGAAGACGGGGTCGACAAGCTGATAGTCCGCCTCGTCTGGTTTCGGGTTGGGATGCTTCGGTGCGGTGTTGATCGCGTCGACGACGGCTTGGCCCGTCGTGACATTGCCGAAGACGGTGTGCTTTCCGTCGAGGTGGTTCTGGGGCGAAACCGTGATGAAAAACTGCGCGCCGTTCGTGTTGGCGCCGGAATTCGCCATCGAAAGGACGTAAGGCTGCGAGTGGTCGAGGCCGTTGTCCGTCTCGTCGCGGAAGACGTATCCCGGGCCGTCGGTGCCGAGGCCGTTGCGCGAGCCGCCTTGGTTCATGAAGCCGGCGATCACGCGGTGGAATTTCGTGCCGTCGTAGTAGGGGACGCCGGACTTCATCGCGCCTGTCGCCGGGTCGATCCACGTCCGTGAGCCTTCGGCCAAGCCGATGAAATTCGCCACCGTCTGCGGCGCTGCTTGATAGGCGAGTTCGCAGGTGAAGTCGCCTGCTGTCGTGTGAAAGTCCGCGAAAATCTGCGCCGCCGCGGATTGCCAGAGAAGGACGGCGGAGGAAATGAGAAGCGCGGGTTTCATGATCGGGAAATCGCCGCGATTCCTGAACGAGATGGACATCGGGTGCAACCCCGGAGGCCGCTCAGGCGCGGCGCGTCACCCCGATCAGCGAGGCGAGCTTGGTGCAGGCGGCCCGGAGCTTCGGCTCGCCACGGATTTCGGCGAGCGTCCACGGCAGGCGGAACCGCCAGTTCTCGCGGCCGACGGTGCCCGGCTGGTTGATCCTGTCGTCCATGCGGAAAAGGTCGGTGATCATGATCGCGGCGTAGCGGGCCTTGCAGGCGAGCAGCGCCTTGACCAGCCGCCACTGGATCGTCTCCGAGTAGTCCGGCCAGCGGCCGTGGACGAGCTGCGGGATGCCGGAAAACTCGCACAGCATCCGCAGGTTCCAGGCCGCGCCCATCGCGGCATTGGCGTCCTCGCTGTTGCAGTGGTGGCCGATGCAGCGGTTGGCGTTGTGCGCGAAGCTTTTCCACATTGCGGAGATCGAGTCGTGGTCGTGCGTCGCGTAGGTCGCGAAGCTGCACTCCGGGATGTGCTCGCCGCGGATGACGTGGTCGTTCTGCGAGTCCCAGTGGGGAATGCGGAAGCCGGCCACGCCGATCGAGGCGAGGTGCGGGCGCACGTAGTCCGGGACGCAGCCGAGGTCCTCGCCGACGACCTCCGCTCCGCCGGCGGCTTCGAGGATCGCGCGCAGCCGGCGATCGCCGTCGTCGCGGTTCGCGGCCTTGTTTTCCCCGGTGTCGTCGGGCCGCGGCGACCACTGCGGCAGCAGGCCGCCGGTGATCGCTTCCGCCTGCTCGGGAGAAAGATCGAGGAACTCGTGGTTCCGCACCGGCCGCCAAGGAAAGGCGTAAATGCGGTAGAAGCCGAGGATGTGGTCGATCCGGAAGATATGGAAAATTTCCGTCAGCTTGTGGATGCGCTGTCTCCACCACGGGAAACCTTCATCTTCCATCTTGTCCCAGCGGTAGAGCGGGATGCCCCAGTTCTGGCCCCACTGCTGGATGAAGCGGTCGTGTTTGAACATCGTTTCCGGTGGCGCGCCGCCGCACCAGGCGAGATCGAAATCCTCCTGGCGGAAAAACACGTCCGCGGAGTTCCAGCTGATGCCGATCGGGATGTCGCCCATCAGTTTCACGCCGCGGGTGTCGGCGTGGGCGTGGACGTCCCGCCATTGGCGGAAGCACAGCCACTGGACGAAGGCGAAGAACCCGAGCCGCGACGCCACGGCCGCTTCGTCGGCGCGGCGGGCGTTCTTCAGGACGCGGCGGGCGTTCTCCGGCGTGTTCGAGTCGTCCGGCCACTCGGTCCAGCTCTCGGTCCCGCCATTGCGCTCCATCAGCCAGCGGTAGGCGCAGTAGTCGTCGAGCCACTCCGCTTCGGCATCGCGGAACCGCGCGAACTCCTCATGCAGCATCCGCGGCGCCTCCGGAAAACGCGACCACGCCCGCTCGAGGAGCTGTCGTTTGGCGGCGCGCACGGCCGGGTAGTCGACCAAGCGGGCGTCCTTCGCCGGGCCGAGCGCCTTCCGCGCCGCGTCCACTTCGGCCTCCGTCGCGCCCGGCAGTTCGCCGTCGTCGCAGGTGAGGTAGACCGGATCGAGCGCCACGGATGAAATCGCGTTGTAGGGGCTGTCGTCGCTGCCGGTTTCGTTGATCGGGAGAAGCTGGAGGAAACCCACGTGGTGCTCGGCGGCCCAGTCGATCCATTCCTTCATCGCGCGGGTGTCGCCGATGCCGAGGTCGTCCTTCCGCCGCGGCGTGAATGCGGGCAGGAGCACGCCGGCGGAGCGGCGGGCCGATGATTTTCCAGGCGGCTGCATGGCGCGGATGCTGGCACGGACCGCCCGCCGGTAAACCCCGAAATCCGGCCGGGAGCTACGTGGAATCCTCGCCCGGGCGCGCCGTCGGGTCAGCCGCGGCGGCCCGTCGCCCGCGACGCGCATTCCGAGTGGGCAGCCCGCGGGATCGGTGCCATGCTCCGCCCGTGGTTCGCTTTCTCGGACAAGGTGCGCTCGGCTTCATCGCCTACCTCGGCGAGATCGGGAATCTCGTCGCGGAAACGGCGGTGTCGCTCGTGCGGGGAAAACTCCGCCCGCGGCTGGTCCTCGCCCAGATCGTCGAGACCGGCTACCGCTCGCAGCCGGTGGTGGTCATCACCGGTGCCTTCACCGGCGCGGTGCTCGCCGCCCAGGCGATGTTCCAGTTCAAGCCGCTCGGGCTCGAGACGGCCGGCGGGGCGCTCGTCAGCGTGGCGATGCTGCGCGAACTCGGTCCGGCGGTCACTGCCCTGATGCTCGCCGGGCGCGTCGGCGCGGCGATGGCCGCGGAGATCGGGACGATGAAAGTCACCGAACAGGTGGACGCCCTGCGCTCGATGAACGTCCATCCGATCGACTACCTCGTCACGCCGCGCTTGCTGGCAATGCTGGTGGCCATGCCGCTGCTGATCGCGGAATCCGCCGCCTTCGGCATCCTCGCCTCGATCATCATCGGCACGATGACCTTCGACGTGAACTCAGCCTACTGGATGTACCAGATGAACTTCTACACGACCGGCTCCGACATCGCCATCGCCCTGATCAAGGGCCTCGTCTTCGGCGTGTTGATCGTCATCGTCTCGTGCCACCAAGGGCTGCGCGCCAGCCAAGGCGCCGTCGGCGTGGGGCGGGGGACCACCCGCGCGATGGTCTATTCCTCGCTCGCCGTGCTGATCGTGAATTTTTTCCTAACCCTGCTGCTCAGCTCGATTTTTCCAACCGGCGCCGGTTGACCGGCCTCAGAGCGCGAACCACTCGCTCGGCTCCTTCTGGCAGGCGCAGTGGAGTTGCACGAGCGGGTGGCCGAGCTGCTCGAGGCACGCGCGGAGGAAGGCGATCGCGGTGGCCGGCGTGTTGCAGTCCGAGCTCAGGTGGCCCAGCACCACCCGCAGCAGCGCCGGGTGGACGATCTCGCGGATCAATTCGGCGACCTGCCCGTTCGACAAATGCCCGTGCCGCGAGCTGATCCGCTGCTTCACCGCCCACGGCCGCTTCAGGTCCGCGGCCAGCAGCGCGTCGTCGTAGTTCGCCTCGACGAACAACGCGTCCAGCCGCCGCAGCCGCTCGCACATGCCGCGCGTGACGAAGCCCGCGTCGGAAACCATTCCGAGCCGCCGCTCGCCGTGGCCGACGACGAACCCCACCGGGTCCACCGCGTCGTGCTGGATGGGAAAGGTCTCGATCGTCGTGCCGTGGATCCGGAACGCCTGGCCGGCCTCGAAGACCTTCCACGTCCCGCCGTCGATCCCCATTTCGCGCACCACCCGACTGGTGGCCGCCGTCGCGAACACCGGGATGCCGAAGTTTTTCAGGAAAACCTTCAGCCCGCGGACGTGGTCGCCGTGCTCGTGGGTCAGCAGTACCCCGTGCAGCGAAGCGGGCTCGATGCCGAGGTGCCGGAGCCGGAGCGTGAGCTGCTTCGCGCTCAGGCCGGCGTCCACCAGCAGGCGCAGCCCGTCGCAATCCACCACCGCCGCGTTGCCGGCGCTGCCACTCCCGAGAACCGCGAACCGCATCACGCCGCCGAAGATAAAAACCGCGCCCGGCGGGGCAAGCGGGAAGCGCTTCGCGCGCCGGCCGCCGCCCTCGATACAACTGCGGACATGTCTTCCGGTGGTGGATTTCCCTTTCTCGCCGACGTCGGAATTGTTAGGCCCGGCGCGCCATGAGCAATCGCATCCATGACATGCCGCTGGACGACCGCCCGCGGGAAAAGCTGGCGCGGCTCGGGCCGGCGGCGCTCGACAACGCGGAACTCATGGCGCTTTTCATCTCCACCGGCACCAAGGGCCGCAGCGCCATCGAGATCGGCCGGGACCTGCTGGCGAAATACGGCTCGATGGGCGCGCTCGGCGGCCTCGCCGTCTCCGAGCTGGCGCGCGAGAAGGGGCTCGGGCTGGCGAAGGCTTCGAAACTCGCGGCGGCCTTCGAACTTGGCGCGCGCGTGGCCCGCGAGCAACTCCGCGAGCAGCCGATCGACTCGCCGGAGCGGATCCACGACTGCTTCGCGCCGCAGCTCGCCCACTTGCAGTATGAGCAGGTGATGGTGGCGGTGGTGAACGTGCGCCTCCAACACATCGGCACGAACATCGTTTCCCAAGGCACCATCAACGAATCCGCGATCCACCCGCGCGAGGTGTTGCGGCCGGTGATCACGCGCGGCGGCCACGGCTTCATCCTGATCCACAACCACCCGTCCGGCGACCCTCGGCCGAGCCGCGCGGACGAGGTGGTGACCCGCGACCTGAGGGAGGCCGCGCGGGTGATGAAGCTGGATTTCATCGACCACGTCATCATCGGCCGGCCGACCGACGGCCGGGCGGCGTATTTTTCATTCCGCGAGGCCGGGCTGGTGCCGTGATGCCTGAGCGGCGGATTGCCAACCGCCGAGGTGTTTCCTATTCTCGCGCCGGCCGCGCCGATGACCCGCTTCCATGTCTTCCGCAATCTCCGCTCGGCTGCGTTCATGGCCGTGCTTGCCGCGCTCGTCGCGGCGGCGGCCGGCCTGTGGTGGGCGAACCGCACCGGTCTTCCCGAAAGCTGGCGGGCAGCCATCGAACGCGAGGCGGCGAAACAAGGTGCCCACGTCACCATCGGCGGGCTGACCTACGTCCCCTTCGTCGGCATCACCGCCAGCGACTTGAGGGTCTTCGCCGACGAGGAAAAGACGCGCGAACTCGGCCGGCTCGAGCGGATCGTGGTGGCGCTCGACAAGACCAAGCTCGCCCGCGGCATCGTCCGCCTCATGCGGATCGAGTTGAGCGACGCCCGCATGATCCTGCCGGTGGATCCGGACGATCCGGAATCGCCCGCGCTGGAAATCACCGGCCTCCATGGCACGGCGAGCATGCCCGGCGGCCGCTTGATGGAATTCCGCGGCGTGCGCGGGCGGATCGGCGGGATCGACGTGGAAGTCGATGGCCGGATGCTCGGCAAGCGGCGCGACGGCAAGGGGCCGAAAAAGGACCCGGACGAAGGGGCGAGGCGGGAATTGCTCGCCCGGGTGATCGACGGGCTGGAGCACTGGGATTTCGCCGAAGACGTGCGGCCGACGCTCCGCGTGCGGATCGAGGGCGACGTCTCGGACCGCTCCAGCATCGTCGCCCGGATGGAGTTCCGGGCTCCGGCGCTGGCGATGAACGGCCGGCCTGTCGAGGAGGTCGCCGCCACCGCCGAGCTGCGCGGGAACCTGCTGAACGTCACCTCGCTCCGGGCAACCGACGAGCGCGGGGTTTTCGACGGCAGGCTGGATTACGACCTCCACGCGCGCGAAGGCAGATTCGACATCCATTCCACCCTCGATGCCATCCGTCTGTCTCGCGAGTGGCTGGAGCTTCCGGAACTGCCGCACGTGGTGGTGGCCGGCACGCAGGCGCTCTCCGTGGAGGGAGATTTTCGGCTGCCGGAAGACGCGGCCCCTGAAGTCGAGGTGACCGGCAGCGTGCGGTGTAGCGGGGTGATGGCCCGCGGCGTCAGCTTCGATTCCGTGGAATCCTTGTTCTCCTGGCGCGACGGCGAGCTTTACCTCCGGGACATCCTCGCGGTGCGGCCGGACGGCGAGCTGAGGGGCAAGCTGATGCACCAGCCACCCTTCGTCCGGCTCGCGCTGGGGACGACCCTGCCGGCCCGGGTGTGGCAGCCGTTTTTCCAAGGCCAGCCGCTCGGCTGGGTGCTGGGAAATTTCGCCGAAGGCGAAGGCGCCGCGGTACGGGTGACGCTCGACGGCGGATTCGACACCACCGATCCGCGGTCCTGGGCCTTCGCCGGTTCCGCCGCGGTGGAAAACATGAGCTACCAAGGCGTGCCGGTGCACTCCGCCGAATGCCGGCTCGCGCTGAGTTCCCATGAGCTGGACTTCTTCGACGGCACGGTGGTCTTCGACTACACGGACTACCCGATGCGCCGGGAGTTCGGCGGCCCCGCCAGCGGCACGGGAAAAGTCGGGCGCATCCGCTATGAATCCGCCAGCCGGCTGGTCACGGTGGAGGCCGTGGCCGGTCGCTTCTGGCCGGAACCCATGGTGAGGTTTTTCGCTCCGGCGGTGGCCGACGGACTGAAAGACTACCGCTTCCATCGGCCGCCGCGGCTCGCGGCGGAGGGCGCGGTGGACGTCACCCGCGCCGGCCGGACCAAGCTGGACGTTTCCTTCGCGTCGGAGCATCAGGCCGCCTACGAGCTTCTCGGAAAGCCGCTGACCCTCCGCGCGCCCGCGGGAAATGTCCGCATCCGCGGCGGGGATGTGGCCGTGAGGGACCTGCGTTTCGGCCTTTTCGACGGGCCGGTGGAAGCCGCGTTTCTCGCTCGCGGCGGCGGCCGGCTCGAGGGCGAGCTGAGCTGGAGCGGAGTGTCCCTGCCCGAACTCGCCGCCGCAGGAGGGGGCAAGGTCAAGGCCGGGGAACTCGCCGGCCGCCTCGAGTTCTCGATCGACGACGGCGACGTCCGCACCATGCAGGGCCGGGGGCTGCTCTCGATGACCAAGGGCGAGCTGTTCTCCGTGCCGATCTTCGGTCCGCTGTCACCGGTCGTCGCCGGGGTGCTGGGCGACCGCCGCGCCGGTTTCGAGCGGGCGAAGGACGCGTTCTGCGGCTTCACCATCACCGACGGCATCCTGACCAGCCACGATTTCCACACCGTCACCTCCTCGCTCGTGTTCACCGGCGAGGGCTCCGTGGATCTGGCCGATCGCACCGTGGACATGATCGTGCGGATGAACGCCCGCGGTTTCCTCGGCCTGATCACGCTGCCGCTGCGGCCGTTTTACGGACTCTTCCAGTTCCGCGGGACCGGGCCGCTGGCCGATCCGGAGTGGGACAACGTCCGCTTCACTTCGCCGCCGGAAGCGCAGAACGAACTGCTGCTGACGCCGCCGCCGCGGGCCGAGATCGTGCCGCTGGAGTGATTTCCTGCGTTGCGCCAGCTTCGATCCGGTGTCATTGTTAGTTCCGCAGCGGCGTCGCATCTGCAGACGACCGACAATGCCAAAACCACTCATCGCCATGACCGAACCATTCTCCACCCCCAGCAGCTTCGATCCCGACGCCGGATTCTCCCGCAAGCCTGCCGGCGATCCCGGCCAGTCGGCCTCCCAAGCTGCCAACGACCTGCGTGCCGCGGCGGGTGACAAGGCCCGCGAATTCGCCGATTCCGCCAGCGCCCAGGCCCACGCCCTCAAGGACCGCGCCGTCGAGACCGCGCAGCACTACCGCGACCTGGCGTCTGAAAAGGCCGCTCAACTCAAGAGCACCGCCGCCGAGAAGGCCGAGGCGCTCAAACATGCCGCCGCCGAGCGTGCCCAGCACCTCCGCTCGAGCGCCAACGACCAGTGGCACGGGACCTGCGAAAAAGCGAAGGCCTTCCAAGCCACCGCCGAGGAATACATCCGCGCCAATCCCACCAAAAGCGTCCTCGGTGCGCTCGGCGCCGGGTTCCTCCTCGGCCTGATCGTCCGCCGCTGAGGCCGCCCGCCGGCACCCGCCTCGCCCGGAAATTCCCGCCCCCGGCCACGCGCCGGGGGCTTCGTTTCAGCGCCCCATGACCGAACCGACCGGAAATCCCCCGCCTCCCGACCCCGCGGCGCCCCCGCCGGGACCGCTCGATCCGGAGGCTCCCGCAAGCTGGACAGACGCGCTCGGCACCTTGGTGTCCACCCGCATCGCCCTGATCAAGACGGAGGCCGGAGAAGCCGCCGGGCACGCGGCGAAGCGCGCCGCCGCCGCCGCCGCCGCCGCGGTGCTCGCGCTGTTTTTCTGGGTGCTGCTGCTCGCCGGAGGAATCGGCGCCCTGGCCGCGGCCACCGGTTGGAAATGGTTCTGGCTCACGCTGGCCGCCGCCGGATTGCACGCGCTCGTCATCCTGATCCTCCTCGGATTCGCCCGGAAATCCACTCCCAGCCCGTTCCCCGTCACCCGCGCGGAATTCGAAAAAGACCGCCAATGGCTCGATCGACTCAAAAAGCAGAACTCGAACGACTGATCCGCCTGACGGAAAAGTCGCGCGCCCGCCTCACCACGGACATCGCCGCCTTCAAGGAGCGCATCAACGTGCCCGCGCGGGTGAAAGACTCGCTGCGGAGCCGTCCCGGCGGCTGGCTCGGCGGCTCGCTGCTCGCGGGTCTCGCCGCCAGCCTGCTCTTCAAGCGCCGCAAACGACGGCCGGCGTGGGAGTTCGCTGAACGCCCGCGCAAGCGCCGGCGCGGGATGCTCGGCCTCCTCGGCGGGCTGGTCACCCTCGTCAGCCCGATGCTCATGACGATGGCGCGGACCTGGGCGGGAAACCAAGTGCGACATTATCTCGCAACTCAGACGCTGCCGCGGTTTTTTTCCCGTGCGCATCCCGTGGATTCGCGCTTTTCAAAAACACCGTGACCCGCTCTAACCAGTCCCGCCATGTCCGAACATCAGGTTCTTGACCACGTAGACCAATACCTTCAGCTCGGCCGCGAATACGATTGCTCGGACGTTCATCTTCCCACCGCCTACCCGCCGGCGTGGCGGCGCTTCGGCCAGCTCGGCCCGATCTGGGAGGACCACCCGCCCCTCAAGCCGGAGGAAACCGAGCGCCTCGCCAAGTCGTTCCTCGGCCCGGCCGAGTGGGAGCGCCTCCAAACGAAAGGCGACGTCGACTTCGCCTACGCCACGGAGAACGGCCGCTACCGCGCCTCCGTCGTCAAACAGCGGCTCGGCTACGACATGGCCTTCCGCATCATCAACAGCGAGATCCGCTCCATCGAGGACATCGGCCTGCCGCTCGAGCACATCATCCCGCTCACCCGCTACCAGAACGGCCTGATCCTCGTCACCGGCTCGGTCGGCTCGGGAAAATCCACCACGCTCGCCGCCCTCGTCGACTTCATCAACAAGGACCGGGAAGACCACATTCTCACCCTCGAGGATCCGATCGAATACGTCTTCGAGTCCAAGGGCAGCCACGTCAACCAGCGCGAAGTCCACACCCACACCGAATCCTTCGCCCGCGCCCTCCGCGGCGCGCTGCGGGAAGATCCGGACGTGATCATGGTCGGTGAAATGCGCGACCTCGAGACCATCCAGCTCGCCCTCACCGCGGCGGAGACGGGACACTTGGTGCTCGGCACCCTCCACACCGGCAACGCCCCGCGCACGCTGGACCGCGTGCTCGACGTGTTCCCGACCGACCAGCGCGACCAGATCCGCATCATGGTCTCCGAGTCGCTGCGCGGCATCCTCTCCCAGCAGCTCGTCCCGCGCATCGACGGCCAAGGCCGCGTGATGTGCCTCGAGCTGCTCGTCAACACCGCCGCCGTCTCCGCCACGATCCGGGACGGCAAGACCTTCATGCTTCCCGGCATCATGCAGACCGGCAAGAACGTCGGCATGATCACCATGGACGAATCGCTCCGCCGCCTCTATTCGAAGGGCATAATCTCCCGCGAGGAAGCCCTCTACCGCGCGGAAGACAAAACCCAGATGCGCGCCTACTTCCAGTCCTGACGACCCCCGGCGCTTCCCCCAGATCGTTTCCCTTCTTCCCGAAAATCCATGGCCAGAATCGACGGATTCTTCCGCACACTCATCGCAAGCAAAGGCTCGGACCTCCATCTCTCGGAAGGCCAGCCTCCGAAAATCCGCGTCCATGGCGCCGTGACCCCCATCGAGGGCGAAGGCGTCCTCGAGGGCGAGAGCTTCAAGGAGCTGCTGGCGGAGATCTGCGACCCCAAGGCCTTCGAGCGCTATCTCGAGTCGGGCGACCTCGACTTCGCCTACGAGATGGACGTGGATTCGCGCTTCCGCTGCAACTACCTCAAGCAGCAGAACGGACTCGCCGCCGTGTTCCGGTTGATCCCCACGGAAATCGCCCCGCTCGAGGCGCTCGGCGTGCCCGAGGTCGTCAAGGAGTTCGGCCACATGCGCTCCGGCCTCGTCCTCGTGACCGGCCCGACCGGCTCCGGCAAGTCGACCACGCTTGCGGCCCTGCTCGACTACATCAACTCGAACTTCAACCGGCACATCATCACCATCGAGGAGCCGATCGAGTTCGTGCACGGCAACAAGCGCTCGATCATCACCCAGCGCGAGGTGCCCATCCAGACGCCGTCGTTCGCCGACGGCCTGCGCGCCGCGCTGCGCGAAGACTCGGATATCGTCCTCGTCGGCGAGATGCGCGACCTCGAGACGATCCAGCTCGCTCTCACCGCCGCGGAAACCGGCCTCCTGGTTTTCGGCACCCTGCACACCAACAACGCGCGCAAGACGGTCGACCGCATCATCGACGTCTTCCCAGCGGACCAGCAATCGCAGGTCCGCACCATGCTGGCCGCCTCGCTCCGCGGGGTGGTCGCCCAGTTGCTCTGCAAGCGCGTCGACAAGCCGGGCCGCACCGCTGTCCACGAAATCATGTTCGCCACCCCGGCCGTGGCCGCGATCATCCGCGAAGGCGCCACCCAGAAGCTCTACGACGTCATCACCGGCGGCAAGGGCGAGGGCATGCAGT
>CBFGTW010000115.1:0-14692 GCA_965651855.1 uncultured Verrucomicrobiales bacterium
CTTCAACTCTCGAGATCTTCCTGAAACTCAGGGAACCAAAATGAGGGAGCCCTGCCCCCTTGACCTCGGTTGGCTGAGGTGTTGCCCTCGCCATCCAATGCTCCCTCGTTATCGTATCCAGTTTCCGCCCGCCGCCGCCCACAGCCAAGCCCAGGACGAAGTCTTCTTCCACCTGATCGAGGACGGAAACCGGATCCGCATGCGCTTCCACGATTACGACGAAATCTACCGCCGCCCCGGCCTCTACGAGCAACTCTTCTACGATCGCCTGAAGTGCAATTCGCCGATGAAAGTGACCGAAATCCTCATGCGGTCGTTGGATTCCGTGCGCGAGCCGATGACCGAGCTGCGGATTCTCGACCTTGGCGCCGGCAACGGCATGATGGCCGAGGAGCTCAAGCGCGAAGGGGCGGCCCGGCTGGTCGGCGCCGACATCATTCCGGAGGCGCGCGACGCCGCCTTCCGCGACCGGCCGCACGTGTACGACGACTACCTCGTCACCGATTTCACCCGTCTCAGCGACGAGGAGTCGAGAACCCTCGCCGACTGGCAGTTCGACTGCTTGACCTGCGTGGCGGCGCTCGGCTTCGGCGACATCCCGCCGAAGGCGTTCTTCAGCGCCCTCAAGCACATCCGGACCGACGGTTGGCTGGCCTTCAACATCAAGGAAAGCTTCCTCGACCACAACGACCAGGCCGGACTTTCCAAGCTGATCCGGGCACTGATCTTTTCCAAATACATGCACGTCCACCATCTGGAGCTTTATCGTCACCGGCTGTCGATGGAAGGCACCCAGCTCTTTTACTACGCGCTGGTCGGCCGCCTGACCGCCTCAATTCCCGACGATTTCCTCGAGACGAACGGAATCTGAGCCACGCCCGAAGGCTGAGCCAGCTGCAGCTGGAGCGGGTGACGGGGTGGCGGGTCCCGGTCCACAAGAATGGCGGGCGATGCGTCACCGCACCGCCCGTCTGACGCGATACGGCACGCGCGGTCAGTAGACGCGGCGGCGGCGGAGCGACTGACGCTCCGGCGTTCCCCGCTGATCCTTAGGATTCCCTAAACATTTGACTTGCAGCGCCCGGCGACGGTAGCGTCGTCACGCCCCCAGTTCCGGATGTCGAACGTTACCTTGACCTTCGCCTGCCCAGCCTGCCAGACGCGCTTGACGGTGCCCGCGGCCCTGGCGGGCGTCAGCGGTCCGTGTCCCCGCTGCGGGGCCCGGATCCAAGCACCGCCGGCGGATGCCTTTGGATATTCCGCCGCACCGCATCCAGCGTCGCCCGGCCATGGATCTCCCGCCCAGCCGGCCCCGCCACCGGCTTGGCCGCCGTATCCGGGTCAGGTTCCGGCGGTGCCCGCTTCGCCTGCATCGCCGGCTCCTCATGCCGCTCCTCCGCCGCCGGGTCCGGAGGCAGCCCGACCGGCCTTCCGCCCGGAACCCAGGCAACTGCCCGCGCGGGCGGAGTCGAGTCCCTCGCCAACCGCGCAGCCGCAGCCGCAGCCGCAGCCGCAGCCGCAGCGGCCGCGCTCCGGGCCGCCGGGTCCGCCGCCGAGGCCTCGCCGCAAGCGGCGTTTTCTGCGGCTCCTGGTCCCGCTTGGCGTCGTCGTCCTCGGCGCGGCGATCGTCTTTGGCGTGGTGAAATTCCTGCAGTCCGCGAATGTCGAGCCGCCGGCACCGAGCGAGGCTCGCACTTCCCAGGACCACGCCGGAGCGGACGAGAAGCCGGAACCCGCGCCTGTCCGGGCGACGGCCGACGTTTCTCCGCCATCCCTCGACGAGCCGGACCTGCCCCCGCCGGTCGACAACGGTCCGGCGCCCGCCACCGCCGCCCTCGAGGTGCTCGAGCGGTTTCTCGCGGCTGGTTCGCTCGAAGAGCGGATGCCGCTGATGGATACTTCCACGCCGGAAGACGAATTGGCCGCTTCGGTTCTGTCCGGACCGCTGCCGCCCCGCCGGAACGTCGACACGGAACTCGTCGAGCCCGACAAATCAAACGAGCTGACCAACGTCTTCTTCCGGGTCGAGTTCGAACGCGGCGAGGGAAAAACCGAAGCCCATCTGGTGCTTGTCCGGGTGCGCGAGGCCGGAGGTCCGCGGGTGGCGGCGGAACCGTTTCTCGATCTGTTCGGTGGCCGTCTGGCGGAGTTCGCCTCGTCGCCGCGCAAGGGCTCGGGCGAATTCCACGCCGTCGTCGAGCCCCTCTCCTTCAGCGCGGAAGGCGCGGTGCCCAACCACGAGCGGAAGCTGACTCTCAAGCTCCTCGCCAGCGACGGCCGCGACGAGATCGCCCGCGCCTACTTCGGCGAGCAGTCCGAGATCGGCCGCATCCTCCTCGACGGGCCGGCGTATGCCGCCGACCTCACCTTCGGCCAAGTCCGGCCCTGCGTGGTGGTTCTCGTGTGGAACACCAGCGAGGATCCGGAGAAGCCGTATCTCGAGGCGCTGCGGATGCAGGCGCTCAATTGGGCTCCGTAACCAGACCCGCCGCCGCCAGCGCCCGGTGTCCGCCGTGGAGGACGAACACCTCGTTGCCCATCTGCAGCTCCCGGATCCGCGCGGCCACCTGGCGGCTGATCCCACAGTTCTCGTCGCCGCAATAAACGATGACGCGGGGCGACTCGAGAAGCCGCGGAGCCGCTTCAGCGGCGAAGGCGTTCATGTCCTCGTCGGGCTCCAGGTTCCAGAGGATCGAGCCCGGATAACCGTCGGCCCGCCACTGGCTCCGGGGCCGTGCGTCGACCCACAGGAAATTTTCCGGGCCGATCTCGACGATCTCGGCGAGACAGCGCTCGTCCTCCGGGAGCTTTGCCGGATCGCAGTCCACCGCGGCGGCGGTCCGATCCGGCGGGCCTTTCACCCACCAAGTGGCGCCGGCGGCGGCCAGGGAGACGCCGAGGATAACGGCGGCCTGTGCGGCGGCGTTCATGGGCGGGCCGCCTGCTCGCCCGGCAGCGGGGCGCGGATGACGCCGAACGCCTGTGCGATCTTGTGCCGCGCGATCTCGCAGTCGGTTTCCACGCGGATGATCGTCAGCCCCGGGCTATCGGTCGAATCCGGCGTCACGGTCAGCTCGTAGCTCTTGCCTTCCTCGACGACTTTCAGCTCGTGCTTGAAACTGGTCTGCGTGCTGGAAACCGAGAGGATTTTGATCGGCTTCTCGCCGTTCATGCGGATCTGGATGGTCTGCGGGTCCGCGGAGGCACCGACGTCCCAGCGCAGGGTCTTGGGCTCGAGCTCCACCAGCACCGGGATGTGAACGCGCACCTTGAGGTGGACCGAAGGTTTTCCAGCCGGATCGCCATCGAGCCAAAGCGCCACCATCTTGTCGACGGTGCCGGAGAAGTTCCCCATGTCGAAGACCGCGCGGATCACGCCGGACTCGCCCGGCAGGTAGCTGAGTTTGTTGTTCGCCACCTGCACGGTCATGCAGGTGCAGCCACCGTCGTATTTCTGGATGGTGACGCGCTCGTCCGAGGTGTTGGTGAACGGGAAATCCACTGTCACCGAACGGGCGTCGTTCGGAGCTTGGATGGTCTTTTCCATCTCTTCGAAGCCCAGCCGGTCCTCCGCGTGCAGGAGAGCGGCGGCAGCGAGCCAGACCATCATCGCGTATCGCATGCCGGAGAATGAGCGCGGGATTCAATTCGGCGCAAGTCCGATCGAGACGATCAGACGCCCGCCACGCCACGCCGGGCCGAGCACGAAAAGCGGCCGGTTGCCTTCGAGCATCGCGTCGGTCTTGAGGACTTTCTTGCGGCTCAGCCACAGCTCGAGATCCAGGCGGGTGGACGCCGGCGTCGGCAAGCTGCGGGGCTCGAACCTCACCAGCACCTCTTCGGAGGGCCGCAGCGGCTGGGCCCAGTTCTCGTAGCTGCGGTACAGCGGCTGGATCTCGGAACCCAGCACCCGGTAGTGCTCGAACCGGAGTTTTTCCTCGGCGCGAAGCCTCGACTCGATCTCCTTCGGAACCGCCGTCGCCCGGCGGCCGGCGGCGGCGGGATCGCCATCCGTCGCGTAGATGACGGCCACGCGGACCTTGCCGACCTGCGCCTTTCCGGGATCATCCTGCGCGAGCGCGACGGGCCCCGCCAACAATGCGGCGCCTGCAATTCCGAGCCAGCCACGCCGGGTCATTGGGTCACGGGGCGCGGGGTTTCCGGGTCATGCGGCCGGCTGACGGTGGCCGGCCCCTCGTGCGACCATGGAGCGAGCGCCGCGGTTTCGCCGAGATCGAGCGAATCGGGAATGGCATCCACGCCTTGCAGCACGATCACCGTGGCATCGGCCGGAGCGCTGGCGAACCATTCGGCGTCGACTCCGGTCTGGGGCGTGTAAACGGCCGGCATCCCGCCGGTGCGGGCTCCGTCGGTCAGGGTGCCGAGCCAAAAAGCCAAGGCCATGCCGGCGAAGGCCGACGACGGGAGGAGCCAGCCTCGCCACCAAGGAGTGCGGGCGGCGGGCAGCGCCGGGCGCGGCTCGGCCTCGCGGATCGCCTTGGCGATGCGGCTGTTGAAAAAGTCGGGAAACGGCGGCTCTTCGGAAGCCGGGACAACGCTGCGGATCGTATTCCGCCAGCGGCGGGCTTCCTCGCGGGCCGCCAGGTGTTCCGGTCGCGTCCGCGCCCACGCTTCGACGGCGGCGAGTTCCTCGCCGTCCAGCTCGTCGTCGAGCCACAGGGCCAGTTTCACTTCATCGGGCGTCGTATTCATCTTTCAGAAGGGCTTGCAGTTTTTGTCGGGCGTAGAAAAGGCGGCTCATGACGGTGCCGAGCGAGCATCCCATCACCTCGGCGATCTCTTTATACGACAGGCCTTGCACGTCTTTCAAGATCACCGCCTCGCGGTGCTCGGGCGAGACCTTCGCCAGGGCCTGCTCGATCTTCTCCCGCAGTTCGCCGTGGGAGAGAGAATCGTCCGGAGAATCCGCCATCGAGGGCGCGGTGGTGGCGGCCGGGTCGATCCGGTCGCGCTCGAAGATCTCGTCGTTCAACTCTCCGGCGCTCTCGATCTTCCGCTTCCGCGCCCAGTCGTACACCGCGTTGTGGGCGATCCGGTAGATCCACGTGGAAAAGCGGGCCTTCGCCTCGAAGCGGGGCAGGGCGTGCCACGCCTTGATGAACACCTCTTGCGAGACGTCCCAGGCGTCGGCTTCCTGATGGATCATGTTGCGGATCATGGCGTAGATTCGCCCGCGGTGGCGGGTTACCAGTTCGTCGTAGGCCCGCATGTCGCCGCGTTGGGCGCGGGCGACGAGCGAGGCGTCGTCAGGATCGGGGCCGGGTGCATCGACCGGGTTGTCCGTTCCTGCCGGTCTGTTCGACGGGTCCCCGCTGGATCTATTCATCATGACGTTCACGCGGGCGAAAGGAGTGCCGCGTCACGCCCTGAAGCGTGGCCCCGCGCGCCAGCCGGTGCAATGCGGAATGCGGATCGCGGGGCAGGCGGATCACTGGCTATGCTCGAAGAGACCGGCGATCCGGCCGAACGAGAGGCCCACGTCGAGCCGGTGGTCGAGTTCCCGGCCCTCGGCCAACAAGCGCCGGCGCGAGACCGGGGAATTCCCGCGGGTGGCGATCACCGTGAAGTTCTTCGTCCCCGGAACGCGGAAGACGTGGGTGGACGGGAAGGCGGCGGAAATCGTGGCAATGTCCTCGCGCAAGTCCGGCTGCTCCACCAGATTGAAGGCGACGACGCCGTCCGCGGCCAGATGCCGCTGCAGACTCTTGAGAAAGGCGATGGTCTTCAGCCGCGTCGGGATGCCGCGGACGTCGGTTTCTTCCCCGGGTTCCAGGAACGCGTCCATGTAGATCGCGTCATATTTCCCGTGGTTTCGATCCAGGAAACGGAACGCGTCCTCGGTGAAGATCCTCACGTTGCCGCCGGCGCGCGTGCCGAAGTAGTCGCGGGCGATCCGGACGACTTCGGGATCGATCTCTACGGCATCGACCCGCGTCCGCGGGAAGTGCGTCTGGAGAAACCGCACCATCGCCCCGCCGCCGAGGCCGACGACCAGCACTCGGTCCTGAGGGCGCTTGAAGAGCAGCGAAGCGAACATCGTGCGCGTGTAAGGCACCACCAGCCGGCCGGGGTCGTTCAGATCGATCGACGTCTGCCGGACCTCCAGCCCCGGCTCGACGAAATACAGGCTGCGCAAGCTTCCCTGCTCGCGCACCCGGATTTCGGAAAACTCCGAGCGCGTTGAATGGATCAGGGTTCCTCCGGGATTGCGGCTGCCGGGGAGGGGCGAGCGCTGGCCGGAGCAGGCGGCGAGCCCCACGAGGGCGGTGAAAGCGAGGGCGAGCGGGCGGACGGGTGTTCTCAAGCCGCGGAAGCTAGCATCAATTCCGCCAGCGTCGAAGCCGGGGTTGCCGGCCGCCCGCGGCCCGCCCATGCTGGCCGCGAGATGCGCGTCCGCGTCCTCGCCCTGCCGAACGCCAGCCGCAGTGAAGTGCTCGGCTGGGAGGAGGATCCGCGCGCCGGGCGCGTGTTGCGCGTGAAGATCGCCGCCCCGCCGGTGGACGGAAAGGCCAACGCCGCCCTGCGCGAGACATTGGCGCGGCATTTCGGACTCCCGAAGTCCCAAGTCCGCCTGGAGAAGGGCGGCACCGCTCGGATCAAGACGTTCCAGCTGCCGGAAGGAGCCCGACCGGAATGAGGCACGCTTTCCGGCTGACAGCACGGCCGTTGGTGCAACCTTCACGGATGACAATCCGAAGCCTCCTTTTCATGTGGATCGTCCTCGCCGGCAGCGCGGTGGCGCAGGAAGCGGCGGAAGAAGGCGATCCGGACAACGCCCCGACGGCCGTGGAACTGCACGAGATGAAGCGCGGCGAATTTCGCGAGCTGCCCGAGGTTTCCAAGCCGATCGACTTTTCCGACATCGATCGCGACCTGCTCGCCGCGGCGGTCTTTCATGAGACGAACCGCCGCCGTGCGGACCACGATCTGCCGGCCCTGGGATTCAACCCGGCGCTGCGCGAGGCGGCGCGGATGCAGTCCCGCGGCATGCGGCGGGAGCACATGATCTCGCACATGCATCCCGACGAGGAGAAGCGGACGCTGCGCGACCGGCTCGATGAAGCGGGCGCGAACGGGCGCTTCTTCGCCGAGAACGTGGCCATGGTTTTCGGCATCCAGTACGAGTCGGGCGAACCGTTCTACAGCCGCATCGAAGACGGGGAAACGATCCTCAGCAAGAAGCCCGACGGTCCGCCGATCCCGCCGCACACCTATCTCTCGTTCGCGGAGAATCTCCTCGACAGCTGGATGGACTCGCCGGGCCACCGGAAAAATATCCTGGCCACCGAGCCCGAGCAGCTCGGCGCCTCCTGCCTCCACGAGAGGATGGAGGACGGCATGGACCGGTTCTTCTGCACGCAGGTCTTCTTCGCGCCTTTCGACCGACCCCAGCCGACGCTGCCAAATTGAAGATTCCATTTCGGCACCGCTTGCCGTAAAGGGAAGTGCTTGGACCGGCGATCGACGCCGGCGTCTTGTCAATCCCGACGATTCCCATCCCCATGAAACTGCTCAAATTCCTCTCCGTCCCGGCTTTCGCCAGTGTAATCTTCTCCGCCAGCGCCTTCGCTGAGCCGATCAACGCCACCTGTCCCGTCAGCGGCCGTTCGGTCGACGAGGATCACGTCGTGGCCATGGAGGTCGGATTCTGCTGCGAGAAGTGCAAGGCGAAGTTCGACGCGGCTCCAGCCGACTACTTCGAGAAGGTGGCCGCAGCCGAAGACGGCAAGTGCCCGGTGAGCGGCCGCGCCGTGGATGAGGACCAATCGTCCACCGTCAACATCGGCGTCTGCTGCGAGAAGTGCGAGGCGAAGGTGAAGGACGACCCGAAGAGCTTCATCGCCAAGGTGGAACCGAAGAAGGCCGCCGAAGAGGAGTGAAGCCTCGCGCTGCCGTGCCCGCCCTCACGGCCACGGCTCCGGCACCAGCCCCTCGCGCGAGGAATCGAGCCGCTTCCGGAATTCCGGGTTGTCGCGGACTTCGAGAGCTTTGCCAGCGATGTCGGCGGCTTCGTCCGCACGATCATTCACGGCGAGAAGTGCCACCAGCATCGAAATATCCGTCTCGAAGCTCTTTTCGCCAAACTGCCGGATCCTGTCGCCGAGCCCTTGCTCCGCCATCTTGAGATTTTGGAGATAGGATGCCCTCGCCCTCTCGAAATCTTCGACCGGTCGGAGATACTTGCCGCAGAGCTTGTAATTCTCGTCTTTGACAAGCGCCGGACGCGCCAACCCGAAGACCCTCTTGGCAACGTCGGGCTCGTTTTGGTCCAGCCAAACAAAGAGCGCGGCCGTCTTTTCCTCCTCGCCGAGCTGTTTGTGGATGGAGGCCGCGTCGTGGAAGGCCTCGCGCGCGCTTCGCCCGGCCTTGACCGCGGCCGTCGCCGCCTCACCGGCTTCCTTCAGCTTCGCCAGCGCCGGTGGGTACACTTTCCCGAGTTCGTGCCAAAAGGAGAGGGCGAACGACAATCGCACGCCATACAAGGATGGCTCGAGCCCGAGAGCGTGCCGGTGAAACCACAGATGCTTCTCCAGAGCCACCTCGTGACGACCGGCGGACGCGTCGTCGCGCGCCTCGTCGAGGATCTGGCTCGGATCGGGCTCCGCGGGTGGTTTCCATTCGGCGCGCGATGCCAAGGCCGTCAGGAAGAATAGAAGCAGGATGGTTTTCATGCGGATTCAAGGCGGTCCGCAAGACATCATGCACTGGAGTCCCGGATCGGAAAGCCTTTCCGCCGTCGGGATGTCACCTCGGCCAGAGAACGAACAGATACGCGCCGTAGGAGGCGACGAGGATGATGCCTTCGAGGCGGTTCAGCCGCTTGCCGGTGAAGAGCATGGGCACGAGCAGGGCGGTGACTCCGATCATCATGCCGATGTCGAGGAGGCTCATGGCCGTGGTGCCGACGGGATGGACCAGCGCGCTGCCGCCGAGGACGAAGAGGATGTTGAAAAGGTTCGAGCCGAGGACGTTGCCGAGCGCGATGTCCGACTGCCGGCGGAAGGCGGCCACCACGCTGGTGGCCAGCTCGGGCATGGAAGTGCCGGCGGCGACGATGGTCAGCCCGATGACCGCCTCGGAAACGCCGAGGCCGGTGGCGACCTCGATCGCGTTGTCCACCAGAAGCTGCGAGCCGAGCACGAGCACCCCCAGGCCGGCGACGACCTTGAGGATGTCCGCGGCGAGACTGCCGGTCGGCTTCACTTCGGGTGCATCCGCCGCGATCTCCACCCCGGAGGCTTCGTCGCGCCTCGCCGCGCGGATCGTCCAGATCGTGCATGCCACCGCGCCGAGCACGAAGATCGTTCCTTCCAAGCGTCCGACCTGCCCGCCGATGAAAGTCAGGGGAGCCAGAACCGTCACCGCCAGCAGCAAGGGAGCGTCCCAACGGAGGACCTGGAGATTCGTGTGGATCGGGAAAACCACGGCCGCCAGACCGAGGATGATGGCGATGTTGAAAATGTTCGACCCGACGACATTGCCCACCGCGATCTCCGACTGCCCCTCGAAGGCCGATTTGATGGATACCACCAACTCGGGCATGGAGGTGCCGTACGCGACGACGGTCAGGCCCACGACCAACGGCGTGAGCCCGAGCTTGAGTGCCATCGCGGCGCCGCCGCGGACAAGGAGCTCCGCTCCGATGAAGAGCACGACGAAGCTGGCGAGGATCAGCAGGGACGGGACAAGCATCAGCGCGGAAGATCACAGGAATCGCGCTTCGCGCGAGTGGAATCTTGGAAAGCTGATTCCTCTTGTCGCGCCGCTCACTCGAAGAGCTCTTCCACCGCTTTTCCGTCGCCGCGCCAACGGTCGACGATCCCCTTTTGCTCGACCTGCAGCGAGTCGTCCGGCCGGAGCGCGATGTTCTTGTGGCGAAGCTTCGCGAAATCCAAGACGTACTGCTTCCCACCGCGCAGCAGGAGCACGTTGCGGCCACCGAATTCGTTGCGTCCTCCCGCCGCGTCGATCGCCTGGATCACCGTCATCCCCTTGCGGAACTTCGTTTCTCCGGCGCGCCGGACTTGGCCGCCGACGCTGACCACGGCCACCTCACCGGCCTGCTCGTTGCCTTGCAGCGCCTCGATCTCGATCGCCGGGTCCGCATACACCTCGGAATCGCGGTAGGCCGCCTCGGCCCGCCGCGCGAGCTGCTCGGCGGACAGCCCGCGCGCCGGCACCGGCTTGTCCAGAAAAGGCAGGCGCACCCCGCCGGACTCGCCGACACGATAGACTCCATTGACTTTCTCCTGCTCGGCGGCTGGCACGCCCCGCAGCGTCACCTGGACGGCATCGCCCGACTCGAGACCGGCGAGGGAAGGAAGCACGAGCGCCGCGAGAAGGGCGGGAACGACTTTCAGAGGATTCCAGTTTTTCATGATGAGGCTCTACGCTTTGCGATACAAAGCTTGACACCACAAGCCAAAAAAGACCGGCCCCTCGTCATACTCTCAATTTCCTGTCACAATCCGCGGTCGCAGCGGCAATGAAGGATGGAAGCCATGCAAGGCTTCGCCATCACTCCGCCCGAGCCCGTGGACCGACAACGGTTCAGCGAGCTGGTCCGCGGTCACCATCGTGGCCTGTTGTGCTACGCAAGGGCCTTGGCCGGCAGCGAAGGAGCGGCGCGGGAACTGGTCCAGGATGCCTTCGTCGCGGCATGGCAAAGCCACGGCACCTTCGATGGGACACGCGACTTCTCCGCGTGGATGCGAGGCATCGTCCGCAACAAGTGGCGTGAACACTGCCGCCGTCATGCCCGGGAGATTCCCTTCGATGAAGAAACGCTGTCCCGGCTCGAGGAGGTGCTCGCTCCCCATCCCGCGGGAGACGAGGCGCTCTTCGCCAAGCTCGCGGAATGCCGGGCCAAGCTGCCCCCGCCGATGACCGAAGCGTTGCGGGCTTGCTACGATGAAGGCCGTACCAGTGAAGAAGCCGGCGCGCAACTGGGCGTGACCTCGGCGGCGCTGCGAAAGCGCCTGGAGCGCGCCCGGGAAGCGCTCCGGCAGTGCCTTTCAAGAACCGACTGAACTCCTTTTCCAAACCTCCATGAAACATCCATCCGATCCCTCCGACCGGCTCATCGATGCGCTGCTGCGCGAGCAGTCGCGCGACGAAGCGGACGCCGCCTTGCTGGAGGCGGTTGAGGCCAAGCTGCACGCCACGCCGCAGCGTAATTTGTCCGCTCGCCGGCTAGCCTCGCTCGCCGCCGCCGCGGCGGTAGTGGCATCCGCGGGGATGGCCGTTCTTTGGAACAGCAAGGAACCGTCGGGGCTCGTTCACTCCAAACCGCCGGAACGATCGGCCGAAGACGAATCTCGCCGCTTGCCCGCGAAAACCCCGGTCCCGGCTTCAGCCCGGCCGAAGCCTTCCCGGCCGCCGGCAGCAGAGGCGGTTGCCGCACCGGCCATCGCAGCGACGGACTTGGCCGCCCTCGATCTGGCTCCGGCGGAACCCATCGCGCGCCCGGCGATCCTTCCAGTGCCCTCCCGCACGACCCGGCAACGGATTGTTCCACCTCCGGCGGGACCCGTGCCGGACGAATCCGGGGGCTTCGTCTTTCCCGGAGAAGAAGAAACGGCGGCTGATCCTCCACCGACGGACCGGGACCAATACGCACGGCTCGTGGACCCGCCGTGGCAATCGCCGCTGCGCGAGCCGCTCTCCACGTTCTCCATCGATGTGGACACGGCGTCATATACCAATCTCAGAAGACTTGTCTCCGAAGACCGACCGGTTCCGCCGGACGCGGTGCGTATCGAGGAATGCATCAACTATTTCGACTACAACTATCCGCTTCCCGAGGGAGACTTGCCCATTGCCGCCCACGGGCGGGTCACCACCTGCCCGTGGCAACCACGCCACCTCCTCGCCCGGATCGCGCTCCAAGGCCGTGAAGTGAAACCAATCAACCGCCCGGCCTCGAACTTGGTTTTCCTGATCGATGTTTCCGGCTCGATGCAAGACACGACGAAACTCCCGCTCCTCAAGCGGTCCATGCGCGTCCTGATCGACGAACTCGACGAACGCGATCGCGTCGGAATCGTCGTTTACGCCGGCTCGGAGGGCGTGGTGCTTCCGCCGACGACGCTTGACGGCAGCGGCCGCGATCAGCTGCTGGCGGCCCTGGAGAAGGCCGAGGCCGGAGGCAGCACCAATGGCGGCGCGGGCCTCGAGCGCGCCTATCGGATGGCCTCGGAAAACCACATCCCCGGCGGCGTGAACCGCGTGATCCTCGCGACCGACGGCGACTTCAACGTCGGCACCACCGGCGACGGCGAGCTGGTCGCCTTGGTGAAGCGCGGTTCCCAGGAGGGCGTGCACCTCAGCGTCCTCGGCTTCGGGCGGGGCAACCTCAACGACGGGATGCTCGAGGCGATCACCAATGAAGGCGACGGCAACTATTTCTACATCGACAGCGACCGCGAGGCGCGGCGGGTTTTCCTGCAGAAGCTGACCGGCACCTTGGTCACCATCGCCAGCGACGTGAAGATCCAGGTCGAGTTCAATCCCGGCAAGGTCGCCGCCTACCGGCTCATCGGGTATGCCAACCGGGTGCTGCGCGCCGAGGATTTCGCGGACGACCGCGTGGATGCCGGCGACATCGGGGCCGGCCACTCGGTCACGGCCTTCTACGAGATCGTGCCGGTGGGCGTGGAACCGCCGGACTTGGGCGGGGTCGATCCACTGCGCTATCAGCGCTCCGGTGCCGGCGAGAATGTGCCGAGCGACGACTGGTTCACGCTCAAGCTGCGCCACAAGCGACCCGGGAGCGACCACAGCGAGCTGACGGAGCTGCGGCTGGCGGGCGAGCCGATGCCTTGGGAAAAGGCGGATGATGATTTCCGCTTCGCGGCGGCCGTCGCGTTGTTCGGCATGAAGCTGCGGGGCTTTCCCGAATCCGCTGAGGTTTCCTGGAATCGGATTGAGAAAATGGCGGCGGCGGCCGTCGGCGACGATCCGGGCGGGCACCGCGCCGAGTTTCTCGGCCTGATGCGCCGCCTCGGGCGCTGAGGATTATTCGAGCCCGCGCAGGCCGACCTCTTCTTCGTCCCAGCCGAGGTAGTGGCCGAGTTCGTGGAGGTAAGTGGTGCCGACTTCGTCGCGGTAGTCCTGCTCCTCCCGGTCCACCCATTCCCAGAGATTCCAGAGAAAGAGCCGGATGCGCGGCATGGCTTCGGGTGAAGGTTCGTCCAGCAGGCAGGCACCCTCGAAGAGACCGAGTTCGTCGCCCTCGAGTTCGAAGTCCACCGGACCGGCACCCGGCCGGCGCTCGAAGCTGACGGTGCACTGCTTCGCCGCCTTACGAACCTCCGGCGGCAAGGCTGCGTTCACGGCCTGCACTTCTTCTTCCGCCCAGCGGATCAGCGTTTCGAACTCCATGCAGGAACAGTGAACGTTCAAAGCGGGGATCGCGCAAGTCCGGGCGATCCAGCGCGGGCAGCGCTTTGGGGCAGCCGTTGTTCGTGTTCCCGGGCCAAGGACGGACCTCCACACCCGGAAAGAAAAAGCGCCCGGCTCCATACGAACCGGGCGCCGTGAAGCGATCTTCCTGGGGATCGACTACTCGCCGAGGCCGAAGCGGGTGAAGCGGACGATGGTGAGCGTGTCGCCCAGCTCCTTGCCCTTGGCGGCGAGGAGGTCGGAGATCTTGGTGTCCGGCTCCCTCACGAAGCCCTGCTCGAGGAAGCAGTTCTCGGCGTAGAACTTGGCGATCTTGCCTTCGATGATCTTCTCGATGATGTTGGCCGGCTTGCCGCTGTCGGCGAGCTGGGCGCGGAAGATGTCCTTCTCGGACTCGACGAGGTCGGCCGGGATGTCCTCGCGCGACAGACCTTTCGGCGCGGCGGCGGCGATGTGGAGCGTGAGGTCGCGTACCAGTTCGCGGAAGCTTTCGGCCTGCGCGGTCTCCGGCTTGGTGGCTCCCACTTCGATGAGGACGCCGACTTTGCCGCCCAGGTGGATGTAGGAGGCGACGACGCCATTGCCGGCCGCTTCGTAACGGACGTACTTGCGGAGCTGGAGGTTCTCGCCCACTTCGGCGACCTTCGCCTTCACCGCGTCCTCGACGCTCGAGCCGTCGACCTGCACGGCCAGCGCGGCGGCGTGGTCGGCCGGACCGGCGGCGGCCAGCGTGTCGGCCAGGGAGTTGACGAAGTTCTGGAAGTTCTCGTTCTTCGAAACGAAGTCGGTTTCGCAGTTCACCTCCACGAGGATGCCGGACTTCTGGTCGTCCGAAACCCGGGCGGTGATGATGCCCTCGTTCGCTTCACGGTCCGCCTTCTTGGCGGCCTTGGCGATGCCGCGCTCGCGGAGGAGCTTCACCGCGGCGTCCAGATCGCCGTCGGTTTCCTGCAGCACGCGCTTGCAGTCCATCATGCCGGCGTTGGTCTTGTCGCGGAGTTCTTTGACTAGAGAAGCAGTGATCATGTCGGGAAAAAGATAAGTGAAAAAAGGGAAAAAAGGGGCGGCCGACGGGAAACGCCTGGCCGCCCGGAACGAGGGATGCGTCAGGATTTCCGCGAGGCGACCATCGCGTCCACCAGGTTTTGGAGGATCACGCGGATCGAGCGGATCGCGTCGTCGTTGCCCGGGATCGGGTAGTCGATGATCGCCGGATCGGCGTTGGTGTCGACGATCGCGACGATCGGGATGTTCAGGCGGCGGGCCT
>CBFGTW010000116.1:0-14506 GCA_965651855.1 uncultured Verrucomicrobiales bacterium
TCCTCTCCTGTGACAGGCCGCGATTCCTCTGCTAGAATGCGCCGATGCTCAAACTCCTGCCTTGGCGATTTCTCGTGAGCCATGCCGCGCGGCGTTACGGCGTGCTCGACCCGCTGACCTTGCTCGCCCGGATGCGGAACTTCGCGCAGCCCTCGGAAGTCGCGGAGCCGATCGAGCTGCTGCGCGCGGGCATGGTCTTCCACGCCCGCGGGCTGGTGAACGCGAAGGCCATCCAGCACAACCTCGACTGGGTCTGGCCCTACTGGGTGGAGCGGCAGTTCAATCCGCTCGATCCGTCGTTCGTTCCGCGCGCGTTCTCGTTCAGCCACGTGAACCTGACGCACCGGAACTGGACGGCGGTCGGCCTGCCGGACGTGCCGGTCTTTCCCATCGTCGACCCGCGCGGGCTGGTGACGCCGCTGCACGACGGTTGGTCGGTCGATTTCTGGATCGTGACGGAAAGCCGGAAGCGTCTGCTGCCGAGCAAGCTCCCGGACGAGGCGGTGCGCCAGCGGCTGCTCTTCGAGCCGACTCTGACGGTCGCCACGGATTGCGAGCGCGACGGGATGCGGCTGGAAATGGCCACCCACATGGCGAACGGCGGGATGCCCGAGGTGCACACGGCCCTCACCGCCCGCGCGCCGGAAGACGGCTGGCTGGTGGTGGCGGTGCGGCCCTACAATCCCGAGGGCATCCAGTTCATCGAACGGATCCGGCTGGGCGAGGCCGGAAATTCCTTCCTCGTCAATGGCGACACCCGCGTGCGCTTCGACGACCAAGCCGAGGCGCTGCGGATGGCGCATTACAACGAAGGCGACGTCTACCTCGGCCTGCACGGCGCCACGCGCGAGCAGAAGGAGGTCGAATGCGACGTCGGTATGGCCACCGCGGCCGCGCTATTTCGCCTGAAGGCGAACGAACCACGCTCGCTGGCGGTCCATATTTCGCTCGAAGAAGCGCTCGACGCCGCGGGCGTGGCGGACGCGCATTCGCAGACGTGGGAAGCGGCCGTCGGCCACACCGCGGCGCTGCGGATCCCCGATGAGAGGATGCAGTTTCTCTACGACGCCGCGGTGCGGACGCTGATCCTGCTCTCCACCGACGAGCTGGTGCCCGGCCCCTACACTTACCGGCGGTTCTGGTTCCGCGACGCCTGCCTGATGCTCCACCCGCTGCTGGCCATCGGCCTCGAAGGGCGGGCGGCGAAGGTGCTGGAAAGATTCGCGCCGCGCCAGACGCTGGGCGGCTATTTCCTGTCCCAGGAAGGCGAGTGGGATTCGAACGGCCAGGTCCTCTGGATCGCCGCGCGCTTTTCCGAGATGACGGGCGACGAGCTCCCGCCGGATCTCGAGCCGGCTTTGGAAAAGGCGGTGGACTGGCTGGGCCGCAAGCGCGTGAAGGGAAAAGGCGCGTCGCCCGGCACGGCGGGCCTGCTGCCCGCGGGCTTCAGCGCGGAGCACCTCGGGCCGAACGATTTCTACTACTGGGACGACTACTGGGCGGCGGCGGGCTTGCTCGCGATCGGTCGGCACTGGTTCAAGCGCGGCAAATTCCGGCAGGCGGAAAAGGCGGCGGCGCTCGCGCAGTCGTTCCTCGAGAGCATCGAGGCGAGCATCGCGCAGATCCCCGGATCGCGGGCGAAGGGCGCGGTCCCGGCGGCTCCCGGCCGGCGCCTTGACGCCGGCGCGATCGGATCGATGGTGGCGGACTACCCCTTGCAGATCTACGCTCCGGGGGAAGCCAGGATGCTCGAGACGGCCGATTACCTGATGCAGCACTCGTTCCACAAGGGAGGCTTCTTCCAGGAGATGATCCACTCCGGGATCAATGCCTATCTCACGCTCGATCTGGCGCAGACCTGGCTCCGGGCCGGCGATCCGAGATATGCGGACTTGATCCGCAGCGTGGCGGATCTCGCGACGCCGACGGGCCAGTGGCCGGAGGCGATCCATCCGAACACGCTCGGCGGCTGCATGGGCGACGGCCAGCACGGCTGGGCCGCGGGCGAGTGGGTGATGATGATCCGGAACTGCTTCGTCCGCGAGGAGATCCACGCGGGAACCCTGGTCGTCGGCTCGGGAATCCTGCCCGAGTGGCTGGAACCCGGCGACGAGTTGTTCTTCGGCCCCACCTTGACCGGCTTCGGCGAGGTGAGCGTGCGCGTCCGGGACGGCCACGCCTCGGTGGACGCCCGCTGGCACGACGAACCGCCGCGGCTGGAGATCGCGGTGCCGGGATTCCGCAGGATCGAGGCGGCCGAGGCCGGCCGCGCTTATCGGCTCGAGCCCGTATCTCCATGAAAATCGCGATGTTCACGAACACCTATCTGCCGCACGTCGGAGGCGTCGCCAGATCGGTGAAAACCCTCGAGGACCAGTGCCGGAAACACGGGCACGAGGTCCGGGTGGTGGCCCCGGAGTTCCCGGAGAACGTGCCGGGCGAGTCGGACGAAGTGCTGCGCGTCCCGGCGATCTGCAATTTCAACGGCAGCGACTTCTCCGTGCGCCTGCCGGTGCCGAACCTCATCCACGAGATGATCGAGGACTTCGAGCCGGACGTGATCCACAGCCACCACCCCTTCCTGCTCGGCGACGCGGCGCTCCGCGAGGCTTGGAAACACAAGCTGCCGATCGTCTTCACCCATCATACGCTCTACGAGAGATATACCCATTACGTCCCGCTCGACTCGCCGGCGCTGAAGCGCGTGGCCATCCAGCTCGCCACGGAATACTGCAATCTCTGCACCGAGGTGATCGCCCCGAGCGAGAGCGTGCGGAAGTTGCTGCTGGAACGCGGCGTGACCAGCCCCGTCGAGGTGGCTCCCACCGGGATCGACACGGCGTTCTTTTCCTCCGGCAACGGTCCGGCCTTCCGCAAGGCCCAAGGAATCCCGGACGACGCCTGGGTGATCGGCCATGTCGGGCGGCTCGCGCAGGAGAAGAATCTCGGCTATCTGGCGGAGGCGGTGAGACATCATCTCCGCGCGGATTCCTCGGCCGTGTTCCTCCTCGTCGGCGCGGGCGACGCGCTCGAACTGGCGCGGCGGACGCTCGGCGACGAGGCCAGCCGGCTTTTCGCCGTCGGGCGCAAGAGCGGCCAGGCCTTGGCCGACGCCTACGCGGCGATGGATGTCTTCGCCTTCGCCTCGCAGACCGAGACGCAAGGCATGGTGCTGGCGGAGGCCATGGCCGCGGGCAAGCCGGTCGTGGCCCTCGACGGGCCCGGCGTGCGCGAGATCATGCGGGACGGCGGCAATGGCCTGATGCTGCGGGGCGATGCGCCGGAGACGGCCTTCGCCGCGGCCCTCGCGAGACTGCGTGACGATCCAGAACTCGCCGGCCGCTGCGCCGCGGGAGCGCGCGCCGCCGCCGACGAGTACGAGGAACGCCGTAGCTCCGCGCGCGTCATCCGGATCTACGAAAAGCTCGTGGAGGAATTCGAGCACCAGGAGGAGGACGCCAGCACCTGGGACCGCATGCTCAGCACGGTGGAAATCGAGTGGGACCTCATCGCCGCGAAGATGTCCGCCGCGGCGGCCGCGGTGGTCGAAACCCCAGCCACGGAGGCCAGCCTTGAGTAGTCCCGCGCGCGTCTGGCTGCGATGGCTGCGGCGCGTGCTGGGTCGCACCCACTGGGCCGCGCGCTGGCTCGGCTTCGAGGTGCCGAAGGGGCGGGCGGAGAAGCCCGGCCTGATCCTGCTCCAGATCGACGGGCTCTCGCGCCGCCAGTTCGACGATGCGATGGCCAAGGGCCGCTTGCCCTTCCTCGCGCGCCTGATCCGCAAGGGGATGGTGTCCTCCGGCAGTTTCTACTCCGGCGTTCCCTCCACCACGCCCGCGGTGCAGGCGGAGATTTTCTACCGGGAAAGATGTGCCGTGCCGAGCTTCCAGTTCATGCGGCGGCGGGACGGACATATCTTCCGCATGTACGAGGCGGAATCCGCCGCGGGGATCGAGTCGGAGCTTGCCGCGCGGTCCCCGCGGCCGCTGCTCGAGGACGGCCATTCGTATTCGAACATCTACCGCGCCGGAGCCATGGCCTCCTGGTACTGCTCCCAGGACCTGGACCTCGGCCTGATGATGAAGCGGATGCACGTGCTCAAGGGGATCGTCCTCGTCGCGGCTTACGCGGTGCGATTCCTCCGGATGATCGGCCTGGCCCTGCTCGAACTGATGATCGCCGTGACGGACATGTTCGGCGGATTGTTCGAGCGGAAGAACTTCCTCCGCGAGTTGCTCTTCGTGCCGACCCGGATCGGGATCTGCATCCTGGTGCGGGAAATGATCCGCTTCAAGGTGCTGCTGGACATCGAGCGGGGGATCCGCGTGATCCACGCGAATTTCCTGGGATACGACGAGCAGGCGCACCGCCGGGGTCCGGACTCCGCCTTCGCGCATTGGACGCTCAAGGGGATCGACCGCGCCGTCCGCGACATCCATCGCGCCGCGGTCCGCTCGCACTACCGGCATTACGAGGTGATCGTCTATTCGGATCACGGCCAGGAGCGTGTGGTTCCCTTTCCGCTCAAGACGGGCCGGTCGATCGAGGAGGCCGTCGAGGCGGTGGTCGCCCGCGGTCCGCTCGAGGGGCGGGAGGTTTTCATTCCAAGGATCCCGGAGTTCGTGGGCGGCACGCTCGCCCGCTGCCGGGGCTTCTTCGGCATCAAGACGCCCGTCCCGGGAGCCGTCGCCACCGCCGGCGACCTGCGGGAAAAGATCGTCGTCACGGCGCTCGGACCGGTGGGGCACGTCTATCTGCCGGTGCCGCTGGAACGCCGGCGGCTCGAGGAGCTGGCGGCGGCGCTGGTGGAGGAGGGAGGGGTGCCGATGGTGCTGCTGCGCGGAACGGAATCCGGGATGCCGGTGACCGCCTTCAACCGCCGCGGCCGCTGGACCTTGCCCGCGGATGGCCGCGAGATCCTGGGCAAGGGGCACCCGTTTCCGGACGAGACGGCCGAGGATCTCGCGCGGCTGGCGCGCCACCCGGACGCGGGCGACTTCATCCTGAGCGGCTGGGATCGCGAGGATCCGCCGGTTTCCTTCCCCATGGAAAACGGCGCGCACGGCGGGCCCGGCCCGGAGGAAACGCACGGCTTCATCCTGCTGCCGACCGGCCACGACCTTCGCGTCGGCCAGCGGATCCGGGGCAGCGATCTGCACGGGATCGCCAACCGTCTGCTCGCGCGGGATGACGGATCCCCGGAAACGCGCAACTTGATGTCGGCATGAGCGGCGGAGGAGAAAACAAATCCGGCTGGTTGCGGAAACACCGCGGAAAATGGATCGCCGCCCTGCTGCTGCTCGCCGCCGCCGGAACGGCGGCGTGGCTCGTCCAGCAGGGCGTCACGCGCGAGGACGTCGTGGAGTTCGGCCGGCGCGTGCCGGCCTGGGCGCTGCTCGCGGCCTTTTTCGTGCTGCCGCTGGTCGGCGCGCCGATCAGCCTGTTCCTGTTGCTCATCGGCATCCGGCTCGGCTTCGGCTGGGGCATGGCGGCGACCACGGTGGCGGTGATATTCCACAACTTCGCCGCCTATCGCCTGACGCACGGCTTGTTCCGTCAGCGCGTCCGCGACTGGTGCGAGCGCAGGGGCCATGCGATCCCGCCGCTGGACCGGAAGCACCAGGCGTGGTTCACCGCGGTCTTCGCCGCCGTGCACGGCCCGCCGTACGCGATGAAGCTTTATCTCCTCGCGCTGACCGACGTGCCGCTGCGGATCTATCTCTGGGTCGGCGCCCCGGTTTATATCTTCTTTTGTATCATCCCGATCGGCTTCGGCCATGCCTTCACCGAGATGAATCTCGGCTGGATCATTTTGATCGGGACCATCCTGCTGGGCACGGTGGTTCTCGGCCGCTGGCTGAAGGGCCGGATGTCCGGCGGCGCGGAAGAGAGCGAACCCGGCGGCGCGGAAGAGAGCGAGCCCGCCGGGCAGTGACGCTCACGGAGCGGGCGGCGGGCGCTCCCGCAGGTTTGTCATGAGCATGTGACGGATCCGTGGCGGGTGGGGGTTCCGGTGGAACGCCCGCACCGCGCGCTCGATCCGCTCGTCCTCGACGGTCGCCCGCGTCTGCTGCCGCAGGTGTTCGGCCCACGAGCCGACGAGGAAGGTCTCGCGGTAGATCGAGGGATCGTCGAGATCCACGAAGACCGAGCAGCGGAACGCGCCGTCACGCAGGCGGATTTCCCGCAGGTGGAACATCGCCGCGCGGAAGCGCACCGCGTCGGCCGGGTCGATCCGGTATTCGATGGTCACGGAAATCGGGCCGTCGTCCGCCGCGGGCTCGTGCGCCAAGGTCGGCCCGTGCCAGTTCCGGGAAGGGGTGAGGTCGAGCTCCGTCACGTGGCTCACGGGCAGGAACCGGCTGAGAGCGGCGCTGCCGAGCAGACCGAGAGCTGCGATCCCCAGCGCGGCGGCGATGCTGAACTCGCCGGCGATCCGGCCCCAGGTGACCGCGCCGGCGGCGAACGAGCCTTGCATGACCACCAGGTAGATCGCGGAGCTGCGGGCCCGCACCCAGTTCGGGAAGGCGCTCTGCGAGGCGAAGGCGAAGGTGTTCAGGCCGCTGATCCACGAGGCCCCGGTCACGGCGACCACCAGCCCCATGGAGATCCGGTCCGGCACGAAGGGAAGGGTGGCGGTGGAAACCGCGGCCAGCAGCGCCGAGCCGGCGAGAATCGGATCGAGCGGGAACCGCGCCCGGAGCTTCGGCAGCAGGAAAATCGCCACCGTGATGGCACCCGCGCCATAGCAGCCCATGAGCAGGCCGAAGTCGGTGGCGTCCCACCCACGCGAGTGCACGAGCACCGGCAGCAAGGCCACCGCCGCCACCGCGGAGAACATGTGCACGCCGCCCCGCCACAGCACCGCCTGCATCGCCGGGGCGTGGCACACGTAGCGGATCGCCGCGGCCATCGCGCCGAGCATCTGCTCGCGCTGCGCGCTGCGCGGCTCCGCGATGTACCGGCCGCGGGACATCGCCACGATCACCCCGAGGAACGAGACCGCGTTCAGGGCGAATACCGGGGCCGGCCCGGCCCACGCCACCAGCAAGCCGCCGATCATCGGGCCGATGGCCCGCGCGAGGTTGTATCCCACGCCGCCGAGCGCGATGGCCGGCGCCAGCTGCTCGCGGCCGACGATTTCCGGAATGAGCGCCTGCCAGGCCGGCGTGGTGAAGGCGGCGGCCACCCCGAGCTGGAAGGTCGCCAGCAGGAGCAGGGATTCGCCCAGCATCCCTTGCCACGCCAGCAGCGCCATGCCGATCGCCGTGAGCAACGCGCCGGCCTGGGCGATCAGGATGACCTTCCGCCGGTTCACCAAATCGGCCAAGGCACCCGCCGGCAGCGCCAGGAAAAACAGCGGCAGGCTCGACATGGTCTGCATCAGCGAGACCATCGTCGGCGATTCCGTCAGGGTGGTCATCGTCCACACCGCGGCCGTGTCGTTCATCGTCGTCCCGATGTTCGAGACGATGCTGCCGATCCACATCCCTCGGAACAGGCGGATGCGGAGCGGCGACCACGCGGACGACATGCCGCATCATAGCCTGCATCCGCCGCGGGACAAAACCGCGGGGCGGATCCATGGCGGAGCCGCCGCTCAGAGCACGCCCAGATCCGGATCGACGCGGGCGCGCTCGCGCATGTCCGGATCGAGCCGGATGGCGGCGTCGAGGCTGCGGCGCGCCTCGTCGAGCGTGCCGTTCTGCGCCTCGTAGCAGGCGAGATTGTAGTGGATCACCGGCTCGCCCGGGTGCAGCTCGAGGCTGCGGCGGAGGATGTCCGAGGCTTCCGGGATCGAGCCCGCGCGGCGGGCCGCCCAGCCGAGGGCGATCCAGTGGGCGGCTTCCTCCGGCCACTGCATCACCAGCGAGCCGGCCACTTCCTTCATTTGCTCCCAGCGCTCGCCGCGTTCGTAGATGACGGCCTTCATCCGCAGGACCTCCGGCCGTCCGCTGCCCCACGAGCCGATTTTTTCCAACTCCTCGCGGGCTTCCTCGATCATCCCGAGGGAGAGATATCCACGGGCGGTTTCAAGCCGGGTCGAAGTCGTTCGGGTCATGCTGCGCTGCCCGATTATCCGCCGCCCGCGGCCTTGGCAAGCTTGCGCAGCAAGCGTTAGAAGCGGGGCGCCTCAGACCACGGCGCCAAATCGCAGCAAATGCACGCTGAAAAGCCGGCGGCGGTCGGTCCAGGTCCGGACGTGCCGGTAGCCGGCGGCGTTGGCCAGCTCGCGGAAGCCGTCGGGCGTGTATTTGTAGGAATACTCGGTGGTGATCGTCTCGCCCCGCGTGAATCCGATCCGCGAGCCGTTCACCGGGACGAGCTGCGGCCGCCGGCTGACGAGCTGCATCTCGATCCGGCCCTCCACCTCGTCGTAGACCGCGCGGTGGGCGAAGGCGGAGAGGTCGAACCGCGCGCCCAGCTCGCGGTTCGCCCGCGCCAGGATGTTTTTGTTGAACCGCTCCGTGACGCGGGCGCGGTCGTTGTAGGCGCGCTCGATCATCCGCGGGTCCTTGCGCAGGTCCACGCCGATGAGGAGGAAGCCGGACGGCCCGCACATGTGGGCGAGCCGGGCGAGGAAACGCCGCGCCGCCCCGGGCTCGAAGTTTCCGATCGTGGATCCGGGGAAGAAAATCAGGGTGGAGCCGCCTGGAGCCGCGCATCCGACGGGCAGCCGGAGGTAGCGGGTGTAGTCCGCGCAGACCGGCAGCACCTTCAGCCGTGGGTGGGATTCCCGCAGTTCCAGGGCCGCGGATTCCAGCACGGAGCGGGAAATCTCCACCGGCACGTAGGCGGAAACCTCGCGCAGGTGGTCCAGCAGCACGCGCACCTTGCGGGTCGATCCGCTGCCGGGCTCGACGACGCAGGCGTGGGGGCCCACGAGCTCCGCCACCTCGCCGGCGCACTGGCGGAGGATGCGCATCTCGGTGCGGGTCGGATAGTATTCCGGAAGATCACATATCTCCTCGAAGATGCGCGAGCCGGACGCGTCGTAGAAATACTTGCACGGCAGCCGCTTCGGCTCGCCGGTCAGGCCGTCGAGGAACTCGCCGTGGAAGTCCGCGGCGGGCGGATGGAGGTCCAGCATCGGGATGTCCAGCTGCGGTGAAAGGGCGGTCTTCATGACATGTCTTTGGCGAGGCGGATGCCGCTGAACTGCCACCGCTTGTCCGGCGGAAAGAAGTTGCGGTACGTGGCGCGGATGTGGTCGCGCGACGTGGCGCACGAGCCGCCGCGCAGGACCATCTGGTTGCACATGAATTTCCCGTTGTATTCGCCCAGCGCGCCGGCGGGCGGCCGGTAGCCGGGATACGGGCGGTAGCTGCTGGCCGTCCACTCCCAGACGTCGCCGAAGAGCTGGCGGACCAGGGCGCCGTTCTTCTCCGGAGCGCCGGAGGGATGGCAGCGCCCGTCATCCACGAAGTTTCCCTCCGCGGGATCGGCGTGGGCGGCGGCGATTTCCCACTCGGCCTCGGTCGGCAGCCTCGCCCCGGCCCAGCGGGCGAAGGCGTCGGCCTCGAAGAAGCTGACGTGGCAGACCGGCTCGTGCGGGTCGATCGGCCGCGCGCCGTGGAGCGTGAACTGGTGCCACACGCCGCCCTTCCGGAACCAATACAGCGGCGCTTCCCACTGCTCCGCCTGCACCGTCTTCCAGCCGAGCGAGAGCCAGTGCGCCGCATCCCGGTAGCCGCCGTCTTCCATGAATTCGAGAAACTCGGCGTTGGTCACCAGCCGGTCCGCCAGGGCGAAGGGTTCCACGAACTGGCGGTGGCGCGGTCCCTCGTTGTCGTAGGCGAAGCCCCCGCCGGCGTGGCCGATCTCGTGGACGCCTTCGCCCATCTCCACCCAGCCGGCGGGGCCGGGGTCCCGCGCCGGCGGATCGTCCCGCTCCCGGTAGACCGGCAGCAGCGGGTTTTGCGCGAAGAGATGCTTCAAGTCCGTCAACATCAGCTCCTGGTGCTGCTGTTCGTGGTGCAGCCCGAGCGTGACCACCGGAGCCAGCCGTGCGAGTTCCGCGTCCGGGGCGTCCTCGAGCAACGAGCGCATCGCGCGGTCGATGTGCCGGCGGTAGGCCATCGTCTGGGAAACGGTCGGCCGCGTGATCACTCCGCGGCGGTCCCGGCAGTGCATCGGCCCGGCGGCATTGTAATACGAGTTGAAGAGATAGGCGTATTCCGGCACCGCCGAGCGGTAGGACGGCCGGTTTTCCTTCAGGAGAAACGTTTCGAAGAACCAGCTCGTATGCGCGAGATGCCACTTGATCGGGCTGGCCTCCTCCATCGACTGGCCCACGAAGTCCTCCGTCTCGAGCGGCTCGCACAGCGCGAGGCTGAACCGGCGCACGGCCAGATAGGCGTCGGCGAGGGCCGCCCGCGCGTCCGGGCGGCGCGATCCGGCGGAAGCGGGCGTTTCAAGAAGGTCGGGAGGTTTCATCTCTGGATCGGAGGAACGGCAAGGGCGGGCGCACTCACCAGCATCGGCCGTACCCCGGCGGCCGGCGGTTTCCCTCCCGCCACAGCGACGGTTCCGGGCCGCATCCGGCCACCGGCGGCCCTTCGGAACTTCGCGATCTGCAACGATGCCGCGGCGGACTCGTGCAGCCCGCATTCCGGGCCGCTCCCATCGCGGACTCGACCGGATGTTGGACATGGGCCGCAAGTTCGGCACATTATCGGGCCGCCCGTGGCATATCCGCGGGAGGCCTGCCCCTGGACTTCCCTATGACCGACACCGCGAAACCCGACTCGAACGACTTGGTCCCCACCGGGATCGAGGGCCTTGACGATGTGCTCCACGGCGGCCTGACGCCGTACCGTCTCTACCTCGTGGAGGGAAATCCCGGCGCGGGGAAAACCACCCTCGCCCTGCAATTCCTCCTCCACGCGGCCGCAGCCGGGAAGAAGGCCCTCTACGTGACGCTTTCGGAGACGGCGGAGGAGATTGCCGACACCGCCGTCTCGCACGGATGGTCGCTCGATGGCATCGAGGTGGTGGAATTGATCGCCCCTCTGGAAGTGCTCGAGTCCGACGAGCAGTCCACGATGTTCCATCCGGCGGAGGTGGAGCTGAACGAGACCACCAAGGCGATCCTGGCCGACGTCGAGCGGGTGCAGCCGGATGTGGTCGTCTTCGATTCGCTCTCCGAGATGCGGCTGCTGGCCCAGGGCTCCCTCCGCTACCGCCGCCAGATCCTCGCCTTGAAACAATACTTCGCCGGCCGGAAATCCACGGTGCTGATGCTGGACGACCGCACTTCCGAGGTCTCGGACATGCACCTCCAGAGCATCGCCCACGGCGTGCTCTCGCTCGAACAGCTCTCCCCGGAATACGGCGCCGAGCGGCGCAGGCTGCGGGTCATCAAACTGCGCGGGCGCAAGTACCGCGGCGGCTACCACGACTTCACGATCGTCTCCGGCGGCCTGCGGGTGTTCCCGCGGCTGGTGGCCTCGGAACACCAAGCCTCGTTCGATCGAGAGGCCGTCAGCAGCGGCCTGCCGGAACTGGACAAGCTCCTCGGCGGAGGGCTGGAGCGCGGCACCAACACGCTGATCATGGGCCCGGCCGGAGCCGGAAAGTCGAACATCGTCAGCCAATACGTCACCGCGAGCGCCGCCCGGGGCGAGAAAGCCGTGATTTTCACCTTCGAGGAAAGCCTGCCCACCCTTCTCCGGCGCGCCGAAAATCTCGGCATGCATCTGAAGGAGCCGATCGAAAGAGGCCTCGTCACCGTCCAGCAGGTCGATCCCGCCGAGCTATCTCCGGGCGAGTTCACCCACCACGTCCGGGAGGCGGTGGAGGGAGGCGCGCGGATGGTGGTGATCGACAGCCTCAACGGGTTCATCCAGGCGATGCCGGAGGAGCGGTTTCTCATCATCCAGCTCCACGAGCTGTTGACCTATCTCAGCCAGCGCGGCGTGGTGGCGATCCTGGTGGTGGCGCAGCACGGGCTGCTCGGCTCGCAGGTGGAGGCGCCGCTGGACGCCAGCTATTTGGCGGATGCCGTGATCCTGCTGCGGTTCTTCGAGGTCGGAGGACGGGTCCGGCAGGCGATCTCCGTGGTGAAGAAGCGCAGCGGCATCCATGAGCGCGCGATCCGCGAGTTGCGCCTCGCGGATGGCTGCCTGACGGTAGGCGAGCCCCTGCGCGAGTTCAGCGGCATCCTCAGCGGACTTCCCGTCCCGAATCATCCGGACGCAGCCGAGCCATCCCCATCCCCGAGCCGTTGAACGCGAACCCAACCGAAAACCGCGTTCTCCTGCTCACGCCGACGCGCAAAGACGCCACCACGGCCGCCAAGCTGCTCGACCGGGTGGAAGTGGAGGCCTGCCAGTGTGACGGCGTCCGCGCGCTCTGCGAGGAACTCGCCCGCGGCGCGGCCGCCATCCTGGTGGCCGAGGAGTCGCTGTGCGGCGAGGGCCTGCCGCGGATCGGCGCGGCTGTGGCCGAACAACCGCCATGGTCCGACCTGCCGGTGCTCGTCATCACCCGCGGCGGACACGATTCGGCCATCGCCGCCAAGGCGATGCAGACGCTCGGAAACGTCACGCTCATCGAGCGGCCGGTGCGCGTCCCGACCTTCGTCAGCGCGATCCGCACCGCCATCCGTTCCCGCCGCCGCCAGTATCTGATCCGCGAATACCTCGAGGAACGGAAGCGCACCGAGGAAACGCTCCGCGAGAACGACCGCCGCAAGGACGAGTTCCTCGCGATGCTCGCCCACGAGCTGCGCAACCCGCTCTCCGCCATTTCCAACGCGGTGCAGATCGTCAAGCGCCCGGACGCCGTCGCCCACTACCCCTGGGCCAGCGGGGTGATCGAAACCCACGTCGGCCATCTCGCCCGCATGATCGACGACCTGCTCGACGTCTCCCGCATCACCCGCGGCAAGATCAAGCTGAAGATCGAGCCGGTCGACCTGTCGGACGTCGTCCACCAAGCGGTGGAATCCGCCCGGCCGTTCATCGAGGAGCGCAAGCACACGCTCGTCACGACCCTCGACGCCGGACCCATTCCCGGAAAGGGAGACCCCACCCGCCTTGAGCAGATCTTCGTCAATCTGCTCAACAACGCCGCGAAATACACCGAGCCCGGCGGCACGGTGACGGTGAACGTGCGCGTCGAGGAGCGCGAGATGGTCTTCTCGGTGGAGGACGATGGCATCGGCATGTCGCCCGATCTGGTGGCCCGCGCCTTCGAGCTCTTCGTGCAGGGAGACCGCGCGATGGCGCGATCCGAGGGCGGCCTCGGCATCGGGCTGACCTTGGTCCGCTCCCTGGTCGGCCTGCACGACGGCAGCGTCACGGCGGATAGCGACGGGCCCGGCCGCGGCAGCCGGTTCACCGTGAGATTGCCGCTGGCGGGCGCCCGCGCCGACGCGAACGGCCGGGCCACCGGCAGACCGGCCGGGGAAGACGGCGCGGTCCGCATCCTGGTGGTGGATGACAACATCGATGCCGCCGAGGGGCTGGCGCAGTTGCTCGGGCTCTTCGGCCACGACGTCCGCACGGCTTACGACGGCCACGCGGCGCTGCGCGAGGCGGGGGAGATGAAGCCGGAGGTGGTGCTGCTCGATATCGGTCTGCCCGGCATGGACGGCTTCGAGGTGGCGCGGCGGTTCCGGAAGGAAGGCTTCGCCCACGCTCTCATCGTCGCCATCTCCGGCTACGGCGAGGAACAGGCCCTCAAGCGCTCGCAGGAGTCCGGCTTCGACCACTACCTGGTCAAGCCCGTGGACTTCGAGTTGCTGCGGGACCTGATCGCGGCGAACGCGAAAACGCGCCCAACTCGTCCAGCACGACCGACAGGGCCCGGACGGCGTCGCGCACCGGAAGCGCGTCCTCGAGCGGGAGGTGGATGAACCCCGCGCGGCAGTCCGGCAAGTGGCGGTCCAGCCACTCGCGCGCCGTGAAGAAAAGCTGGTTGCACAAGTAGCGCCCCGGATCGTCCGAGAATTCGACCGGGTGCCCGTCCGCCGCCAGCCGCTCGTGCAGCCGGTCCAGCGGCAGCGTCGAGGCCAGCGAAACCGGGGCGCCGCGGACCACCGGCGCGCCGCTCCGTTGCCGCCCGGCCACGTCCGGAATCCGGAAGTCGAATTCGTTCCAAGCCGTCCGCTCGAGCCGGATCCCGCTGCTCCCGCCGGCCTCCCCGAGCATCACCAGCACCCGCGGCCGGATCCGCCGCAGCGCGTCCTTCAGGCGAGCCGGAGCCACCACCGCATCCACCGGCAGCACCCGCGTCCGCAAGCCCGGAGCCAAGCCCCGCAAGCCCCGCAAGCCCACCAGCGCCAGCGACGAAGCATTCTCCACCCGCCCGCCAAACGGGCCGAAAGCAGTGAGGAGCACGGACATGGGGAAGAGGAAGAAGTGCCAAGTGCGAAGTGCCGAGTGCGAAGTGGAAGAGAGCGAAGTGGAAGAGAGCGAAACGCGGAGGCGCGGAGGTCGCGGAGAGAGGCGCGGAGCCAGAGAACCTCTTCCATTTTGAACTCATCATTCATCACTCTGCA
>CBFGTW010000117.1:0-14434 GCA_965651855.1 uncultured Verrucomicrobiales bacterium
ATCGGTGAAGAGCGGAGAGCAGGGAGCTGAGAGCAGGGAGCTGAGAGCAGGGAGCAAGAAGTGCATAGGCACCGCGCTTCAGCACCTCTTGCTCTCTGCTCGATAGCTCTCCGCTCTCAGGCAAAGATCGACGTGATCGGCTTGCCTTCGTTGGCGTCGGCGCCGGCCATCTTGAAGGGGCGCTTGGTGGGCGACATGAGGACGAGGTTGTGCGGCAGGCCGAGGGCGGTGGCAATGGTGGCGTTGAAATCCTGGACGGTGACCATGTCCGAACGGACGCGGCTGCCGGAGGCGTCCGTCTCGCCGTACTTGATGCCGCCTTTGACGCCGCCGCCGGCGAGCAGGCAGGAGAACGCGCCGGGGTGGTGGTCGCGGCCATTGCTGTGCTCGGTGACGATGTTCGGCGTGCGGCCGAACTCGGTGGCCACCACGACGAGCGTGTCCTGGAGTTTCCCGCGTTTCTCGAGGTCCGTGATGAGCGCGGCGAAAGCTTGGTCGAACTCGCGGCAGCGGCCTTCCACGCCCGCGAAGTTGTCGTAGTGCGTGTCCCAGCCGCCGAGCTGGACTTCCACGAACCGCACGCCGTGCTCGACGAGCCGGCGGGCGAGCAGGCAGCCCTGGGCGAAGCGCCCTTCCCCGTACAGATCGCGGGTGGCGCGGCTTTCCTCGCCGAGGTCGAAGGCCTTCAAGTCCTTCGAGTTCATCAGCGAGATCGCCTCGCGGTAGAGATCCTCGTACGATTTCACGTCGGCATTCGGGTAGCGCTCGTGGAACTGGCGGTTGAGCCGGTCTGCCAAGGCCAGGCGGCGGTCGAAGTTTTCCGGCGAAACGTCGCTCGGCCGGCGGCTGTCCTGCAGGCCTTGGTCGGGACTGCCGACCGGTGCGGCGGCGAACTTCGAGCCGAAGAATCCGCCGCCCGTGAGTTCCGAGGACGAGTTGATGGCGACGTAACCCGGCAGCTCCGGGTGGAGCCGGCCGCCGAGCCGGAGCACCCATGCGCCCAGCGACGGATGTCGGATCGTGCCGATCATGTTGTAGCTGGTGTGCATGATGTAGGAGCCCTGCTCGTGGGCTCCTTGGGTGGAATTCATCGAATTGATCACGCACACCTTGTCCATCACGCCGGCGGTCTTCGGCAGGTAGTGGCCGATCTGGATGCCGTCCGCCTTCGTGCCGATCGCCTCGGTGGGCCCCATGACGTCTTTTTTCCGCGGCTTGGGGTCGAAGGTGTCCAAGTGGCTCATCCCGCCGTTCATGAACAGGTAGATGACGTGCTTGGCCTTCGCTCCGGGCGCGGCGCCGGCGGGTGCGGCGGTGGCGATGGTGGAGCCGAGCATCGGGAAGAGGTTCACGCCGAGGTAGGCGCGGGCCGCCCGCGACATGAAGTGACGGCGGGTGATTTCGTCGGCTCGATTGAGGGAGTTCATCGAAAGGTTGCTGGTTGGGGTTTTGATCGGCAAAGCGGCTTACTGGAGGAACAGGAATTCGGAGGACATCACCAAGGCCGAGGCGATGTTGCGGAAGGCGTCCTCACCGGCGGCTTCGACCTCCTCGATCATCCAGCCCATCTCGTCGGCACTCGGCGGGCGGTTGAGGATGGCGATGTAGAGGCGGCGGATCTTCTCCTTCTCCGAGCTGGCGCCCCCGAGGCTCTTGTAGATGTGGGCGTCCGGATTGTTGACCAGCTTGCGCTGGACGAAGCCGTTCATGAGCGAGAGCACCTGGCCGACGTTCGCCTCTTTCGTCGACGCTTCCACGACCTCGCGGTCGGATTGGCCGAAGAGATACAGCAGGTGCTCGCGCGGAGCGGGCGAGGGAAGCTCCGAGGCACGAACCATCGAGTCACGACCATAGGTGCGCACTTCCGTCATGCCCATCATCGACATCGATTCGTCGCCGGACTGGTAGTTCGAATCGCCGCTGCGGACCTCATCGAGGAGTTTGTCGAAATAATCCCGCACTTCCTGCTCGGAGCCGAGCGCCAGCACTTCCTTGGAGAGCTGTTGCATGTTCTTGCGGCCCACGAGAACCGGCTTGTTGGCGACGTAGATCCGGTCGTCGAGGGTCCGCCGCGGAAGTTTGTCGGGGTCGCCGACGACGAGGGTCAGCAGCGAGTCCCAGATTTGCTCGGCGGAGAGGCGCTCGATCTTGCGGCCGTGGAAGTCGTCCCCGGCCTCGACGATGGCGGGCTTGGGATTGGTGGCGAACTGGAAGGTGCGGGTGAGCAGCAGGACGTGCTGGAAGGCGCGCAGGTCGTAATCGAGGTCCACCATCAGCTTGGCGAGGTATTTCACCAACTCGGGGTGGTGGGTCTTTTCGGCGGGAATGTAGTCGTCGACCGGCTCGTAAATGCCGGCGCCCATGATCCGGCTCCACATGCGGTTGGCGATGACGCTCGGGAACTGGGCGTCGGTCTTCTCGATCACCCATTCGGCGAATTGCTGTCGACCATCGTCGGCCGGGCGCTTCTCGGACAAGCGGACGACCCGGCCGAACGGCGTGCGGGCTCCGATCATCTCGCCGGGCTGGCCGTCGCGGTACTGGTAGTCGTCCGGCAAGGCGATCCGGCCGGAGCCGCCACCGGCCAGCGACATCCCGTAGACGCGATCCCAAAGCACTTGGGCGACGCGGTATTCCTGGCTGCGCTCGCCGTCCGGGCCGTCCCGCGTTTCGCGGTAAAGGTCGGCCATCAGATTGCGGCGCATCATGCCTTGGCCGTTGGTGAAGGCAGCCAGCTCGAAGAACTCGTGGCGCTCGGTGGTGCCGAAGGGATCGTCATGGCACTGGGCGCACTCCATGCGCTTGCCGAGGAAGACGCGCATGGTGTTGGAGAGGTTGTCCAGCGGCATGCCCCGGTCCCGCGTGTAGTAGCCGACGGCCGCCGTTTCCGGGTCCCAGCCGTCGCCTTCGCTGGCCAGCAGCTTCCGGACGAAGACGTCCCACGGCAGGTTCTCGTCGATCGCGCCGCGCACCCACTCGCGGTAGGGGCCGTTGTGCGCTTCGCTGCCCGGCCGGTCGTCGGTGATCCGCAGCAGGTCGAACATCCAGTTCGTCATGTGGCTCGCGTAGCCCGGCGAGGCGAGCAGGTAGGCCGAGAGTTCCTCGCGCTTCGTCGGATCGCCGATTTCAAGGAACGCCAAGGCCTCCTCGGTCGTGGGGATGCGGCCGACGGAAACGAGAAACGCCCGCCGCAGGAAGGTCGCGTCGTCCGTCACATCCGGCACGGGCAGCTGCTTCTGGCGGTAGAAGTTCGCGATGTGCTGGTCGATCCGCAGCGCCGCCTGCTTGAGAAACGCCGGGTCCTCGGCGGGTTTCGGGCGTTCCGGGGATTGCGCGGCCAGCGGTGCCACCATGGCGACCGACAAGGCGACGATTTTGGAGAAACAGCGGTTCATGGGGTTTTCGGAGGGTTCCGGACGCTAGCCGACGACTTTGCAGAACGTCAAAGCGATAGGACGGGATCGGCCTTTACGCAAAAAGAACACGGTTCTCTCTCAAGGGTTGCGGCAAAGCAGCGCTTCCACCAACGGCACGTCCGCATCCGCCCAGAGCAGCGATGCGAGCGCATCGCGGCCGCACCAGCGGACTTCGTCGTGCTCCAGCAACCGCAGCACGCCGGACCGGATCTTGCAGTGGTAGGCGCTCAGGCGGATCCGGGCCGTCGGGTAGGCCCACTCCACCTGGCCGGCGGCCTCGCCCACCTCCACCTCCACACCCAGCTCTTCGTGCAATTCGCGGGCAAGCGCCGCCTGCGGCGACTCCCCGGATTCCACTTTGCCTCCCGGAAATTCCCAACGTCCCGCGAGGTGCCGGCCCGCGGGACGGCGGCAGGCGAGGATGTTTCCTTCTCCGTCCGACAGGATGGCACAGACGACGTCGATCATGAAAAACGGGCCCGGGGCATGAAAAAGCCGCCGGAGGACGTCCGGCGGCTTGGGAAATGTTGTGAGGAGGCGTGCGTCCGCCGGATCAGGCGAGGACGGTGGCTTCTTCGTCCTTGTCGCAGTCGCCGCCTTTCTCGCACTTGCCGGCGAGGAGCGTGGCTTCTTCATCCTTGTCGCAGTCGCCGCCCTTCTCGCACTTGCCGGCGAGGAGCGTGGCTTCTTCGTCCTTGTCGCAGTCGCCGCCCTTCTCGCACTTGCCGGCGAGGATGGTGGCTTCTTCGTCCTTGTCGCAATCGCCGTCCTTCTCGCACTTGCCGGCGAGAATCACGGTGGACTCTTCTTTCTCCTTGTCCTTGCACTTCTTGCAGTCGGCAAAGGCAAGCGGGGTGGTGATGGTGGCGGCCAGAAGCGCGCTGAGGAACAGTTTCATAAGGCGGTGGTTTCGTAGGTTCTTGAATCGGAGGACCGGTGTCTGCCGATCCGATGCTTCCGAGACGAGCGGGAGGAACTTATTCGGAAAAACTTCGCCCCTCCAGCAAATTTCCCGGTCGCGTCGGAATCCAACCCCGCGCGGCTCCGGAGGTGTCACAAAATTTTTCCGCCGGCCGGCGCCCCGGCCGCGTTTCGGCTTGGCCGGCGGTCCCCCTCCCCGTAGATCCGTCGGCCGCGACGTGCCATTCACCCTTCTCACCACCGATCCCGCCTGCGCCGCCCGCCGCGGCCGGCTCGAGCTGCCGCACGGCGCGGTGGAGACGCCGATCTTCATGCCGGTCGGCACCCAGGGCTCGGTCAAAACACTGCACCCGGCGGAGCTGGACCAGCTCGGCGCGCAGATCATTCTCGGCAACACCTACCACCTCTGGCTGCGTCCCGGCCACGAGCTGATCCGCGAAATGGGCGGCCTCCACCGGTTTTCGCGCTGGGAAAAGCCCATCCTCACCGACTCCGGCGGCTTCCAGGTGTGGTCGCTGGCAAAACTCCGCAAAATCACCGAGGAGGGGGTGCGCTTCAACAACCACCTCGACGGCGCGAAGATGTTGCTCACGCCCGAGCTGAGCATGGAGATCCAAGCCGCCCTCGGCTCGGACATCGCGATGCTCTTCGACGAGTGCCCGCCCTACCCCTGCGACGAAAAATACGCCGCGGAATCGCTCGCCCTCACCACCCGCTGGGCCCGGCGTTGCAAAGACTGGATCGCGGCCCACGAGCCGCGGTCCGGAGCCGGCCGCCAGCACCACTTCGGCATCGTCCAAGGGTCGGTCTACGCGGAGCTCCGCGAGCAATCCGCGCGCGAACTCGTCGAGCTGGACTTCGACGGCTACGCGGTCGGCGGCGTCTCCGTGGGCGAGCCCGAGGAGGAAATGTTCCGCGCCATCGAGAACAGCGTGCCTTTCCTGCCGGAAGCCAAGCCGCGTTACGCCATGGGGCTCGGCACGCCGCCGCAGATCCTGGAAATGATCGGCCGCGGCGTGGACATGTTCGATTGCGTCATGCCCACCCGCCTCGCCCGCCACGGCGTGGCCTTCACCCTCGACGGGCCGATCCAGATCAAGAACCTCGTTCACGAGAAGGACCCGCGGCCGCTCTGCGAGAGCGCCCACCCGCACGTCGCCGGCTTTTCGCGGGCCTACATCCGCCACCTTTTCCGCGCCGGCGAAATCCTCGCTTTGCGGTTGCTTTCCTTCCACAATCTGCATTTCTACCTCTCCCTCGCCGCCGGCGCGCGGGAAGCCATCTCCGCGGGGAACTTCCTCGCCTTCAAGGACTCCTTCACCCGGCGCTACCACGCATCCCGACAGTCATGATTTCCCTTTCCTCGATCCTCGTCCCGATCCTCGCGCAGACCGATCCGGCACCCGCCAATCCGCCCGGCGGGCTCTTCGGGAATCCGCTCATCATGATGGTGCTGCTGCTGGTGATGTTCTATTTCCTGCTGATCCGTCCGCAGCAGCGCCAGCGGAAGGAAATGATGGCCCGCATCGCCGCTCTCCAGGCCGGCGACAAGGTCGTCACCACCGCCGGCATCCACGGCATCGTCCACAACGTGAAAGAGCAGACCGTCGTCGTGAAAGTCGCCGAGGGGACCATGCTCGAGTTCGACAAGCCGGCCATCGCTTCCGTCCAGAAAAAGGAAAGCTGAGGCGGCGCTGATTGTTCGTCCGTTTTTTCCCAGCCCGGCCGCGGGCCCGCATCCGATGTTCTCCACCATGCTTGCCGCCACTCCTTTCTACGAAGACCGGCTGTTCCTGTTCCTCACCGGGCTGGGCCTGCTGGTCCTGTTCTTCTGGTATTTCGCGACCGAGATCGAACGCCGCAAGCGGAACATCGGAACCGTCCTGATGCTTGGCATCTGCGCCCTGTGCTTCGCCGCCTTCTGGCCGCCGCAGGAACGCCTCAAGGGCGGCATCGACCTCGTCGGCGGCTCGGAGTTCCTCCTCCGCGTCCAGCCGAAGGAAGGCGATGACGGCCAGCTCATGCCCGTCAACGGCCAGCAGATCGAGCAAGCGATCAAGGTGATCGAGGATCGCCTGAACGCCATGGGCACCGCGGACATGCTCACCGCCCAGCAGGGCGACGACATGATTCTGGTCCAGATGCCCGGCGTCGAACCCGGCCAATCCGAGCAGGTCCGCGAAACGCTCGAAAAAGTCGCCAAACTCGAACTGCGCGAGGTGAGCCGGCGCTCCGAGGAACGCGGCCCGGACGGTCGCACGCTCGCCGAACGCGTCTTCACCGGCGACGAAGTGGTCCCCGGCTGGCGGGCCTACGAGTTCAACCAAGAACTGGAAGACGGGACGGAACTCAACAGCCACATTCTCCTCAACCGCCGCGCGGCCCTCGGCGGCTCGGACATCGCCTTCGCGACGCCTTCGCCGCAGGGAAATGCCGTCAGCATCACCCTGAACAGCGCGGGAACCGACAAGATGATCGCCTTCACCTCCAGGCTGGAGGCCGGCAGGGACCGCATGGCGATCGTCCTCGACGGCAAGGTGATGAGCGCGCCAGGCTTCAAGCAGGTGCCGCTCGGCAAGAACTTCGAAATCACCGGCCTGAGCGATCCCGGCGAGCCGCAAAATCTCTCGCGGATCCTGATGAACCCGCTCGAGAACCCGCTTGAGGTCGAGACCGAGCAGACGGTCTCCCCGACCCTCGGCGCCGCGATCGTCTCGCAGGGCGTCTGGGCCGCCGTCATCGGCCTGGCCATCACCTTCGTTTTCGTCCTCCTCTACTACCGCCTCGCCGGCATCATCGCGCTCGTCGGCCTGCTGGTGAACGGCATCATCCTCTTCGGCGTGATGGCCATGTTCGGCTTCACGTTCACCCTCCCCGGGATCGCCGGCATTATCCTCACCATCGGCATGGCGGTGGACGCCAACATCCTGATCTACGAGCGCCTCCGCGAGGAGATCGACAACGGCAAGTCGCTCAGGAACGCGATCGCCGCCGCCTACGACAAGGCCTTCAGCGCGATCTTCGACGCCAACGTCACCTCGCTCATCTCGGCCGTCGTCCTCTTCTGGATGGCCAGCGGCACGATCAAGGGCTTCGCCGTCACGCTGACCATCGGTCTGCTCGCCTCGATGTTCTCCGCCATTCTCGTGACCCGCGTCCTCTTCCGCTGGGGCATCGACACCGGAGCCCTGCGCCAGCTTTCTTTCCTCAATCTCATCCGGAAGACGGACTTCGACTTCCTCGGCAAACGCCGCGCCTGCTTGGTGATCTCGTGCATCTTCGCGCTCGTGGCAGTCTCCGGCTTCGCCGTCCGCGGCAGCGACGTCCTCGGCATCGACTTCACCGGCGGCACCCGCCTCGACTTCCAGCTCGGTGAAGTCGAAGTCCCGCTCGACGAGGTCAATCGCGCCATCGACGAACTCAACCTGACCCGCGGCTACTACAGCCAGGAAGCCTCGAACCCCGCCACCGGCACGCTCCTGAGCATCCGCACCGCCACCGAGGACGCCGACGCCGTGGTGGCCAAGCTGCGCGAATCCATCCCCGCTCTCGGCGAAATCGAAGCCGCTCCCGCCGCTCCCGAAGCGGAGGAAGGCGCGGATGCAGCCGTCGATGCCGGCACCGACTATGTCATCGATCTCAGCCGCAGCGAAATCTCCGCGGTCATGGGCCTGACGTTCCTCACGGAATCCCTGTGGGCGCTCGGAGTCGGCCTGTTCTGCATCCTGATCTACATCACCATCCGCTTCGAGTTTTCCTTCGCCCTCGGCGCGTTCGTCGCACTGATCCACGACGTGCTGATTGCCGTCGGCATGATCGTGGCCTTCGGCGGCGAGCTCTCGCTCATCCACGTGGGCGCGATCCTGACGATCGCCGGTTATTCGATCAACGACACCATCGTGGTCTTCGACCGCATCCGCGAGACGCTGCTCATCCGTCGCGGCTCCGTGAAGGACATCATGAACGAGGCGATCAACGCGACGCTCTCCCGCACCTTGCTGACCTCGCTGACAACCATCGTCACCGTCGCCATCCTCTCGGTCTTCGGCGGCTCGCAGCTCCGCGATTTCTCGATCATGATTCTCGTCGGCCTGCTGATCGGAACCTATTCGTCGATCTTCGTCGCGTCGCCGGTCGTGCTCTGGTGGAGCAGCCGCAAGGGCGGCAATCTCCGCCGCGCCGTGCTCGACGCGAACCTGCAGGGCGAGGTGGTCCCGGCCAAGTAAAGCCGCCGCCTTGACCGGCCGCGGGTGCAACGCCAGCATCCGCGGCATGATGAAAACCGCCGCCCTCCTGCTGTCCGCGCTATCCCTCACGGCCGTCACCGCCCCCGCGCAGGACGACGAAGAAGGCGGCTTGTTGGGCGGGGACATCCCCTTGGGCGTGGAAGCCGTGACCGGCTACCGGTCCGAGTACATCGACCGCGGCTTCAAGCTCGCCGGCGATCTTTTCGATTTCCAGGCTGAGAGCGAGATCGCCCTGGACGACGAGTGGCTGGTGAACCTCGGCGGATGGTTCGCCAGCGAAGTGGGCAGCGGCAGCTTCGAGGAGACCGCCGCCTTCGCCGGAATCCGGCGCGAGACCGAAAAGCTGACGCTGGGACTCGAGCTGACCTGGCGGAATGTCCGGCACGCGGTTTTCGACGATGGCCTCGACATCGCGCCGTACTTCATGTGGCACTTCAATGAAGACTTCGGCGTCACGACCGGCCTCGCCTGGAACACCGGCGCGGATGGCCTCTATGGCTTCGTGGAGACAGCTTGGAGCAAGGCGCTCGACACCTCGTCGTTCGTCACCGCCACCGCCGGCCTGAGCGCCGTCGAGGACTACTACGATCGCAGCGGCCTCAACGACCTCTACGCCCGGCTTTCCTACACCTACGCCATCAACCGCAGCGTCGCCGTCACCCCGTTCGCCGAGACTTCACTGCCGCTCGCCTCCCACGGAGAGTCGATCCGCGTGGTCGGCGGGGTCTGGTTTGAAGTGAACTTCTGAGGGAGTAGCCGGATCGCTTGGTTCGCTCACGCGAAGGCGCGACGCCACGAAGGAGGATATTCTCCACGCAGAACGAAGGCCCGGCCGGGCGGTGCGAAGTTCGTCGCTCTGGTTTCGATGAGAAAAACAAAATCCTCTTCTCTCCAATCCCTTCGCGACTTCGCGGCCTCGCGTGAGGCCCAACTCCGGTCACCCTCTCCCGGACCTACCGCCGGCGGCCCTGCTCCTCGAGGAAAATCTCCGCGAGGCGGAAGCAGCGTTTCGAGAGTTCGCGCGCGTCCTGGTCGCCGATCAGCGCGACGCCTTCCTCGCTGATTTCCGCGAGAAAGATTTTCCACGCCCGCTTCGCGACTTCCTCTTGGTCGAGGCGCGGCCGCGGCTGCGGCTTGGGCTGCTGTGGTGGTGCGGGGGTGGAGGCGGGAGCCGTCACTTCGGCGCCGGCCGGCGGTTCTTCGCCTTGGTTCGGTTGGCCGCCTTGCCCGCCGCCCTTGCCTTTCCGCCGGCGACGCTTTCGCTTGCCGCCCTCGCCGGATTGGCCGCCGGATCCAACACCGGACGCCTCCGGCTCGGGCCAGCCCGCGGCGGGGGCTAGCACTTCAGCGGGCACTTCCGGCTGCGGCAAGGGTGCCGGCTCCGTCACCGCCGGCATTCCCGGCGTTTCGGCAGGAACCTTGGAAACTTCGGAGACGGGCGCACCGGCGGCGGCATCCACCACGTCCGGCGCTGGCTTGGCCTCCGTTCCGGCAGATGGGGTCGAGGCGCTCTTCGCGGCCTTCTTCGCCCGCGGCGCGGCGCGGCGGGCGCGCTTGGCGGGAGCTGGCGGTGCGTCTGCGGCGGCGGTGTCCTGATTGTTGGTGGAAACTTCTTCTTCGCTCATGTCGTCAAAAAGGGAAGCCCGCCATGACAGCGGGCGTCCGGGAAAAATCGGGATGGAAAGCGACGTCCGCTCACTCGCGGACGTCGTCGTTGTTCACCGTGTCGGTCGGGGAGTCCGGGTTGGTCGCGCCGTCCTTGCCGATCGACCAGAGGTCGAAGTCCGGATTGCGGGCCGCTTCGCCGGTGCGGTAGCGGTATTCGCTGCCCCAAGGATCGATGATGATGGCGTTCTCGCCGGTGCCCTCGACCCAGCCCTGAGAGTTGTTCAGCGGGTCGAGTTCAGGCAGGTAGATCTTCCGGTTGCTGTCCGGCTGCGCGCCGTCCCAATAGAGAACGCGGAACAGTTCGTTGGTCTGGTTCTTGCCCTGCGGATCCGTGGACGGCGGGAACGAGCCGGTGTCGAGCTGGTATTCCTGGATGGCATTGCCGAGCAACTTGATCTGGATCTGCGCCTGCGACTGCGAGCGCTTGTCCTTCACGAAGCCGCTGCCCGCGATGACGAGCCCCGCCAAGATGACGATGATGACGATGACGGTCAGCATCTCGATCAGCGTGAAGCCACGCCGCGCCATCGTTCCGGATGAATGTTTCATTTCGCTGTGGTGATCGGGCGTTTCCAGCCGGAGGCTCAGGCGGCCTGGCCCATGGTGGAGATCATCTTAATCAGGGGCAGGAACAATGCAAACACCACCGAACCCACGACCAACGCGAGAATCACGATCATGATCGGCTCGAGAATCGAGGTGAGAGCGGTGACGGCGTTGTCCACCTCGTCATCATAAACGTCGGCGACCTTGAGCAGCATCTCGGGGAGCTGGCCGGTTTCCTCGCCGACGTCCACCATCGAGATGACCATCGCCGGGAACACGCCGGAGGCTTGGAGCGGGGCGACGATCGATTCCCCTTCCTTGACCGCCTCGTGGACCTTTTCGATCGCCTTCGAGATGACCACGTTGCCGGCCGTGTCGCGGGTGATGTTGAGCGCCTGGAGGATCGGCACGCCGGAGGTGACGAGCGTGCCGAGCGTGCGGGAGAAGCGGGACACGGCGCTCTTGCGCTGGATGTCGCCGAAAACCGGCATGCGCAGCTTCATCGTGTCGATCGCCTTGCGGCCGCCCTTGGTGCGACCCCAGAGGTTGAAGAGGAACACCAGGAAGCCGAACACGATGAAGACGAACACGGCGTTCGGCACGAAGAACGGCCGCGCCAGGAACCACTCGGAAGTCCCGAAGACGATCTGCGAGATCATCGGCAGCTCGGTGCCGCCTTCCTGGAACATCTCCTTGAACCGCGGCACGATGAAAATCATCAGGAAGATCAGGATGGCGACCGCGATGAACATGACGATCACCGGATAGACCATCGCCGAGACGATCTTGTTTTTCAGCTTCTGCGCCTTCTCCTGGTACTCCGCGAGGCGGTTGAGGACGATCTCGAGCACACCGCCCAGCTCGCCGGCTTTCACCATGTTGACGTAGAGCTTGTTGAAGATGCGCGGGTGCTGTGCCAGCGACTCGGAGAAGGTCGAGCCGGATTGCACCGAGTCCGCGAGCGCGGAGACCGTGCCGCGGAGCACCGGGTTCGGCTCCTGCTTGCCGAGCACCGTGAGACTGCGCAGCAGCGGCAGACCGGAATCGATCAGCGTGGCGAGCTGGCGCGTGAAAATCATCAGGGTCTTCGGCTTGATGCGGCCGCCGGTCTTGGCCTTGGCCGCGGCCTTGCCCTTGCTCTTCCCCTTGGTGGCTTTCGCGCCCTTGCCTTTCGCGGCCTTGCCCTTCGGCCCCTTGCCTTCCTCGAAGATCTGGGTGGGGTGCATGTTCTGCGCCCGGATTTTTTGGATCGCCTCCGCTTCGTTCAATGCGGTGACGACGCCGGAGGTCTGCTCGCCCTTCGCATCGAGGGCGGTGTATTGGAAGTTTGCCATGGGACGTGAGGCGGTGCGGGATTTTTTGGGAGGCTTGCTGTTAGTTTAGAAAGGGAACCCGGGGCGCTGGCGACAGCAAAATGCCGCCGGGCCCCGGGAAAAATCACGTGTACTTGAGGACTTCCTCGATGGTCGTGACGCCGTTGTAGATATTGCGGAGGCCGTCTTCGCGCAGCGTGTTCATGCCGAGTTCCACGGCCTTCTGCTTGATCACGACGGTGGGGGCCCGCCCGGTGATCAACTCCCGGATCGGATCGCTGATGGCCAGCAGCTCGTAGAGCCCGCGGCGGCCCCGGTATCCGGTCTGGCCGCAGACGTCGCAGCCGGCGCCGGTGAAGAACTGTTTGTCGCCCAGCTCGTGCGGGGAAACGCCGAGCTGGCTGAGGATCGCCTCGTTCGGCTCGTACGGCGTCTTGCAGTCCTTGCAAATCGTCCGGACCAAGCGCTGGGCGAGCACCGCCTCGAGCGAGGCGGAAACGAGGAACGGCTCGCAGCCCATGTCCACCAGGCGGGTCACGGCGCCCGGGGCGTCGTTGGTGTGGAGCGTGGAAAGCACCAAGTGACCGGTGAGCGAGGCCTGGATGGCGATCTGGGCGGTGTCCTTGTCGCGCATCTCGCCGACCATGATGCGGTCCGGGTCCTGGCGCAGGAAGGCGCGCAGCACGCGCGGGAAGTCGAGACCGATGGCTTCGTTGATGGGGATCTGGATGATGCCGTCGATGTCGTATTCGACGGGGTCCTCGGCCGTGAGCAGCTTGGCGTCGATCGTGTTGATGCGGCGCAGCGCGGCGTAGAGGGTGGTCGTTTTGCCGGCGCCGGTGGGTCCCGTGACGATGAAGATGCCGTTCGGCTTCTCGATGGTGTCTCCGATGTAATCGTAGATGGCCGGCGGCAGGCCGAGGTTTTCCATCGAGAGGTTGACCGAGGAACGGTCGAGCACGCGGAGCACGACGGACTCGCCGTGGTGGGTTGGAAGGGTGGAAACGCGCATGTCCACCTGCTTCTCGCCGACCTGTTTGACGATGCGGCCGTCCTGCGGGACGCGGCGCTCGGCGATGTTCATGTTCGCCATGACCTTCACGCGCGAGAGGATCGGCAGCGCGAGGTGCACGGGCGGCGGCGCCATTTCGTAGAGGGCGCCGTCGACGCGGTAGCGGATCTTGAAGTCCTTTTCGAAGGGCTCGAAGTGAATGTCGGAGGCCTTCTCCTTGATCGCCTGGTAGAGGACGAGGTCGACGTAGCGGATGATCGGAGCCGAGTTGGCCTCCGCCTCGAGGTCCGCCTCGAACACCTTGTTTATGCGCTGAGCCGTGAAAGCGAAGCGGCAGATGCCTTCGAGGCGCACGGGCTCAACCCCGCAGCTCTGCGGCGCGAAGCAGCAACCACAATCGCCACCGACATCCCGTCCGAACGCAGCAACGGGAAGACGCTTCCGCGCCGGACCGACGCGCTCGAAGAGGTCCTGCGCCTCGCCGCCGCCCACGCGTATCGCCGCCAGGCTGCCGTGAGCGTGGCCGACATCGTCCGCGCACTCCTCGACAGCGGCGCCGAATTCACGAGCCTCCAACGCCTGCTCGCGCCGACGACGCGCTTCCACCGCACCGAAAGCCCGTTCGACAGCGACATCATCCGCGAACGGGTTCGCACGGCCGCCGCCCCGTTTCCCCCGGGAAGCCCGCGAGAACGCGACGTGGAGCGGGATGCGCCGGACCGGGACCGGCACGGCACGCGGATCGACGTCCTCGAACAATCGATCCGGGATTTGACGGAAGAACTGGCAAACGAGAGAAAAATCATATCGGGAGTGCTGCAAGACCTGCAGCGAGAGCTTATGGCCCAACGCGAAGACACAGGCCGCCTCGGCGGAAGCAACCACGACAAGATCCAAGCGGTGTTCGGCGACCGCCTGCAAAGCTTGGAGCAAGCCTTCCACTCCGCGCGCGGAACGCCCGCGAACGGCGACCTCGGCGACCGCCTGGCTTCCATCGAGCGAACGCTCACGGCGGAGATCGTGCAAACACGCGCCGCCATCGAAGGGCTCGCCGCACGTCCGGGGCCCGACCTCGCACCCCTTGCCCAGCGCATCGAGGTGATTGAGGACGCCGTGCTCGCCCGCGATACGGATCAGCGCCTGAGCGCGCTCGAAGCCGCGATTGACGCGGAGCGCGAACGCGCGAAAGCCGCCGACGACGCCCTCCTCGACGCCATCGCGCGCCAGGAGACGGTCGAGGTCGAAGCCCTGATCGAGCGTATCGAAGCGAGCCGCAACGCCACGGCCGAAGAACTCACCGAGGCGCGCCGG
>CBFGTW010000118.1:0-14407 GCA_965651855.1 uncultured Verrucomicrobiales bacterium
AAGCACCTCAAGGGCTGCAAGAACAACACCGAGTGCGACGCGCTGCTGATCAACAGCCACAGCCGCACGGACACCTACCCGGCGATCACCGTGAAGGGGAACCGCCACGCCACCCAGCACGAGGCCTCGGTTTCCCAGGTTTCCGAAGACATGTTGTTCTATCTCATGCAGCGCGGCCTCGGCGAAGGCGAGGCGATGTCGCTGGCCGTGAACGGCTTCATCAACGACCTCGTGCGCGAGTTTCCGATGGAGTATTCGGTGGAGCTCAAACGCCTCATCGACCTCGAGATGGAAGGTTCGGTGGGCTGATCGGAGATGTCAGAATTCAAACAAGGCATGACAACAGCCATTCCAGCTTCCGCTATTCCCGCTTGGTTCCAGAGCCGCCAGCAGATGGCGATGGAGCGCTACGAATCCACTCTCGCGCCGAAACGGGGTGACGAGCCGTGGCGGTTCTCGAACTTCAAGCAGCTCGATTTCTCCGGCTTCGCGAAAGCGGAGCCAAAGGACGCGGATCGACTGATCCGCAATTCCGCGGGGCTCGAGTCACCGGCGGCGAAGTTCGTCTTCGTCAACGACGCGCTGGTGCATTCGGAATCGCGGCTGCCGGAGGGCGTCGTCTGTCGCCCGCTCTCCCAAGCGCTCGAAAGCCACGCCGATTTGCTCAAGGCGCACTTCATGAAGCAGGAGACGCGTCTCGGTTCGGCGAAGTATGCCGCCTGGCACGAGGCTTCTGTCAGCAACGGGCTGTTCGTCCACGTCCCGGACAACGTCGAGGTCGAAGGCACGATTGAGGCCCACCACTGGATCGCGGGCGAGGGCGTTGTCGTGTTTCCGCACACGTTGATCGTGACCGGCAAGCATGCGAAGGTCCGGGTGGTGGACATCTTCCGCTCCGCCGAAGACGCCGAAGCCGGCCTCGCGGTCGCCTTCAACGACCTCACCGCCGGTCCAGGCTCGAAGCTCGACTACGCCGCGATCCAAGCCTTCAACGAGTCGACCCGGGTCATCCAGATCAATGAGACCTCCGCGGATCGTGACGCTTCGACGCGCGGATTCATCCTGAATGTCGGCGCGTCCTGGGCGCGGAACGAGTCGCTCAGCCGCCTCGAAGGTCCGGGCTCGCGATCGGACATGCTGTCCGTCTCGATTCCGGCGCACGAACAGGAATACGACCAGCGGACGTTCCAGCATCACGTTTCCGAAGGCGCCTACTCGGACCTGCTTTACAAGAACTCGTTGTACGACCGATCCCGTACCATTTTCTCCGGGCTCATCTTCGTCGACGAAGGCGCGCATCACACCGACGCCTACCAGACCTGCCGCAATCTCCTGATGAGCGACGACTGCGAGGCGAACTCGATGCCCGGCCTCGAGATCAACGCCGACCAGGTGAAGTGCTCGCACGGCAGCACCTCGGCGCAGATCAGCGACGAGGAGATCTTCTATCTCCGCGCCCGGGGCATCGATCCGGCGACGGCCCGACAGTTGATCGCCCGCGGGTTTTCCGTGGAAGCGGTCGAGCGGCTCGAGGACGAGGCGGTCGAGGAGTTGGTGCTGAAGTTCATCGACGCGAAGTTCGCGCGCATCGCCGCCGCCGGATGAAGCCGGCGCTGCTGCCGCTGCTCGGGCTGGCCCCGCTGGTGGCGGCGGCGGAGAATCCGCGTCTCGAATTCGCGCGCGGTGTGCTCGCGGAATTGCGGGATGATGAAGCGGCGGCAGAACATTTCGAGGACGCGCTCGCGGCCGATCCGGCGGCGCTGCCACTGGTCGAGCGCGTCGCTGCCATACGGGCCGCGCAGGGCGACCGGGCAGGGGCGGCGAAGTTGTTCCGGGACCTCGCGGCGGCGCGCGGCGACGATCTCGACGTGCAGTTGAGATATGTGGGGTTTCTGGAAAGCCATGGCCGGGGCGACGCGGTGGCGGAGTCGCTGGCGAAGGAGGCGCTGGAGGCGGCGCTGCTCCGTCATCCGGACCACCCGGAGCTGCTCCGGCGCTTGTTTCACGTGAAGTTGGAAAACGGCGACCGCTCGGGAGCGGTGGAGCTTTTGGAGCGCTTCGGCTCCGATCCGGCGTCCGTGCTCACCTACGCCTCGCTCTGGCGCGCCGCCTACGATCGCGACGAGGCCGAGGCCCTGGTGCGGCTCGACGAGCGCTTCGAGCAAGCCATGACGGATCACCCGACGCACGCGCGGCTGGCGCGGGCGGCGTCCGAGCATTTCCGCACGACCGGCCGGCTGGAGCAGGCGATCGGAATTCTCGAAAGTCACACCATCGCGGCGCCCGCCTCGCTCGCGTTGCGGACGCGGCTTGGCATTTTGAAACTCGCGGCGGATCGCGAGGACGAAGGCGCGGAAAATCTGCGCGAGGTCCTGGCCATCGACCCGCGCGACGCGCTCGCCCACCAAGCGCTGGCGAAGCTCCACCGGATGCGGGATGAACCGGAGCCGGCGAGGCTCCATGCCGCCGAGCTTCTGAAGATCCGCGGGGGATCGACCCGCGAGTTTCTCGAGCTGGCGGACGAATGGCTCGCTGCAGACGACCCGCGGAACGCCCGGCTGCTCCTCGAGAAGGCGATCTTCGACCACCCCGCCAGCGCGGAAATCGCGGCCAAACTCGCCGTCGCCACCCGCCGGGATCCGGAGACGAAGAACAGGGCGGGCCGGCTTTTCCGCGAAGCCGAGGCGGCCTTCGCCGACAGCGAGCCGGAGCCGGATTTCATCGTCGAATCCGCCGAGACCCTGCTCGAGGCGGGTGAATCCGCCGCCGCCGAGGAGCGCCTGCGGCTGGCGATCCGGAGTTTCCCGCCGGAGGCGAAAAGGGAAACCGCCGCGGCCATGCGGCGTCTCGCCTCGATCTGGGAAGCCGAGGGCCGCAACGCAGCGGCCGCGAAGTCGCTCCGCCAGCGGGCCGACGCGCTCGATCCCCACGGTGGCGGTTGAGCGTCTCCACTTGATATCTCCTACATGCGAAGGACGCGGCGGGACGCGGCAAAAGACTTGCGCCGCCAAGGATCCGCGCCTAATTCGCGGCCATGGCTCTTGAGACCACGCTCATCTTGTTCAAGCCGGACGCCGTCGAGAAAAGGCTCGTCGGTCCGGTGCTCGACCGCTTCCAAACCGCCGGCTTCCAGATCCGTGGCATCAAGATGATGCAGCTCGACGACGCCATCCTGCGCGAGCACTACGCCCACGTCGCCCACCTGCCGTTTTTCCCGGACATCGTCCGCTTCATGAGCCAGACGCCGGTGGTCGCGCTCGCGCTCGAAGGCGAGGACGCGATCGCGAAAGTCCGCGAACTCCTCGGACCGACCGACTCGAAAGCCGCCGCGCCGGGCACGATCCGCGGCGACTTCGGCGAGGACAAGATGATCAACGTCTGCCACGCGTCCGACTCGCCCGAGGCGGCCGCGGCCGAGTTGAAGCGCTTCTTCCGCGACGACGAGATCTTCTCGTTCTGAAGCGTTGGCTCAGCCTTCGAGCGCCTCGTCGAGCCACTCGATCAGCTTCTGCCGGTAGGCGCCGCGGTCCCGCGAAAGCGAGTCGCCGTGGTGCCCGTTTTTCACCTCGAAGAGCGTCTTCGGCTCGCGGGCGGTTTCGTACAGCAGCTTGCCCTGCTCGAATGGCACCACCTCGTCTTCGCTGCCGTGCACGACGAGCAGCGGCACGCGCGGCAGCTTGTCGACGAAGTCCTTCGGCGCCCACTCGTCGGTCACTAGGTTCGCGCCGAATTGGCCGGCGACCACCTGCGCCATCGCGCGGTACGACGCGAACGCGCCATCCACGACGATCGCCTTCAGTCCGCGCACCGGCGCCTCGGCTAGCGCGGTGATCGACTTCGCGCCGCCCAAGCTGTGGCCCATGGAAACCAAGCGCGCGGCGTCCACGTCCGGTCGGTTCACGACATAGGCGAAGGCCGCCTTCACGTCCTCGAGCATGCCTCGCCGGTCCACCTTGCCTCCGGATTTTCCGAAGCCGCGGTAGTCGTACATCATCACGTTGAAGCCGGCGTCCACCAACCACAGGACAAAGGTCAGATGGTGGCCGATGGAGCCGGCGTTGCCGTGGGAGAAAACCACGGTGGCTTTGGGTTTTTCGCCGCGGGCCGGGAGGAACCAGCCGTGCAACTCGGTGCCGTCGGCGGACGGAAAGGTCAGGTCCTCATACTCAAAGCCCCATTTCGCGGGAGTCGCCGGCTGGTCGCGCGTGGGGAAGTAGAACAACTGGTTGCCGCCCTTTTCCCCGAGCATCATCCGGGCGATCCGTGTGAGGTCGCCATTCGGATCCTCGACGTTGACGCGCGGCGGCGTGTTCTTTGACGCGGGGGCCTGTGCGAGAACGGTGCCGGCGGTGGCGAGCCAAAGGACGGAATGCCGCAGATTCATGAGAAGAAAAACGACACCGGATCCGCGATTTGTCGAGCGGTTGAGTGCGGCACTTTCCGCCTCACGAGAAATTCAGCGCGTCCATGTCGAAGACGACGGTCACGTCCTCCGGCAGCGTGGTGTGCGCCAGCACTGCCTGGACATGGCGCGTGAGCGCCCGCGCGCGCCGGCCGCGGAGCGTGATCTGGAAGCGGAATTGCCCGTGCGACCGCACCAGCGGCGACGGCAGTACCTCGCCGAGCACGATGTCCGCCGGCAGGTCCTCCTTCAACCGCAGGTGCAGCGTCTGGAGCGTGAACTCCGCGCGTCGCTCGTGGTTCGAGCGGGCGGTGAGCACTCCGCAGTGCGCGAAGGGCGGAAACCCGAACTGCTCGCGGAATTCCATCTCCTGCTCGGAAAACCCGTCGAAGTCGTGCCGCCGCGCGAACTGGATCGACGGCGAGTGCGGCGTGAAGGTCTGGACGATCACCTCGCCGGAAAGGTCGCCGCGGCCGGCGCGTCCCGCCACCTGCGTGAGGAGCTGGAAGGTCCGCTCGCCCGCGCGGAAATCCGGCACGTGCAGGCCGAGGTCGGCGTTGAGGATGCCGACCAGCGTGACGTTCGGGAAATGCAGGCCCTTGGCGATCATCTGGGTGCCGATGAGGATGTCGATCTTGTGCGACTTGAAGGCGTTGAGCGTGTCTCGCAGCGCGTGCTTGCGGCGCATCGCATCGGCATCAATCCGGGCGAACTTCGCCGCGGGCAGGACCTTTGCCAGCACCTCCTCGACTTTCTGCGTGCCGTAGCCTTGCAGGATGATCGCGGGATCCCGGCATTCCGGGCATTTCCGCGGCACAATCGACTGGTGGCCGCAGACGTGGCAGACGAGCCGTTCGTCCGTCCGGTGATATGTCAGCGCCACGGCGCAATGCGGGCACTGGCAGACGTGGCCGCACGCCGGGCACTGCAGCGACCGCGCGAAGCCGCGGCGGTTGAGAAACAGGATCGACTGTTCGCCCTTTTCCAGCCGCTGTTCGAGGGCGGTGCGCAGCTTGTCCGAGAGGATCGCCGGGCCCTTGTGCTTGCCCTTTTCCAGCCGCATGTCCACCACGCGAACCAGCGGCATCTGTTGGCCGTCGGCGCGCTGGTCGAGCCGGAGGAGATGATATTTATCGGTCTGCGTGTTATGCCAGGACTCGAGCGCAGGGGTCGCTGAGCCGAGCACGATCGCGCACGGTTCGAAATGCGCCCGCAGCACCGCGACGTCGCGCCCGTGGTAGCGTGGCGGATTCTCCTGCTTGTAGGAGTTTTCGTGTTCCTCATCGACGAGGATCAGCCCGAGGTCCGGCAGCGGCGCGAAGACGGCGGAGCGCGCGCCGATGACGATGCGCGCCAGTCCCTTGCGGATGCGGTGCCATTCGTCGAAGCGCTCGCCTTGCGACAAGTTCGAATGCAGCACCGCCACCTGGTCCTGCATCCGGGCAAAGCGGGACTTGAACCGCCGGACGGTCTGCGGCGTGAGGGAAATCTCCGGCACGAGCACCAGCACCGTCTTGCCGAGATCGAGCGCGCGTTGCGCCGCCTGGAGGTAAACTTCCGTTTTCCCGGAACCCGTCACGCCGAGCAGCAGCCAAGGCTTGGCGGACGCCGGATCGCCGATGGACGCCACGATCGCCTCGAGCGCCGCCGCCTGCTCCGGGTTGAGCGGCAGCGGCTGGGATTCGAGAATTTCCTCCACGCCATCGGCTTCCGGATCCCGGCGGACTTCCTCGTTTTCCAAGGCGATCCACTCCGCTTTCTCCAGCGCTTTCAGTGAACCCGCCGCCGCATCGCCCAGCTCGGCCACGGCCAGCCGCTTTTCCGGCGCGTGCTTCAAAAGCATCAGCACCGCATGCTGGCGCGGCGCCCGCTTCGAAAGCCGCTCCCACTCCACCTCGTCCGGCTCGCGCAGCAGGACCGCCACCCGCCGCGTCTTCGCCGAGTGCTCCTCGGTGCGCACCGATTCCGGCAGCACCGAGCGGATCACCGACTCGATACTGGAGCCGTAGTAGTTCGCGATCCAGTCCGCCACCCGCAGCAACACCGGCGTGATCAGCGGCTCGGGATCGACAAGCGCATCCAGCTCGCGCAGCGCGAAATCCTGCTGCTCCGGTGCCTCGACCACGCCCAGCACCGTGCCGGTGGCCGATTTCCGCCGCAGCGGGACGCGCACCCGGCAGCCGGGCTGCACGCGCAGCCCCGCCGGGATGGCATAGTCGAAAACAAGCTCCGACGGGCCGTCGATCAGGACGCGGGCGGTCACGCGAAGAAGGTTGGGCGCACGCCGCCAGTCGGCCAAGGCGGATCTTCTCCGGCCTCAGCGGATCACGATCAGCGCCGGCACCGCTTTCGCGGCCGGGTTCTCGAAATCCTCGACGCGGTACCAGACGGAGTTCGTCGGATTGTAGCGGAAATACAGTGGCACCTGGTAGTGGCCCTCCTCGCACAGCACCGAAACCTGCCGGCCCGGCTCGACGAGGAAGATCTCGGCGATCTTCCACTCGCGCGTGCCGTAGCGGCCGGGTTCGCCGACGGATTCATTGATCCGCTCGTTGTCCGCGAGGAAGGTCAGCAGGGTTCTCTCCTGCCTCGTGAGCGACTCCACCGGCGTGGAACTGAGCACGACGCCTTCGAGGCTGCGGATTTTCTCCGGGTCCGCCTTCAGCCGCACCGGCCAGTCGTCCGGTATTGGAAACGGGGCGCACGCGGTGAAGAGAAGTCCGGCAGCCAAGAGGGGGAGGAGTTTTGCCATCGCCAGCGGAATCCATCATCTTCCCGCCGCCGTGGCAAGCGGGACGACAAATCCTTCCGCATCGAGCGAACAGCCGTCCGGCAACGGGATGCCTCGCGCCGGTGCCGCCGGACCGAGCACGCGCATCCCGCCATCCGGCGTCTCGTCAGGCACCCAGCCGGGCAGCAGCTTGCCCAGCGCGCCGGGTTTCCTCCCGTGCTGGGCCTCGCTGCGCGCCGACGGCATCGGCGGGTCCGGCATCGACATCGCGATCACTTTTCCCCCGGCGGCCAGTGCGGGGCAATGAATGATCTTCGGGTCGCTCGACTCATCATTTGGCATGCCGCCGAAGTCATGGAAAATCGTCTTGTGCTCCAGCCCTGCCGCCACCATCGCGCGTCGCAGCGCGGTGCCGCCGACCCACGACCGGGCCACGCCGTCACGAAACTCCGGCTCGACCCGCAGCGGTGCACCGAACTCCCGCGCGAATGCCTCGAGCACCGGCATCAGCGCCGCGATTTCCTCATCTTCCGCCAGCACCGCGAATGGCTCCCGGCGCTGCAAGGCATTCACCTGCCCGAGCTGGTGGCCATTCACCCGCACCCGCCACGCCTCTTGATTCTTGCCCCCGGCATCTGGTCTCGCGGACGCGAACCGCCGCCCGATCGCCTCCGCCGAGCACCTCAGCATCGCGCGCCGCACCGTCTCCAGGTCCGCGGTTTCCGGCGCCAGCGGCCGACCGAAGGCGACCACCAGCGGATAAGGCACCCGGTAAGGCCGCTTGCGGAAAAACCGCCCGCGCTCGAAGGAGAAAATCGAGCCCCACGAGCCGTCGCACCACATCGGCACGAGCGGGTGGCCCGCCTTCCGCGCGATCAGCTCGAAGCCCCGCCGCAGTTCGCACAGCGCACCGGTCCGCGTGATCTGCCCTTCCGGGAACAGGCAAACCAAGTCCCCGTTCTTCAGCGCGTCGATCGTGATCCGGATGGCCTCGCGCGGCTGGTCGCGGCGGATCGTCACCGTTTCGAAAAGGCTGACGAACGCCCGCACCGAGCGCTTCGCCATGAAGGCCTCGTCCATCACGAAGCGCACCGGCCGATGGCAGGAGGCGGAAATGAAGAACGCGTCGGCGAAGGTCACATGGTTCGGCAACAGCAGCGCGCCGCCTTGCTCCGACACCCGCTCCGGATGCACCGTGCGTATCCGGTAGACGGCGCGGATCAGCGCGATACCCAGCACGCGGACGAAATCCCGCGGCAGCAGCCGGATGATGAACCAGCTCATCGCCCCGCAGCCGAGGCCCGCCAGCGCGATCTGCCAGCGATAGCCCGCGCCGGTCGAGAGGCCGATGCCCGCCGCCGCGGCCGCGAGGCCCTCGATGAAGGCCACCGCCAGGATGCCGGCGAAGCAGTCCTGTAGGTTCACCGCGCTCTGCAGCTCGCCGCGTTTGTCCGGCGGGTAGCGGTCCTGCATCCACGCGTTCAGCGGCGCGAGGAAAACGGCCGCGAAAAACGCCAGCAGCGCGAGCGCGATGAGAAACAGCCAACCTCCCGGCGTGATGAACGCCAGCGCCAGCGACATCACCGTCATGCACACGCCCGCCACCGGCACCCACCCGAGTTCGATCCGCCGCCGCAGCAGATACGACGCCGCGCCGAAGCCCGCCGCCATTCCCAGCGACGCCGCCGCCATAAAGATCGACGCCAAGGTGCCGAAGCCCGCGCCGCCCTCGGTCATCAGCTTCGCCACCTTCACCGACCACAGGTTGATGAACGCGGCGAAGCCCCAGAAGAAGGCCACGCCGAAGGACGCCCGCCGCAGCCCCGCCTCGCGCCACAGGTCCGCCAGATGGTGGAAATGCCGCACCGCGATCCCCGCGTGGAACGGCTCGGCCGCATGCGCGGGCACCCGCGGGATCAACCACGCCAGGAACAAGGCCGGCGCGGCCAGGACCGTCAGGATCGCCAAGGGCCAGAACGCGGCCCGCCACGCGAACTCCGGCATATCGCCGAACCGCTGGTAGCGGATGTCGAAAATATATCCCGCCGCGATTTGTCCCGCCAGGATCGCGAGCATCGCCATCATCTGCTGCGTGCTCGCGGCGAATCCCAGATGCTTCGAGCCGACCAGCTCCTTGTTGATCCCGATCTTCGCCGGACTGAAAAACGCCGATTGCACCGCCAGCGCGAAGAACCCCCACAGCGCCATCGGCATGTTCCGCCACCAGACGGCGGCGCAGATCCACGCGAGGATGCCGAATTGCGCCACCGCGGAGCCGAGCATCACGTCGCGTTTCGAGAACCGGTCGCTCGTCCACCCCGCGATCGGCGCGAACAGGACGAACGGCAGCGCGATCATCAGCCCCGCCGCCGATTCCACGCCCACATTCACCGCGCCGCCGAGGTTCAGCGTATAAGCCACCGCCCCCGCCAACGGGATCAGGACAAACTGCGCCGCCTTGTCGTTGAAAGCATTCTGGGTCTGCTGGACGATCATGCTCCAGAACCCGATCCACTGCTTGCGGGTCGGTTCCGCATCTGGAGGCGCTGCCATCATCTGCCGCGCAGGCTAGGGAAGCCTCCCGTCCCTGCCAAGCGCCCGCAGCGCGGACTCCAGTCCGCCCGACTTGGACTGCGGCAGCCCGCTGCCGCGTTCCCTCCGCCAACCCGATGGCGGAGAAGCCGACCGCCGGACGCAGTTACGAACAACCGACTCGCTCCCTGGCCACCAGACTGGCCGGCCCGGAAGCGGCAGCAGGCTGCGCGCAGTCCAGGTGCGAGCACACCGCTACCGCCCCCACGGTTCCTTTGGCGGAGGGGCATCTCCGGACTCCCGGTACGATTGCTCGAACGCCTGGTCGGATGGCCAATGAACTTCGGGCGCGGCCATGAGAACTTCGAAGGTCCTCGCGTATCTTCCCCGCACGGATTCGTCGTGCAAAAACTCCCGAACCGCGCTGCGCGTTTCCGGCTTCTCACGGAGAAGCGCCTCCGCGAAAGCCTCGTCTCCCAGCGCTTCCAGCACGCTCTCCATGTTCTCCCGCATCGCTTGGGCATCTTCACCGCCGTTGATGTAGGGCAGCTCCAGTTGACCCTTCGCTGCCGCGAAGAAGCGTGGCAGGGCCGCGGGATCACCCGCCGACGCAGACTCGCGCCAGCGATGGGATTCCGCCCACGGCTGGCGCGTCGGATCCTCGGCTCGTTGAAGATCAGGGGCGCATCCGGGGGAGAGGACGGCCAAACACAAGGCGGCGAAAGCGAGAGGTTTCACGATCTGCCTGAAAAACGGGGATGAGGAAGTCGAGCTTGCGGTCGTCGGCGTGGAAGACCCGCGGCGGGAATGACGATCGTGACGGACACAGGCGGGGTTCGGTTGACCGTGCGGAAATGACTTGGCAACGCGCGCCGGATTGAAGGCGATCCGGACCATGTCGATCAACCTGAACATGGTTGCCGTGAGCGGATCGATCTTCTTTTGGTTGGGGATTGTGCTTGGGCTCGCGGGGCTGGCGTTCCTCGCCGCCGTCGGCACGGGCATCTCCCTGGGCAGTCCTTCATCTCCTGAGCATGAGGGCGTGATCGTCTTCCATCACACCGACTACCTGCTTCTCGACTGGGGGCGGCGGTGGATCTACGTGCTGCCGGTGCTCGCGGGGCTCTTGCTGGCCGGCTCCGGCATCCTGATCCGCCGGCAGGCTGCGGAGATGGAAGGGGAAAGAGGACGTGTTTTGGAACCCTTGGCGTCACTTCGGGAAACGGGAGGCGAGGAAGAAGGATGATGCCGCTTCGCCAGCATCCTCAATACCGCCGCGAATTCGCCACAACTTGGTAATCGTCTTCGTAGAGGATCATCCCCGGCTTGTCGGTGACCAGAGTCGCCACCTCCACATCGCAATCTTCAAGGATGGCGGTGATGTCGCGGAAGACGGAAATCCACTCCTGGGCGGCCGGCGTGTCCTTGAACCAAGAGATGCAGTCGGAGTCCCAGTTCTTTTCCGCGAAGGGCGGGCAAGGCAAACCTGCGTTGAGCTTGTCGAAAAGTTCCTCCGAAAAACTCTGATGATAGTCGGGGAGCCGGCCTTCCTCCCCGAGGATCCGCAGGCTGGTGACCACGCCGGTACAGCGGATGCGGCCGGGGTGGTCGGTGCGGACGATGAAGCGGAGGTAACGGGACATCACCGGCTTCAGGTGGGAGATGCCGACGGGGGCTGATAATTTCGGTTTATCGGATCATCCAAGCGTGAGACGCGAAGCATTGACTTGCGAAAGAACAACATGGGCCCTCCGGCGAGGATGAGTGAATAGCAGAGGCTTTGGTAGTCGTGCGGACTGTTCGCTTCCGTTTCACTCCCGCCCAGGAGACGCGGGCCCAGCAGCCAAACCGCGAACAAGAGGGCAAGCCAACGGCGCTTCCGGGTCCGCCACGAAAGGATCAACGACGCGAACAGCGCGCCGCCCAGCAGCAGGCTTTCCAGGAGCTGACGGGCGCTGATGAAGCCGTCACCGAAGGTGAATGGCAGCGCCACGAGGGCGGCGACCGCCAGCCAGCGGAGCATGCCGAAGGTGAAACGGGCGCGCTCGAGGAATCGCACCGCTTCCTCCGGGTCTTCGGTGCCGCTCCGGTCCCTCTGCGGATGCGACAGGATCAGGTCCACCATTTCCTGGTTCTTCAGCGCGCGGGCCGTTTCCAGCGGCGCTTCGTCGTACTGGTTCCTGAGATGAACGTCCGCACCGTGGTCGAGCAGGAGAGTGGCCGCCTCCAGGTGGTTGTTCCGCACGGCGTGGTGGAGCGGAGTCATGCCGTCCGCGTCGGGAGCATCGATCGCCGCGCCTTCGGCCAGCAGGCGTTCCATCGCCTCGACGTCCCCGCGTGCGGCCGCGAGGTGGAGCGGCGCGCCGTCGTCCCGGTGAGACACCGGGTGATGGATCGGGTGCGGGTCCATGATGCTCCCGACATGTGCGGGATGAGGTGCGGCGAGTCAATTCCTGGACCGCGTGCAGGCTGCTGCCGCTTGCCTCTTGCCAGCCTGCTGGCGGAGAAGCTGACTGACTGTCGGAAACGGGGTTGCGAACCACCCGACGCGCTCCCTCGCCAGCAGGCTGCCCGCAGTCCGGGCGGACGCCGCCGCACGCGGCTGGCTGCGGACCTGTCCTTCAAAGCTGCCGCCGGTAAGCCGCAACCTTGTCCAGGAACGCCCGCCATTTCCGGCCGGGCCGGCCGTTGTCCATGAGGAAGTGCGGGCAGTTCTTGTGGCCGAGGTCGCGCTTGTCGGCATAGCGGATCTGGCGCCAGTGCTGATGCGGGACGACGTTCGAGAGCGGGATGCCGTGTTCCTTCATCAGGATGGCGGTGAGCTTCGCAGTGCGGTCGACGGTCCGGGCGCGCGAGCCGCCGCGGTTCTCGCACATCTCGATGCCGATCGACTTGCGGTTGCCGGGGCCTTCGTAGTCGGCGTGCTGGCCTTGCTCGTTCACCGGCAGGCTCTGGTAGATCGACCGGTCGTCCACGGTGAAATGCCACGTCAGGTAGCCGAGCGAGTTTTTCGGCCCCTTGAGCGCGCCATTGCGCAGCATCGCGGCGTGGGCGCGCGCGGTGCCGGACGACGAGAAGTTCTGCGTCGAGTGGATGGTGATGTGGGTCGGCCGCATCGCGCGGGTCCGCCAGCGGCCATGTTTGCCCTTCGGGATCAGATCCTGCTCGATGGCGAGATTGCCCCACGAGACCGGCGCGCGGACGGTGGGCGTGGAGGAAAGCGGCGCGCAGGAAAAGGGCAGGAGGACGAGCAAGAGCGGGAGAAAAGCGGCGGCAAGCTTCATGGGATCGGGAAGATCGCACAAGCTGCCGGAGTGCCAAATCTCCACCTCGCATTCAGCCATTCTGACAGCGAACGCATGCATCCGCTTTCCACGTCCATGCGGATCAACTCGATGGCGGCGCTCGGGGAACTGGGTCCGTGACCAGCGCCGGCAACGCGGGCGGTCCCAAACGGAGCTGGCCCGGAAGGTCGGTGTCAGCCGCCTGTGGATCGGTCAGTTCGAGAAGGGGAAGGCGTCGGTGGAAGCCGGACTGGTGTTGAAGGCGGTGGAACGATTGCCTCCTCGAAAATGCTCGCTATGACGAAACTTCAAAAGGCCCTGTCCGTCAGTGTGGCTCCGGTGCCTCCGGGAGCAGCGCTCACCGCGCCGCCACCAGGTCGTAGCCGCGCCAGTCGCCGATGGTGACTTGGGCGAACTCGCCGACCGGGAGGCTGTCGTCCACGTGGACCGAGCCGTCGATTTCCGGGGCGTCCCACTCGGTGCGGCCGACGCCGGGTTGTTCGACCAGCACGCGGACGCTCTTGCCGACTTGCGCCTTGTTCGTCTCCGCGGCGATGCGCTGGAGGGCGGACATGGCGCGCGACCAGCGGCTCTTGCGGGTGGCGTGGTGCAGGTGGCCGGGCATTTTCTCGGCGCGGGTGCCTTCTTCCTTCGAGTATTGGAAAACGCCGGCGCGCTCGAAGCGGAACTCCTCGATGAACTCGAGCAGCTCCTGGAAATCCTCCTCCGTCTCCCCGGGGAAGCCGACGATGAAGGTCGTGCGGATTCCGAGGTTTGGAATGCCGGCGCGCATGCGGCGGAGCAGGTCGCGGATGTAACCGCCGTCCGTCTTGCGCTTCATGGCCGTGAGCATCCGGTCCGAGATGTGCTGGAGCGGGATGTCCACGTATTTGGCGACTTTGTCGCACTCGGCGATCGTCTGGATCAGCTCGTCCGACCAATGGGCGGGATGCGTGTAGAGCAGGCGGACCCAGAAGTCGCCTTCGAGCTTGTTGATTTCGCGGAGCAGGGTGGAGAGCGACTCGCCGCGTGAGGAATCCACCGGCGAGTTCGGGTTCGGCCGCTGGCCTTCCCACTTGTCCATGCCGAAGTAGGTCGTGTCCTGGGAGATCAGGTTGATTTCCTTCACGCCGGCTTTCACCAGCGCTTCCACCTCGCGGACGACCGACTCCTGGGTGCGCGACCGGTGCTGGCCGCGGATCTTCGGGATGATGCAGAAGGTGCAGGTGTGGTTGCAGCCCTCGGCGATTTTCACGTAGGCGAAGTGGTCCGGCGTGAGGCGGACGCGCGGCGTGGAGAAATCCGGCACGTACTGCGGCTTGAGCGTGACGAAATCCCGCGGGTCCTCGGTGGCGGCGGGGCCTTCGGTTTTCTGAACGTCGGCCGCGTTTTGCTTGCCGAGCAGGTTCTCGATGATCGGCGCGACCTTGGTGATCTGGTCGAGGCCGATGAAGGCGT
>CBFGTW010000119.1:0-14338 GCA_965651855.1 uncultured Verrucomicrobiales bacterium
CCCCCGCTGATGATGGGACTCACGTGGCTGTCGGTGGTGGTGGGTCAAACCATCGAAGTGAACCGCCAGCCGGACGACCGTGTCTTGCTCTGGCAAGACACGCGGCCGCTTGTCTTCCTGAGAAACTCCGAAAACGCCTTGCAGCTATGTTTCAACTTCGACCTCTCGCTCTCGAACGTCTCCACCCAGCCCGCCTTCATCGTGCTCCTCCACCGCTTCGCGGAACGGGTGCACGATGAGAAGATCGCGCCGATGGCCGCAAATCTCGAAACGGGCCAGCCGGTGCGGGTGACGGTGGCGCCCGGCGAGCCCCTCGAACTCGTCCACCGGTCGCCCGCAGGAGAAACGCTGGCCCGCGCCGCCACCCCTGCCGGCGGGGATCTCCGCGCGCCCCTCGATCCCGGGTTCTTCACCGTGCGCCAGGGCGATGCGACCTTGCTCGATGCCGCGCTGCACTTCGCCGACACACGCGAGGCCGACTTTTCCGCCGCCGGCGAATCCGACGGCCTCGACTCCGCCGGCGGACAAAGCTTCGCCATGCTCCGCCACACGCGGCCCGACCCTTACTGGCGCATCGCTCTCCTCGTCCTGATCGGCGCGTTGCTGGTGGCGTGGAAGTTCTCCGCGCCGCGCACCGGGGCCGCCGCCGCCTGATCCCCGAAAAGATGCGTCCATCCGCGGTCCAGCCCTATTTCTCCTGATCTTTCCCGTGTCCTTCGAATCGCCCGAATACTTCCTGTTGCTGCCGGCATTCGCGCTCGCAGGCTGGTTTTGGCGCGGCCTGCGCCTGCACGCGCCGCTGCGGGCGCTCCTGCTCGTGCTCGCGACGGCCGCGCTGGCGAACCCGCGCATCCGCCAGCAACAGGACGCGCTGGATTTGTATGTTTTGCTCGACCGCTCCGACTCGACCGAGGACTTGGTCGATCGCGGCCTGCCCGAATGGCGGCGATTGCTCGAGAGTTCGAAGCCCGGCCGCCGGGACACCCTCACTTATATCAATTACGCCGCGGAAGTCGCGGAACTCGGAGCCGACGGCTCGTCGTTCACCGGCTCGCGTAAGCTGACTCGCAGCGGACTCGCGCTCTCGAACGTCGCGGCGCTCGCCGCGGAGGACCGTCCCGCGCGCGTCCTGATGTTCACCGACGGCTTCGCCACCGAGCCGCTGCACGAGGCGGCGGCCCAGCTCAAGGCGCGCGGCATTCCGCTCGACTTCCGGCTGCTGCGGGACAACGACGAAACGGACTTCCGGCTCGTGCGGCTGGCCTTTCCCGAGCGGGTGCAGGTGGGCGAGCCGTTCCTGATTTCGGTGACCGTCCGCGGTTCGTCGGACGCGGCGTTTCCGCTCATCCTCCGCCGCAACGGGCAGTTGCTCACCGAGACGGAGGTCGTGCTGGAGAATGGGGCGGCCACTCTCGAGTTCACCGACCGGATCGGCCGCTCGGGCGGTTATGAATACGAGGCGGAGATCCGCCCGCCGGAGGACGCGCATCCGGGGAACAACCGAGCGGCTCGCTGGATCGAGATCCGCGGCGGACCGCGGCTGGTGCTGGTGACGCGCTATCAGGACGACCCGGTGGCGAAGGCGCTCGGCGCGCTCGATTTCGAAGTGCAGACGGTGAGCGATCCCTCGCAGTTGCGGGCCGGCACGCTGAGCGGCGCCCGGGGCGTGGTGCTCAACAACGTGCCGGCGCACGAGCTGCCGGCGGAGTTTGTCAAAGCGCTGGACTTCTTCGTCCGCGACCAAGGCGGCGGCCTGCTCATGGCGGGTGGCGAGCGCTCGTTCGGCGCGGGCGGTTATTTCCAGTCGCCGATCGACCCGCTCCTGCCGGTCTCGATGGAGTTGAAGAACGAGCACCGCAAGTTGTCCGTGGCGCTCGCCATCGTCATGGACCGTTCCGGTTCGATGGCGGTGTCGGTGCCTGGCGGCCAGACGAAGATGGATCTCGCGAATTCCGGAGCCGCCAACGCCGTCGAGCTGCTCGGGCCGATGGACCAGGTGACGGTCTTCGCCGTGGACAGCGAGCCGACGACCATCGTGCCGCTCACGCGGATCGAGAACCGGAAGGCGGACATTTCCGCCCGCATCCGCAAGGTGCAATCGGCCGGCGGCGGGATCTATGTCTACACCGGCCTGAAGGCGGCATGGGAGGAGTTGAAGAAATCACCCGCCGGCACGCGACATGTGATCTTGTTTTCCGACGCGCAGGATTCGGAAGAGCCCGGGGATTACATTAAATTGATCGAGGAGATGACCCGTGAAGGCGCGACCATCTCGGTGATCGGACTCGGCACCAAGGGCGATGTGGACGCGGCGTTTCTCGAGGACATCGCCAAGCGCGGCAACGGCCGGGTTTTCTTCTCCGACCGGCCGATGGACATCCCGGCGATCTTCGCCCAGGAGACCGTGACCATCGCCCGCTCCGCCTTTCTCAAGGATCCGGTGGCAGCGCAGGCGACCGGCCGTTGGGCCGAGATCTCGCCGAAGCCCTTCGACTGGCTGCCGGAGGTGGACGGCTACAACCTCTCCTACGCGCGGCCGGACGCCACCGTCTCGCTCCTCAGCGCCGACGAATACGTCGCGCCGCTCGTCGCCCACGCCCGGCGCGGGCTCGGTCGCAGCGTGGCGGTGTCGTTTCCGCTCGGCGGCGATTTTTCCGAGCGGATCCTCGCGACGCCGGGCTACGGCTATTTTCTCCACACGCTCGGCCGCTTCCTGATGGGCGAGGAAGCGCCGCCGGGCATCGCGCTGCGCCACCGGCTCGAGGGCACGCGGCTCACCTTGGACCTGCTTTACGATCCCGAGGAGTGGTCGGGGCGGCTGGCCGCCGTGCCGCCGCGGGTGCGGTTGCAGGATGATTCCGGCGCGCCGGCGGTGGAGCTCCCGTGGCGGCGGATCGCGCCCGGGCACTTCTCGCTGGTCCGCGATCTCGACGAAGGCAGCGTCGTGCGCGGCGCGGTGCAAGTCGGCGGCCACGCGCTGAGCTTCGGGCCGCTGAGCGTCGGCACGTCCGTCGAGTGGGCGTTCGAGCCCGAGCGGCTCGCGGAGCTGCGGGCCGTCGCGGCGCAAACCGGCGGGCGGGAGTTGCTCGATCTGAGCGATGCCTGGCAGCGGCCGCCGTTCGTCGCGGAGACTTCGCTCCTGCTGCCGCTTGGCATCGCGTTGCTCGGCTTGTTGCTGCTCGACGCGCTGGTGACGCGCACCGGCTGGAAGCTGCCGGAGTTTTCCCTCGCCGGGCGGCCGAAACGGGCGCCGCGGCCGAAGGTTTCGAAAGCGAAACCCACCATCCCTGCCGAGCCGGTCTTGCCGGAGATCCCCCGGCCGACGGACCCTGCGCCCCCGCCGCCGGAAACGCTGGAAACCGCGCGGCGCTCGCGTTTCCAGCGCGCCAAGGATCGGAAGTAGCCGCCCATGAACACGATCACCCACGCCCTCGCTCCGGTGATCCTGGTCCGCCTGATCGCGGGTCGGAGGGACAGTTGGAAACGCCGCCACTGGATGAGCATCGGCTTGGCGGGCGCGTTGCCGGACCTGATCAATCCGCACCTCTCGCTCGAGGCGCGCATGAACAGCTGGTCCCACGGCCTGCCGGCATGGGCCGCTTTCACCGCCCTCGCCTTCACAGTCGCCCTGGCCTCGCGGGGCCGCGTCCCGCCGTGGCTCGCGGCCGTGTGGTCGGCGGCCTATCTCTTCCATCTCTTCTGCGACGCCATCTCCGGCGGGATCGACTGGCTCCATCCGCTCGGCAGCTTCGTCTGGGGCGACTACTGGGTGAGCCCGATCTTTTGGTTCCCTTTGGATTTCATCCTGCTGCTGGTGTTGTATTTTCTCTTCCGCTGGGTCTCGTTGAGACAGCGGTCGAAGCATCAGTATCCGGAAATCCAGTCATAATAGACGTACGGGCAGTCTTATTCGCCCTCGCCGTGATTCGCGGCAAGCCAGGTGCGGAAGCGGGCGTGACGTTCCTTGGGCGGGAGCTGGGCCGCTTCCGGGTCTTCCAGTTGGAACTTCCGGTAAAGCTTGTGTTGGAGCGCGTTCTCCCGCTGGAAAGCATTGGTTTCGGGCCCGGTCGCATGATCAACGTACTCCCGCACCGCCCTGGCCAGCTTCTCGTGGGCGCGCATGGCCCGCCAGGCAATGACGAGCCAGAGCAGCGTAATCAGCAGGCCGAACAATCCGAGCAACAGTCCGAAAAACAAGCCGATGTCCATCGCCGCATCCTGCCGCATCCGGCGATCGCGGCAAGATAAAAACCTTGATGGATCGGCTCGTCATAAGATACGCCGATGCAGCTTACCCTAGAATTCCCGAAGATTACGCAGATTCTTAAAAGTCGAGCCGCGACGCGCCTCTGAAATAACTTAAACTCCATCTGCGCAATCTGCGCAATCTGCTAAAATTCCATCGCTTTTCCTGCGCCCCCTTCCTCTACCACGCTCCCCGGTTTCGCTTCGCCTCTTCCGGCACATGCCGCTTGCTGCGGCTGGGCATCGCGCTTATCGCTGCGGCGTGTCCCGCACGGACGAACGTGTGCACGGCTGGCTGTTGCAGGCCGTGAATCATCCGGAATTCGCACAGCGCCTGGCCCCCTTGGCCACCGGCGAGCGGGAAGTCGTGCTCGATCACACGGCGGAGGCGTCGCAGGCGTTCGTCATCGCGCTGGTGGCGACGGCGGCACGGCAGGCGAAGAAGGAGCGCCAATGGATCGTTTGCGACCTGCCGCGGCATCGCGAGCGGCTCGCGGCCGAGCTGGAGCTGTGGGGCGTGCCGGCCATGGTGCTGCCGGAAGCGCCGATGGAGACCGGCGAGGGTACGATCGCCGATCCGGAGTCGGCCGCGGAGTGGTTCGCGGTGCTCGAGGTGCTGGCGCGGTCCGGCAGCTGCACGGTGATTTGCGGCAGTGACGCCTTCGAGGCCCAGGCCCCTTCCCCATCGGTCTTGCGGGAAAGCCGCACGGCGCTCAAGCCGGGAATGCAGCTCGATCCCGAAAAGCTCGCCCAGTCCCTGGCGGACCACGGCTACGAGCGGGTGCCGACCGTTGCCGCGCGCGGCCAATTCGCGGTGCGCGGCGGGATTCTCGATCTCTTCGCCTGGCAGGCACCGCGGCCACTGCGGCTGGAGTTTTTCGACCTCGATCTGGAATCGATCCGCGAGTTCGACCTCGATTCGCAGGCGTCGACCACGAAGCTCCTCGAAGCCGAGCTGCTGCTTGCCGAGCCGGCGGCGGAGGCAAAGGTCGCGGACTACCGGCGCGCGGACGATGTGATCGTTTCCGTGGAGGCGGAGATCGCCAGGCCGGACGTGCGGATCCTGGAGGGCGCGGCGGAATTCAACAGCGAGGAGGACTTTTCGCTGGCGACGTATGGCAGCCCGCTCGGCACGTTCGAGGCGGGCGATTTCGTGCTCGAGGAAGGCCGGCGCGAGCATTTTTTCCGCCAGATCAACGAGTGGCGGCGCGACGGCTGGGACATCGCGATGGTCTTCGGCAGCAAGGGCGAGGAGGAGCGTTTCGCCGAGTTGGCCGGCAAGGATCTCGAGCGCGATCTCGGGATCACGCCGGTCCGCGGCGAGCTGTTGGCCGGCTTCACGCTGCCGGTCACGCGACTGGCGATGCTATCGTCGTCGGAGCTTTTCGGCCGATATCGGACGCCCGGCGCCTACCGGCGGACGTCGCTGGTAAAAGCCCGCGCGGCCCGGGCGCGCGCGACCGTGGACGAGATGGAAGAAGGCGACCTCGTGGTGCACTACGAGTATGGGGTCGCGAAATTCCGCGGCATCCAGCCCGGCGACGAGGGGGACGAGCTGGTCCTCGAATACCGCGACGGCGCGCTGCTTGGCGTGCCGCTCGAGCAGGCGCATCTCGTCGGCAAATACGTCGGCCTCGGCGGCAAGACGCCGGACCTCAACAAGCTCGGTGGCACCGCCTGGAAAACCGCGCGCAAGGCCGCGGAGAAGTCGATCCTCGACTACGCCGCGCAACTCCTGCGGGTGCAGGCCGAGCGCCAGCACGAGCCGGGGTTCGCCCACCCGCCGGACACGCGCTGGATGTGGGAATTCGAGCGCTCGTTCCATTTCACCGAGACGCCGGACCAACGGCGTGCGATCGAGGAGGCGAAGCGCGACCTCGAGAGCCCGCGACCGATGGACCGGCTGGTTTGCGGCGACGTCGGCTTCGGCAAAACCGAGGTGGCCATCCGCGCGGCGTTCAAGGCCGTCACCGGCGGCAAACAGGTCGCCGTGCTGGTGCCGACCACCGTGCTCGCGGAGCAACATTGGCGGACGTTCCGCGAGCGGATGTCGGATTATCCGATTCGCGTCGAGCTGCTGAACCGCTTCCGCACACCGTCGGAAGTGCGGGAAACCATCGCCGGGCTGGCCGACGGCTCGGTGGATCTGGTGATCGGCACCCACCGGCTGATTTCGGGCGACGTAAAGTTCAAGGACCTCGGCTTGGTCGTCGTGGACGAGGAGCAGCGCTTCGGCGTGGCCCACAAAGAGAAGTTCAAGGAGCTGTTCCGCCAGGTGGACGTGCTGACGCTCTCCGCCACGCCGATCCCGCGCACGCTCTACATGGCGCTGATGGGCGCGCGCGACATGTCCACCATCGACACGCCGCCGCCGAACCGCGTCCCGGTTTCCACCACGGTCTGCGCCTACGACGAGCGGGTCATCCGCGATGCGATCCGGCGCGAAATGAAGCGCGGTGGCCAGGTTTTCTTCCTCCACAACCGGGTGAAAACCATCGAGCAGATGCGGGCGCGGATCGCCGAGCTGGTCCCGGAGGCGCGCATCCTCGTCGGCCACGGCCAGATGGAAAAGGCGGACCTCGAGGTGGTGATGCACACCTTCGTCCGCGGCGAAGCGGATGTCCTGCTGGCGACGACCATCATCGAGACCGGGATCGACATCCCGAACGCGAATACGATCTTGATCGACCGCGCCGACCGCTTCGGTCTCGCCGACCTTTACCAGCTCCGGGGTCGTGTCGGCCGAGCCGGCGAAAAGGCCTACGCCATCCTGCTCCTGCCGCGCGACATGATGACCGTCGGCGACGCCCGCAAGCGCATCCACGCGATCAAGCAGTACACCGCGCTCGGCTCCGGCTTCAAGATCGCCATGCGCGACCTCGAGATCCGCGGCGCGGGAAATCTGCTCGGAACAAAACAAAGCGGCCACATTTCGCAGATCGGCTTCGAGCTTTACTGCCAGCTCCTGCGGCAGAGCGTCGACCGCCTGAAGGGCCGGCAGGACGCGCCGCGGATCGAGGCGACCTTCAAGGCGGACTTCGTCGTGTCCAGCGAGGCCGCCTACGCGCGCGAGGACCCGCGGCAAGTGGTGCCGGCGTTCCTTCCGGCCGGCTGGCTCGAGGACACGCGGCTGCGGATCGCCGCCTACAAGGAACTCTCCGAGGCGGGTACGGAAAAGGCCGTGGCGGCGCTGGAGAAATCGTGGCGGGATCGCTTCGGCCGACTTCCCGAGGCGGTGGAGCGTTTGCTGCAAATCGCCCGGATCAAGGCGGTTGCGGCGGCGGAAGGGATCGCCTCCGTCGAGATCCAGGGCCAGCGGCTGATGCTCTACCGCAATGGCGATTACATCCTGCTCGAAGGCCGTCGGTTTCCCCGCTTGCAATCGGCCGGGGCCGACGAAAGACTTCGCGAAGCGCTCACCCTGCTGCAGAAATTCTGACCCTTCGTTTTCCTTCATGAAGCCTCGCGCTTTTTTGTTCACGGCTGGTTTCGCCGTGCTTTCCGCGGTGTCCGCGGCCTTCGCCCAGCAAGAATCCGCCACGCCGGTTCCGCTGCCCTCCGGTCCGATCGAGGTGAACGGCATCGCCGCGAAGGTGAACGGCCGCGTCATCACCAAAAACGAGGTGGCCTTCCTGCTCGCGCCGGATTACGCGCGGCTGGTGGCGGAATTCCCGCGCCGCGGGCCGGAATTCGAGCGGCAGTTCAAGGAGGTGCGCGACCGGGTGATCCAGGAACTCATCGACCGCGAGATCATCCTCGACGAATTCAAGCAGATGGGCGCGAGCATCCGCCCGCATCTCATCGACGAGGAGATCCGCAGCCAGATCCAGCGCCTCTACAACGGCGACGAAGCGAAATTCCGCGAGGAGCTCAAGAAGAGCCGCCTGACGATGGACCGCTACCGCGAAATGACGCGGGAGAAGATGATCGTCTCGGCGATGCGCGCGCAGCAGTTCGCCGACGCGCCGCCTCCCCTGCCCGGCGAAATCCAGAAGGAATACCAGGAGGTCAAACCGATGATCCGCGACACTTCGCAGGACGTGATCTCCTTCAAGAAGATCTTCATCCCGCGGATGGATCTCGACAACCCGCTTTCCACTCCGGAGACGCAGCTCTCGCTGGCGGAAGAACTCGCTGGAAAAATCCGTGGCGGCGCGGATTTCGAGGAGCTGGCCAAGGAGCATTCCGCCGATGCCTATGCCGCCGAAGGCGGACTGCAGGAGGATGTGCCGCGGACCGACCTCGCGCCGGAATTCGCCGCGATCGTCTTCGACGCGGAAGTTGGAGAACTTGTCGGACCGCTCGAGGATCCCGTCGGCTTCACGCTGGTGATTCCCACCAAGAAGGTGCTCGGGCCGTCGCCGCCGTTGAGCGACTCCAAGGTCCGCGCGATGATCGAGGAGCGCGTTAAAAAGAAGAAGACCTCAGTCCCTTACGAGCGCTGGATCGAGTCCCGCCGCAAGCGGGCGATGATCGAGCTGAAGGACTGACCGGGCGTCAATCGCCGCCTGCCAGCTCGGCTGCCAGTTCCTTCGCCATCGCATCCAGCACGCGATTCCGCCGGCTTTCCGGAGCGATCCGTTTGGCCTGCCCGATGAGCGCGAGGAGCGCCGGGTAGTCGTCCGGAGCAAGGGCGATTTTCCCGATCTCATATTCCGCGGCGCGCATTTCGTCCGGCTTGAACCTCGTGAAGATCCATTGGCGGGTGAAGGTGTCGGTCATTTCCCGGAGCACGCTCATCCGCTCTCCGTCGGGCGCCGCCTCGATCGCCAGATCGATCACCGCAAGCAGCCGGTCGTAGTCGCGGCGCTGGAAGTGGATGTCACCCATCTCATAGTAGATCCGCTGCAAATCCTCGCCGGCGGGAGCCACCTCCTCGATGATCCGCTGGTAAAGAGCTTCGGAGTCGTCGAGGTCGCCGGCATAGCGGAGTTCCCGCGCCTCCGGGATCATGAGCGCGAGCTGATGCTTGGTGCGGAGGCCGGCTTCGTCGCGGGGATCGGCTGCGATGATCCGGTTGATCTTGTCGCGGTGGAGCGGCCGCAGGGGCTCTGGAATCGTCTGCAACCAAGCGTCCAGAGCGCGCGCGCACTCGGGTCCTTCCAGGGCGTCGATCGACCGCATGGTTTCGGCGAATGCCGCGCGTTCTTTCCGGAGCCGACGGACCAGCGCCTCCGGTCCTCCTTCTTCATAGCCCACCAGGGCATACGGCCGCCCCTCCGGCGTGCAGAGATAGATCGAAGGAAAAACGTGGAGCCTGAAATCGCGGGCCAAGCGACAGGCGCCGGCCTCCGCCTGCCCAAGCGCCGCGTCGTCGCCCGGTGTCTCCGGCAAATCGATGTGCGTCAGGACGAAGTCCTCCCGGAGGGATCGGCTCGTTCCGGGTTCGGCCAGCGACTCGTCCCGGAGTTTCCGGCTCCACTCCTCCCAGCCCAAGCCGGTGAAGAGCAAGAGGTTGTCCTTGCCGCTGGCGGTGGCTTCCCGGATGGCGGCCTCGAAGTCCGCGTGCCACTCACCCGGCAGCCCCATCAACGGAGCAATGGAAAGCCACAAACCGGCGAGGACCCGGGACATTGACGTGCAGGCTGATGATTTCACGCGAAGCGGACCGTGCATGGGGAAACTCCGCTACAAGCCCGGCGGCAACAGCTCCCTCAGCTCCGGAGAGAGAACCTCCCTCAGCTCCGGCCCTGCCGCGTGCGGGTTGGCTTCGAGATATTCGAAGAGTTTCGTCCGCTCGGCTTCGTCGAGCCCGAGCCGGTCGGCGATGGCACCGGACCGCATGTAGGCGTGCACCCGTTGCCGCTCTCGTTCCCTGCCCTTCTGCTCGTCCACATACGTCTCGAGTTCCACCCGCTCCTCGGCCGAGAGATGCCGGCGCATCGCCTCGATGACTTCCGGCTTGTCATACCACTCCCCGCTCCCGGAAGCGGCATCCTCCCGAAATCCCGCGTCCCGCTTCTCCCGGAATCGCCGGTGAAAATCCGCCTGGACCTCAGAGAGCGGCGCGCCGCGAGACACCAGCGACTCGATCGCCAGAAAGTTGATGTAACTCTCGCGGTCGTCCGCGAGCAGGACCTGCGCGTGTTCCATCCGCGACTTTTCCATCGCGATCCTGCGCTCGATCTCCGCCTCGCGATCCGCGGCCAGAATTTCCCCGAGCTTCTCGATGATCCCGGGGCCGACGCCAAGCCTCAGGCCGAGCGCGGGCGATGGATCCCCGGGCGCAGCCGACCTCCCCCGGTATGCGCCGTCCTCCAGCATGGCGAGATTTTGCTCCATCGCCGCCGCCATCTCGTCCGCCAGACCGCGGGCGGCCAGCAGGTCCGCCGCCGGAATTCCCAGCTCACTTTCCGGAGCGGAATCCCGGCCAGCCACGCGCTGGTTCCGAAGCCGCTCCCCGGCCGGCGAACTCAATGTATTTTCCGTTGTGCTCGGACGCGCGACGCCATCGCCCCGCATCCTGTCGCCCGCCGCTTCGCGGGGAGCTTCGGTCGGGCGGTCCGCGACCCATATCCCGGCACCAGCCAGAGCTCCGGCAGCCGCGACAGCGAAAGCAACCAACAAACTCGGCTTCATTTTCATATGCCGTATCATCTTCCGGCGCGAGCGCATGACTCGCGCCGGAGTGAAATCCGGACCCTCCGGAGATCAGGGATTCTCGATCGTCCATTGCTGGTTGCTGCCGCCCCAGTAGGACCAGAGCCCGACATCGGAGCCATTGGCTGTGCCGTAGGCATCGAGGCAGCGGCTTGAATCGAGGATCGGATTGATCCTGAACCGGCTGTCGCCCACGCTCGCAATCTGCCAGTTCTGCGGGTCTCCGCCCCAGAAGCTCCAGACGTAGACGCTGGTCCCGTTTTGAGGGCTCCAGCTCGCGTCCAGGCCGCGCCCGCCGCTCTGGCTCGAGCGGATCGTGAACCGGCCGGTGCCGCTCTGCGCGATATCCCACCGCTGGTTCGCCCCGCCGTGGTAGTCGTAGAGCAGGACATTGGAACCGTCGGCATTCCCCGCGACATCGAGCGCGCGGCCGCTCGCGCGGTTGATGATCCGGCGGCGGTCCACGGGAACCGCGTTGATCCAGCAGTTCGTGCTCGTGTAGTGGTTCAAACCGGTGCCGTTGAACGTGCCGCCATTGATCCCGACGCGGTTGCTGTTCTGGATCAGGATCGCGTGCGAGGTGCAGTCGCGGATATGCACGTTCTCCACGGTGATGTCCTCGCAATCGCTGACGGTGAAGAATCCCCGGCCACACTCGATGGCGATGAGGTTCCCGACCGTGATGTCGTCGCAGTCGTTCGCGAAGCGCAGCCCGGCGTAGCCGCCGCCGTTCGAGCAGCGGTAGGCATCCACGAAACCGACGTGGCCGTTTCTCCCCTTGTTGACCAGCACGCCGCACTCGCCGCAGTTGCGGGCCGTGATGTTGTCGATCAGGAAGCCGTCGACGCCATAGGTTTCCAGCCCGTGGCCGCCGTTGTTCTCGAAGTGGCAGCCGGTCACCGTCAGGTTGGAAACCCAGCGCCCTTCCTCGTACGGCCGGCTTGGATGGCTGTCCACGCGGATGCCGATGCCGCCGTCGTAGATGGTGAGATTGGTGAAGGTCACGTCGCTCGCGCGGCTCGTGCGGATGCCGAAGCCGGTCCCGCCCCACATCGTCATGTCATGGATCGCCAGCGGCCCGGAACCGTCGCGGAAGAACCCCGGGTTGCCGTGGGTTTTCTCGAAGGTGTTGTCGTGGCAGAAGAGGACGATTCCGGGCTGCAGGTTGATCTGGCTGTGGAGCTTGCCGCCGACCAGGATGTGCAGCTCGCGGTTTCCCGTGCCGATCGCGGCGTTGATGGCGGTCGCGAGATCGGACGACTGCCCTTGCTCGACGTTGAAGTTCTTCCATCGGAAGTAGCCGTTCCGCCAGAACACCTCGTGTTCGTAGGCGTGGACGAAGCACGTGAGGATCAGCAAGCACGTGACAACTCGTGGGATTATCGGTCGTTTGTTCATCGGGTTTTTCGGTTTTTTTGAGCGGGAGATCCGGCGCCAACCGGACTTCCCGATCGTGGGGATCCTCCCACACAAGCCGCCGGCCACCCACTAACCCGTATGCGTTAATCTTCGATTCATCATCTTCATCCGTGCGGATCCTGAGGATGAAGATCCCGCCAGCCGTTCCTCGACTTGCTCTCGCGGGCCGCCTTACCTTCCAGCCACTCCATCCTGTCGAACCTTCCGGTTTCCGCCAGAGAGACGCCCGGCCGCGGCCAAGCGTTCGCGTTCGCGCTGAAGACCCGGGTGTTCCAGGTGAAGCGCGGCTTCGCGGAGATGGGCAGGCGTCCGCCGCGCCACGTCGCGTCGGCGGCCTTGGCGGATGCTCCGGTGGTGGCGGAGGCGAGGGCGCCGCTGTGGCGCGACAGCGGGCCGGCCGAGTTTCCCCTCACCGCGGGAAAGGTGGAGAACCTGCGCCGAGCCGCGCGGGCTTTCCAGGGATTGACCGTCCCCGCCGGGGCGACGTTCAGCTTTTGGCGGCAGCTCGGCCGCACCACCCGCCGCAAGGGCTTCACGCGCGGCCGGGAGCTGCGGGAGGGCTGCCTCGTCCCCTCGGTGGGCGGCGGGCTGTGCCAGCTCAGCGGGTTGCTCTACCAAGCGGCCCTGACGGCCGGGCACGAGATCGTCGAGCGCCACGGCCATTCGCGCGTGCTGCCGGGGTCCGCCGCCGAGCAGGATCTGGATGCCACCGTGTTCTGGAATTACGTGGACCTCCGCTTCCGCGCGGCCCATGACTGGCGGCTCGAGGTCGAGCTGAGCGCGGCGGATTTGATCGTGCGGATCCGCGCCCGGCGGGCCGGGCTGCCGATCGCTCCGACCGGAGGACCGGCGTCGCCTCTCCGTGCGGCACCTTCCGGGGATTGTCTGAGTTGCGGGATGACCTCCTGTTTCCGCCATCCATCCGCCACCGCCACGCACCGTCCGGGCACGTGGCACTCGTCTTTCCTGCTGGATGCACGTTGGCCGGAATTCGATCGTTGGTGCGGCGAGCACACGCGGGACGGCGACCGATGGTTCGTTCCGCTCGATGGGCACCGCTGGAGGAAGCCGCGCTACCAGTGGTCGCCCCCGCCGGGAACGACCTGCCGCACGGCCACCTTCCAGACCTTGCTGCGCTCGTTCCGACAACGCCGGCTGCCGGCCCAAGGCGCGTTCCTGCAGAAGGCGCTGCTCCGCGGCGACGCCGCGCTCGCCCGGCGCTATGCCTCGCAGCTCGACCCGGCTTGCCGGCACGTCGTCGTGTCGCAGAACCTCCTCCCCCACCTCTGGAAAGCCGGCGTCCTCGGCGGCCGCAGCTTCGACGTCTTGATGCAGCGCTGGCCACTGGCCGAACTCCAGCGTCGGCTCGACGAAGCGAAGGCAGCCCATCCGGCCTCCACCACGTTGGGCGACTTCCGCGCCGATCCGGAACTCGTGCGCGCGGAGTCCGCGGCGCTCGCCGCCGCCGGGCGGCTCGTCACCCCGCACCGTGGAATCGCCCGTCATGCGGGTGAAAAGGCCTGGTTGCTCGAATGGGAAATGCCCGAACCGCTCGAGCGCGACAAGTCCCCTGCTCCCGCAGTGTTTTTCCCGGCCTCGCGACTGGGGCGGAAAGGCGCGTTCGAGTTGGCGAACGCGTTCCGACGCGGACTTGCCGCGGAACTCCTTTGCTTCGGCCGGGCCAGCGAAGGCGCGGGCGATCCATTCGCCGGATTGCCGTGGGTACCGGCGGACGCCGCCGCACTGGCACGTGCGGATGCCCTCGTGCTGCCCGCGTGGATCGAGCATCAGCCACGGCTCGCCCTTCTGGCGCTGGCCAGTGGGATTCCGGTGGTGGCCACCGCCGCCTGCGGTTTGCACGAACACCCGCTTCTCCACGAACTTGCCGGACCGGATGCCGTGGCGGTCCACGAGGCGCTTCAGGCGATTCTCCACTCATGGCAGACCGACAGCGGAACCACGATCCACCAGGTGCCGATCACTTCAGCCTCCTGATATCCATACGCCAAGCGACGCACTTCACTCAACTCTCAGGCCCGCCGAACCTCAGACCTCCCCTGCCAACGCCGGCCGC
>CBFGTW010000120.1:0-13898 GCA_965651855.1 uncultured Verrucomicrobiales bacterium
CACTGCGTCCTCGTCTTCCTCAAACTGGAGTGACAAGGCATTGGGCCCACGTTAGAACCACTGGTCATGCTAGGAAGCCGCGATAAGTCTCAAATCCCCGGCAAGGCGGCACCGCCGTGGATTTGGACGCTGGCGATTTCCTTGGCACTCGCCGTGGGCGTCGCAGTTTCCGGGATCGCCGCATCCCGGCAGGTGGCGACAATCGCGGAGCGGCCGCCGGGTAATCTTGCGGACGACGCTTTCCGCCAGATGGCCCGCCGTGTCGGTGCACTCGAAACGCTCTGGGAAAAGGCGCTCGACGAAGCCGCGACAGAAATCCTCGAGAACTCCGGCCGCTCCGGCGCGCCGGCGGAGCGCGTGGTCGGCGTGGAGCAGTGGTCGTATTTCACCCTCGGCCTGGCGGATTTGACCAAGCACCTGCGGCCCGACGGGCGGCCACCCACGGTGCGACCGGTGCTCGAGCGCTTCGCCCGCGGGGAAGACGGCGAGTGGGTTCTCGATGAGGCGGAGCTTTTTCAATCGGCCGGCTGGCTCGAAGTGCCGGGTCGGCCGCTCGCGTGGTGGCGTGGAAACGGCCGGTCGGCGGTCTTGCTGGTGGTCGATCCAAAGCGGGCGGCGGCCGTTGTGGCGGCGGATTTGCGGGGAAGGTTCTCGGCAGAACCACTCCCGATCACCGCCGGCAGGCTCGTGTGGCATTCTCCATCGGGCGAGCCTTGGCTCGCAGCAGGCGCGGGCACGGGTTCCGCGCCGAACGAGATCCTCCGCCAGGTGTCGCGCTTCGGCGATTGGACGCTCGGGCGGATCTACCCGGTGCACGAGGTGGTTTCCTGGCGGCTGCCGGTGCTCGGAACCGGTCTTGGATTGGCGGTGCTCCTGGCCGGTGGCGGTTTTTCCGTCGCGATGATGCAGCGCAAGGCGATGCGGCTGGCGGAGGAGCGAGTCACCTTCGTGAACCGCGTCTCGCACGAGCTGCGCACGCCCTTGACCAATCTCCTGCTCAACACCGATCTCGCCCTCGATGGCATGGCCACGAGGCCGGACAAGCTCGGCCGGCGGCTCGGGCTGATCCGCGAAGAAACCGAGCGCCTTTCGCGGATCGTGGACAACGTCCTCTCGTTCGCGCGCATCGAGCGTCGCCAGCCGTCGCGCCGGCAGGATCCGGACGAAGCCGCGGCGGTCGTCGCATCCGTGATGGAATCCTTCGCCCCGTTGTTCGAGCGCAAATCGATCCGCTGCGAGTTCAACAACCAGCTCGAGGGCGGCCTGCCGGTGGAGCGAGACGCCTTCGCGCAGATCCTGGCGAACTTGCTTTCCAACGTGGAGAAATACGCCGGCGAGTCAGCCACCGCCCGCGTCACCCTCCGTCACGCGCGCGCGTCCGGGCAGTTGATCGTGGAAGTCGAGGACGACGGCCCCGGCGTCCCGGCGGAGTCGCGCCACCGCGTGTTCGAGCCCTTCCAGCGCGCCACCTCCTCGGTGACCGAAGGGGCCAGCGGCACCGGTCTCGGGCTCACGATCAGCCGCGAACTCGCGCGCGAGATCGGTGGCTCGCTGGAGCTCGTCCCGACTTCCCGCGGCGCGAAATTCCGGCTCGTCCTGCCGGGTGCGGAAAGGAGCGCCCGATGAACATCCTCATCGCCGAGGACGATCCGGTGACGCGCGAGGCGGTCGTCGAGCTGCTGGAAAACGAGGGGCACCGGGTTTTTTCCGCCCGTGACGGCGACGAGGCGATCGAGAGCTGGAAGCGGACGCGGCCGGCGCTCGTCCTGCTCGACATCATGATGCCCGGCAAGAGCGGCTACGATGTTTGTCGTAGTATCCGGGCCGAGGATCCGCGCACACCGATCGTCTTTCTCTCGGCCAAATCCGAGGAGGTGGACGTGGTGCTGGGCCTCGAGCTGGGAGCCGACGACTTCCTCCGCAAGCCCTTCGGCAAGCACGAGTTGCTTGCGCGCGTGCGGGCCGCGCTCCGCCGGATGGAGCCCCCGCGTCGTGCCGAGGCATTTGCTTTCGGCGGATGGACGGTGTTTCCGAAGAAGCTGGTGGCCGGCCACGGCGGCCGGACGATCGAGCTGACGGCCCGCGAGGTGAAGATCGTGACGCTGCTCGCGTCGCGCCCGGGCGAAGTGGTCACCCGCGACGAACTCCTCAACGCCTGCTGGGGGCTCGAGTACTTCCCGGAGTCCCGCACGCTGGACCAGCACATCCTCAACCTGCGGAAAAAGATCGAGGACGATCCCTCCCGCCCGGCGCTGATCGAGACGGTCCGCGGAGTCGGCTACCGCCACCCGCAAGGCGCAGGGGAGTCGGCCGCCTAGCGGGATCTACTCTTCCGCCGCCGCCTCGATTTCGGCCTTGGCGGCGTCCATGCGGTCGCGGTGCCGCCAGCGTTGCGGATCGAGCCGGTTTCCGACACGGGCGAGGGCGGCGAGTTTCGCCTCGTCGTCTCCGGCGACGTCCGCGAGATAGGCCACCATGTTTCCCGGCGCCACGTCATCGTCGCCGAAGGCGCCGAGCAGCGGCTCGCGGAGCTTCGGCCAGGAGAGAGGGACGTCGTTGAAGACGTTGTTGTAAACGCCTTGGTGCTGGAGCCGCCAGAGCACCCACACGGCGGCCATCGGCTGGTCCTTGGCAAGGTCCGCCACAAATTTCGCGAGTTCGCCCTCCCGCCCGTACCATCTCGGCAGGATGTAGTAGGACTTCATCTCGTAGAGGGTCAGGAAATCCGGGGCGAGCTTCACGCCGTCGTCGAACCATTTCATGAACGTCCGCCGGTCCGCCGAGCCGTCGATCCCGATTTTCAGCATCACCGCGAAGTATCCCGGGCAGGTGCGGCAGCGTTCTTCCTCGCTCTTCAGGAGCTCCCGGCCTTTTTGCATCCGCTCGCGGAGGATCTTCCATCCCTCGGGTGTGACCGAATCGGCGAACCCGCTGCCGCGGGCCTGCTTGCCGAACGACCAGTTCGCCTCGCCTTGGGCGATGATTGGCGCGGGGTCCTCCTTTTCCCGTTCCGCCCACTCTTCGAGCGCGGCGAAGATTTTTTCCCATTCGGTCGCATCCTTGCCGTCGCCGAATCCGGCGTAGAAATACTCGAGCTTCCAGTTCCCGTCCGCCGACTTTTCGCCCTCGCGGTAACGCTTCGCGGTCTCCGTAAGCTCTTCGTATTTTCCTTCGAGGAGCAGGGACTTCGTCGCCTGGATCACCGTTCCCCAATGCTCGGTCTGCACCACTTCGGGGGCGGGAGGAGCGGCAGGCAGCGGAGCCGACAAAGCGAGCACGCAGCAGGCAATCGCGGTTCTCATGGGATCATGGTGTAGGTCATGCCTCGGTTTGCTTCAAGAGAGAAGGGGCGCGCCCGCCGGAACCGGGATCCCCAACGGGAGAGGGAATCCAAATCCCGGCTTGTGACGAAACCTCCTGCGGGACATCGATTTTTTCCGTAGCGAGAAATGCCTGCTTGGAACCGAGAAGCGACGGCCGGCTCGATGCCGGGCCGGGAATCCGTCACCGGAAGCCGCGCGCCGTGGCGGCTGCGGCTTGTGCGGAATCTCGCGAGCCGCCGTTTGCATTCCGCCGCTCCGGCGTTAGATGACGATGTGCGTTCTCCGGGCGATGCCTCGCGCGATCATCACGGGCTGTTGGCGAAGGTCGCCGACGGCGACGGGCGCGCGATGGAGTCGTGCCTCGAGGCCTACGGACCGCTGGTGTGGTCGATCGTCCGGCGGCGGGTGCCGGACCGCGGCGCGGCCGAGGATCTGACGCAGGAAATTTTCACCGAGGTCTGGCGGACGGCGCGGCGCTATGATCCGGCGGTGGCCAGCGAGAGTTGTTATATCGGCATGATCGCCCGCCGGCGGGCCATCGATTGGGGGCGGAGGCAGCAGCGGCTGCCGATCCTGGAAGCTCTGCCGGAACGCGAGGACATCCCGGCGCGCACGGAGACACCCGGCGCGGCCATCGACCGCGAGTTCCTGTGGCGGGCGCTGGACTCGCTCCCGGAGGAGACGCGCGAGATGTTCCTGCTGCACTTCGAGCAGGGGCTGAGCCACAGCGAGATCTCAGAGAAGACCGGCCAGCCGCTGGGCACCGTGAAGACGCGGATGCGGCGCGGATTGATCGAAGCCAGGCGGCTGCTCGCGGAGCGCGGGCAGACCGTGAAACCCGAACCCCAACCCGAAGCCGGAGCGCCATGACGGACGACGAAAAGTTGATGCGCTTCGAGGAACTCGACGCCGGTCGCGCGCTGGGCGATCTGGACGCCGCGGAAGCCGCGGAATGGTCCGCATTGGCCGCGGAGCTGGGGGTTTCCGCGGATCCGGCATTCGATCACCTCGCCTCCGCCTTCGAGGATGCGCTTGGAGCGGAACGGTTCGCGCCGCCGCCCGCCGACTTGCAGGAGAAGGTGCGTGCGGCCGCTCCGAGGCCGGCACCCGTAGTCGCTCCCGTTCTCCGGTCCCGTGTGGTCCTGCCGTGGCTCGGCTGGGCGATCGCGGCCTGCCTGTTGTTGCTGCTGGCGATCCCGGAACGCCGTCCGGACCCTGATGAACCGTCGCCCGCCGAGCGCGCGGCGCGGCTCTCGCGGTCTCCGGACGCCCTGCGGCTGGACTTCTCCGGCGCCGGCGAGCCTTACCAGGACGCCGCGGGAGAAGTCGTGTGGAGCGATGCGCGGCAGGAAGGCTACATGACTCTCTCGAACCTGCCGGCGAACGACCCCACGCGGAGCCAGTATCAACTTTGGATCGTCGATCCCTCGCGGGACGAGCTGCCGGTGGATGGCGGCGTCTTCGACATTCCCGCCGGCGGCGGACCGGTGGTCGTGCCGATCGACGCGAAGCTGGCGGTGGAAAATCCGGCCGCCTTCGTCATCACGCTCGAGCGGCCCGGCGGCGTGGTGCGGTCGAAGCAGGAAACCGTCGTGGCGCTGGCGAAATCTTGAGCGCCGAGGCCGGCGGATTTTTCGGATTTTCTGAATCCGATTTCCGGATGGACGCGAAGTGCAGGGTTGAGGGCGGGAAATCCGCCTCAACTCGAAAACCACTGAGCAAAGCAAACCATGAAGAAACTGATCGCATCCGTCATTGGCCTGTTCGCGCTGGGCTCCGTCTCGTTCGCGCAGGAGAAGGACATCGTCGATACCGCCGCCAGCGCCGATGGCTTCAAAACGCTCGTCGCCGCGGTGAAAGCCGCCGACCTCGTCGACACGCTGAAAGGCGAAGGCCCGTTCACCGTTTTCGCGCCGACGGACGAGGCCTTCGACAAACTGCCGGAAGGCACGGTCGAGAACCTGCTCAAGCCGGAGAACAAGGACAAGTTGGTGAGTATTCTCACCTATCATGTCGTGCCCGGAAAAGTCATGGCCGCCGACGTGAAGACCATGAAGGCGAAAACGGTGGAAGGCTCGGAAGCCGACGTGAAGGTGGATGACGGCAAGGTCACCATCGACGGCGCGATCGTCGTGAAGACCGACATCGAAGCCAGCAACGGCGTGATCCACGTGATTGATGCCGTGATAATGCCGGACGCCGAGTAAGCGTCTCGATTCCGTCGCTATGGCGTTCCCGGCATCCCCGCTGCGGCGGCGGGTGCCGGGTTTTTCTTCTCCTGAGCAAAGAAGTTCAAGCCGGAGATTCGTGCAGATGAGCTTGGAAAGGAAAATGGTGAACCACGGAAACAGAATACACGGAAGAGGAGCTTTTTCAGGAAGATGGGCATTTGTCGATCCGACCTGGCCGGTCCTCTTGTTGTCCGTGTTTTCCAAGTGTTCCGTGATCCTTCTCTTCGACTCCAGGATGAGGGCTTTGTCGGCTCTGCCGCGACCATTCGCGGTTTGATCATTCGCTTGTCTCCTCCCGCTGGTAAACCCGCACGTAATCCACCTCCATGCGCTGCGGGAACTTGGTGGAATCGTCCGGCGGTCCCGGCCAGGCGCCGCCGACTGCGACGTTCAGGATCAGGTGGAACGGCCGGTCGAATGGCGCAGGGAACGTTCCGCCGGTGGTGGTCCATTCGTTTAGGGTCTGGTACAACTCGCCGTCAACGAACCAACGGATTTCCCCTTCCTCCCACTCGAGGGTGAAGACATGGAAATCGTCTGAGAATTTGCCTTCCTTCAACCTGAATGGCGCGCCGGTGTGCTTGTTGTCCGGCCAGGAGGCGGTGTGGTGGAGCGTGCCGTGCACGGTCTCCGGCTCGTGGCCGACGAGTTCCATGATGTCGATCTCGCCGCTGGCCGCCCAGCCGCCGTAGGTTTCCTTGTCCGGCAGCATCCAGATCGCCGGCCAGATCCCGCGGCCTTCCGGGAGCTTCGCGCGCACCTCGAAGCGGCCGTATTGCCAGCTTGCCCGGCGCTTCGTCCGCAAGCGGCCGGAGGTGAAATCTTTCACCACGCCTGCGGCGTTGAAGTGTTCCTTGCGCGCCTCGATCACCAGCTTGCCGTCCTCGACGCGTACGTTTTCCGGCCGATCCACGAAGTATTGCAGCTCGCCGTTCCCGCCGCCGTGGCCGTTCTCCTCGGCCGCCCATTTCGTCCAATCGACTTCATCGCCCTCGAATTCATCGGACCAGACGAGCTTCCAGCCTTCCGGCGCGCCGGAGGAGCTGGGGGAAACGAGGGCGAAAAACAGGAGGACCCGCGCGATCACGCGACGGGATACGCGGTCGGCGCGGAAATCTTCAGAGAAACGGTCAGTCCTTCCGGAAGGGATCCGAGTAGAGCGGCGAATCGACCACCGTCCGGTCGGTCAGGGTGTTGAGGAAGGCTTCGAGATCGTCTTTTTCCTGTTCCGTGAAGCCGAAGCCACCGACCGGGAGCGACGAATGCAGCTCGCGATGCGGCGCGATTCCCTCGCTGTAGAAGTCGAGGACGTCCCGGAGCGTGGCGAACCGTCCGTCGTGCATGTAGGGCGCGGTGAGTGCGACTTGACGGAGCGAGGGCCTGCGGAATCTCCCGCCTCCAAGACCCGGATCGGCATATTTGGTCTCCAGGCCGTTGTTGGAGAACCCGCCACTCACAAAGTCCGGCTCGGCATGACAGATCCGGCAGTTCGTCCGGAACAACTCCAACCCGCGCTTTTCTGCCGGCGTGAACCCTTGGAATTCTCTCTCCCGCTCCTGGTCGTAGCGGGAGTTCTTCGTGTCCAAGGCTGCCGTGAACGCCGCGAGCGCGAGGCCGACTTGGCCGCTCGTGATTTCCGGACTGCCAAGATGGCTCAGGAACAAGTCCAGGTAGTAGGGTTCCGCGGACAGCTTCCCGACCATTTCCTCGAGTGTCAGCCCCATCTCGTCGGCGTGGGTGATCGGATCGAGGACCGCCTGATCGAGCCGGGATGCTCTCCCGTCCCAGAAAAAAAGCGGACGGCGGCCGTAGGTCGAGGCATGGGTGAGGGAAATGGAATTCCGGGTGGTGAGCCTGCCGGAGTGACCGCGGCTGAGCGGAACGTTGTCGGCGAACGCATGTTCCTGGAGATGGCACGAAGCGCAGGACACCGAGTTGTTCCGCGAGAGACGGCGGTCATGGAACAAAACCCGGCCAAGCGCCGCGTGGGATTCAATCACGCGGGTGCCACGCATCTGACGGTTGAAGTCCGTGCGCGTGTGGATGGCATCATCCAGCATCGCTTCCACCGTCCGGGGCGGTGCGGCGGTATCCTGCCTGAGGCGGAAATAGCGTCCGGTGGCGAAAGGTTCCTGGATCTCCAGCGGCAGCACGGTGTTTCGCACCACCACCTGCCCCATCGGTTGCCAGTGGATCAGATCCGACGAGACCTCCAAGGTCCAGGCCCCGTTTCCGGAATCTCGGGCTTCAAGCCCCGGCACGCCTTCGTCCCGCTTGAAAATCTCCAAGTGCGGCTCCGCAAGAAGCGGTGTGGCGAGGACGAAGGTAACAGCGAGAGAGCGGGTGGAGGCATTCATCCTGTAAATACAAAGTAGGCAGAGAATACTTTGTAAAGCCATTTTGAGCTGCTTGAGGATTCAGTGGCGGGCCGGAGGGGCGCGCGGAGCCCGGGACTCACGGCTTGTGCTCCGCGTTCCGGCGAGATAGGGCATCATGGATCGTGAAAAAGATCGCCACTTTTCTCTTCCTCGCCCTCGCCTCGCTCGGCATCGCCGCGGAACGGACGGCGGAGGAATGGATCGAGGAGCTTTCGGCCACTTTCGCAAAGCTGGACGGCTTCATCGCGACCTATGTCTCCGTGGGCGAGGGGAAGCGCCTGGAGGCGACCGTCGCACTGGATGTGGCCAGCCAGAAAGCGCTCATCCAGATGCAGGTTGAGAAGGAAGGCGCGAAAACCGAGATGAAGCAGTGGAGTACCGGACCGGATGAGGTCTATATCTCCGCTCACGGCGGACTCTTGAAAGCCGAGGGGCTCAAGGCGATGATGGAAAAACAAGTGGCTCTGCTGATGAAGCCCTTTGCCGATGTCGCTCCCGGCGAGGAGCTGGTCTCGAATGCCGCTTTGTCGGCGGCGTTTCATCTCACGCGCGATCAGGTTTCCATGGGTCTCGGGTTCGCGCCGGCTGACAAACCGGCCTGGGCGTCAGAAGTGGAGCGGGCGGAGGTCGAGGCCGTCGACGAGCAAACGGTGACGTTCCGCACCGAGGACCTCGGGCTCTTCGTCATCAGCCGCGTGAACGGTCTCCTCGTGCGCCAGAGTCTCCGCGGACCCGATGGCGAACCGCGGGATCTCGAGCTGCAGCACGCCGTCATCAATCCAGGGGAGAAGGAGGTCGCCGCGATCAGCAGCGAGTGGCCGGTGGAAGGGGCGAAAGCCTTTGGGCCGCCCGACAGGATGTTCGTCGGTCTTCGGCTGACGTTCTTCCAGCAACTGATCCGGGAGATCGAGCGCACGGACGCCGATGTCGCCGATCTGAAACGACAACTGGATGACAATCGGGAGCCGCTCCTCATGCTGGCCGCCTCGTGCATCAGCGACGAGCGGAGGCTTTTGCGGGACGAGGAACTCGCCCTGCTGAACAAACAGGCGGCTGAACAAGTGCGCCAGGCAGTGGAGGCGAACGATGTCGGGGTCGAGGCGGAGGCGATACTGCGCAGCCGGCAATTCCGCTCGACCGCGAACGAGAAATTTGTCGCGAACGTCCGGGGCAACCCCGGAACGCGGGCCCGCGTGCTGGTCGAAATTTTCGGCTCTCCCACGGGCGTCGCCGCCAGAAAACCCGCGGGTGAGGCGGCCAAGGAACTCATCGAGGAATCGCTCGTTTCCGGCTACGTCGGGCTGCTCCTGTACCGAAGCATGGATCAGGCGTGGGGGCCCGTGGCGGACTGAAGTTGGCGCGAAGGGATCTCACGCGAAGGCGCGAAGACGCGAAGGTGAAATGGGGACGAGGCCGCATGAGCCGCGGCCCGGCTCGGGATGTCCGACCTTCACGGGAAATAGAAACCCTCTCTTCCTTCGCGTCTTCGCGTCTTCGCGTGAGGAAATTCTCAGCAGGCGCTCCCTCAAAACGGGATCGAGTCGTCGTCCCAGTCGTTCTCGTTCCGCAGGTCGGAAGGCGACGGTTCGGCGGATGGTTCCGCGGTGGGGGCGCTGCGGGAGGTAGCGGGTGCGGAACCATCGGCCGGCTGGATTTTCCAGCAGGAGAGGTTCACGTAGTATTTGCCGTTGTACTCGTTGCCGCGGATGTCGAAGTTCACGACGACTTCCTGGCCGACCTTGAAGGGATCGAGCTGCGCGCACTTGTCCTTCACGATCTCGAACTTGATGTCCTGCGGGTATTTGTCGTGGGCGGTGGTGACGACGAACTCGCGCTTGGTGAAGCCGCTGGAGAACGTCTGGACGTCGCCGATCAATTTCAGGGTGCCGCGTGCTTCGTACATGCGCGGAGTTTTTCCGCCCGGCGGCGGATGTCAAACCGCGAGGGCTCAGTTCCTCCACCGCCCCCGGCGCTTGCAGCCTCCCGGCCGCGGCGGTAGAACGCGGGCGTGGCGGCGAAGGCGAAACCGAAGGCACAGGCGATCCCGGGATTTTTCGCCGTGGTGGGTAGCGACGAGGGACTCGTCCGCGAAAAGGCGCTCGCGCTCTACAACGAACTGACCGGCGGTGTCGACGACGGGTTCACCCACGAGACGATCGACGGCATCGCGGACAATGCCGAAGGCGCGTTCGAAATTTGCGCGCGCACCGTGCAGTCGCTGCTGACCGTGCCGATGTTCGGCGGCGACAAGGTGGTGTGGCTGCGCAATGCCAGCTTCTTCGCGGACAACGTGACTGGCCGGGCCCAGCGCACCGAGGCGGGGGTGGAAAGCCTGCGCGAGACGCTCGAGCGCGGCTTGCCGGACGGGGTGAAGTTTCTCCTCACCGCGCAGGCCGTGGACAAGCGCCGGGCGTTCTGGAAATTCGTCGAGAAGAACGCGGCGGTCGAGGTGCACGACAAGATCGACACCAGTCGCGACGACTGGATGGAGCAGGTGGGAGCGCTGGTCGAGAGGCGCGCCGCGGAACTCGGGCTGCGCTTCGAGCCGGAGGCGCTCGAGTTGTTCGTCCTGCTCGCCGGCGAAGCGACGCAACAGATCGGCAACGAGCTGGAAAAGCTCGACCTCTACCTCGGCCCGGAGCGCCGCGAGGTGACCGAGGACGACGTCCGCCGGATGGTGCCGCTGAGCCGCGCGGCGGTGGTTTTCGAAATCGGGAAGGCGATCCAGAAGGGCGACACCGCGCGAGCGATTTCGCTGATCGACCAGCAGCTCGAGGCGGACGAATCGGCGATCGGCATCATGCGGGCGTCGATCATTCCCACGATCCGGAATCTTTTCATGGCCAAGCTGATCGTCGAGAAGCTCGGCGTTTCCGGCGGGAACTACCAGTCGTTTGCCGGCGGCCTGAACCGCTTGCCCGAGGCGGATCGCGCGTGGCTGCCGCAGAAGAAGGACGGCAGCGGCGTGAACGTTTTTCCCGTTTTCCTCGCACTGCCGGGGGCGGCGAACTTCGAACTCTCCGGCCTGCAGCAAGCGATGGAAGCCGCGCTCAAGGCGGACCAAGCACTGGTCACCACCGGCCTCGACCACCGGCTGGTCCTGCACCGCCTGCTCGCGGAGATCGCTGCCGGGCGAAAACCCGCACGCCGCGCCGCGGCCGGACGCCGATGAAGTTCCTCGCCGGAGCCATCGCGATCGGCGTGCTCGCCGGCCTGCTCGGCGCGCTCTGCGGCGTGGGCGGCGGCGTGGTGATGGTGCCGGCCTTCGCCCTCGCTTTCGGCATGGAGCAGAAGCAGGCGGTCGCCACATCGATGGCGGCCATCATCCTGACCGCCATCGCCGCGACGGCGAACAACGCCCGGAATTCCGAGTTGATCGATTGGAAGATCGTCGCGGCGGTCGGCCTCGCCTCGGTGCTCGCCGCGTGGTTCGGCAGCGACCTGATGCGCTCGCTGAGCAACCAGACGCTCACCCGGATCTTCGGCGTCGTCCTGCTCGTCTTCGGCGCGCGGATGCTATGGAAGGGGTGAACCGGAGCGCGGGTCTCCAGACCCGCCCGTCGTCCCCAGCCCACGCACCAGCATCAGCACCTTCTCCAGCTCGAGCTCCCGCTGGCACCGCATATCGAGCGGACAGCGCGCCTGGAAACATGGCGAGCATTCCACATCGCGCCGGGCGACGCGGTGACGTTTTCCGAGCGGACGTTTCCACGCCGGGTCGTTCGGGCCGAAGAGCGTCACGCAGGTCGCCCCGAAATGTGCCGCCAGATGGGGCAGGGAACCGTCCGCCGCCACCACCAGCGGGTGCACGGCGAGCAACGGCAGCGTTTTCTCCATCGGGTCCGCCTTGAAAAACGGCGTCTCGCCGCCGAGGCGCAGCGCCAGCTCGCGGCCGAGTTCCCGGCCCTTCGGCAGGCCGGCGACGGTGACTTTCGACCCTCCTTCGGCCAGCGTCGTGCCGAGGGCCACCCAGCGCTCGAGGTCCCACTCGTGGCTCGGGCCGAAATCCGAATCCGGCGAAAGCAACACGGCCCCCGGTTCCGGATCGAGCCCGGGCGAGGCCGGCGCGAAAAATTCCGGCTTCGCGGTCGTCATGCCGAGCGTTTCCACCACCGTGAGGTAGTGCCGCACCCGGTGCTCGACCGGTCCCGGCTTCGAGCTCGCGGCCACCGGATCGGTCAGCGCGCGCTTCAGCCGCGGGTCGGCGGGCCCCAGCCGGCGCGGGATGCCGGCGCGGACGATCGAGTCGGACGCGATGCCGGGTTCCCAGATCAGCGCCGCTTTCCACGCCCCGAGCTCCGCCGCGAGTGTCTTCGGTTTCGCCTTAGGCGGAAAATCGAGCACCTCCAGCCCGTCGAGCGTCTCCCACAGCGGCCGCTGGCGTGCCGGGCAAACCACGCCCGTCGACAGTCCCGCACCCAGCAGCGCGCGCACCGCCGGCACCGAAAAGCACGCCTCATCCCAGCGCTCCGGCGCCGCCACCAGCATGTCACCCGCCCGATTCGTCACGCGCGGACGCTAGGGCAAGCTCCCGTCGTTCGGAAACTTCAAACTGCCCCGGGCGGTCCGCCGTCTGCTTGCGAATCCTCGCGTTGCCCGCACCTTGGGAATGCCGGGCCATTCCAACGAAGCCCGCCGCCAGACATCATCCAAACCTGATCGCACCATGAAAATTCTCGTCGTTTACCACTCCGTCTACGGTCACATTTTCCAGATGGCGCAGGCCGTCGAGGAAGGCATCCGCGAGGTCGAGGGAGCCGAGCCCATCCTTCGCCGGGCCGAGGAATTCCAAGAAAACGTCGAGCACTGGGAAAGCGGCGACGCCCACGCCTCCCATGCCTGGGACCAGCAGAAGGACATCCCCGCGTGCACCCTCGACGACCTCCGGCAATGCGACGGCCTGCTGCTCGGCTCCGGCACCCGCTACGGCAACATGACGGCGCAAATGAAGCGCCTGATCGACTCCACCGCCGACCTCTGGCTCAAAGGCGCGATGGAAGGAAAGCCCGCCGGCGTTTTCACCTCCACCGCCTCCACCCACGGCGGCCAGGAAACGACGCTGCTCACCATGATGACGCCGCTCCTCCATCTCGGGATGCTGGTTGTGGGTGTGCCGTATTCCGTCGATGGCATGATCCACACCGAGGCCCGCGGCGGCACGCCTTACGGGGCCAGCACCATCGCCGGTCCGCGCGGCGAACTCCAGCCGACGTCCGAGGACCTGGCGATCGCCCGCGCGCAAGGTCGGCGCGTCGCGGAGATCGCGAAGAAGCTCCGTGGGTAGGCACGCGCCCACAGCGGAATCGACAGCCTGCCAGCCGCCGTGGTAGCCATCCGCTACGGATGAACCCGCCCGCCTTTCCGCCCCAGCAGCGCTCGGCCGACGACGAGCACCTCAAGCTGCTCGTCATCTTCCACTACGTGATGGCCGGGCTGGGCGTGCTCGGCCTGTTGTTTCTCATCGGCCACGGCGCGATGATGTCCACGGTTTTCGCATACATGGGCGCGGAGAAGGGACCGGACGCCCCACCACCTGAAATGCAGCGGATGTTTCCGATCTTCGTGAGCATTTTCTACGGCGTCATGGGCCTCGCCATCATCGCCGGCAGCATCCTCAACTTCCTCTCCGCACGCTGGATGAAGGAGCGGAGAAACCGGATGTTCTCGCTGATCGTCGCCGGTCTGAACTGCCTGCAGATCCCGCTCGGGCTCGCGCTCGGCATCTTCACCTTCATCGTCCTCTGCCGCCCGTCGGTGGTGGAGGCGTACGCGGCGCGGGCCGCCTGAAGGCTGCTCCCGGGCCACCACAGCGACGGCCCGCGTTTTTCGTGGCATCCGCGGGGATTCCGTGCTTTCCATCCCGCGCCGACGCCCGACCTTTCCGCACGCCCATGGCCACCGAGCTTACCCGCAATTTCTCGATCATCGCCCACATCGACCACGGGAAGACCACGCTCTCCGACCGC
>CBFGTW010000121.1:0-13873 GCA_965651855.1 uncultured Verrucomicrobiales bacterium
GTTGACCGCCCGCGGCTTGTCCCTCGAGTTCTCTCTCGGATTTCATCCGCCGATTGGCGGCTCCCTCATAGTCGTCAACAACATCGGGCTGCCTTTCATCGAGGGCCGGTTCGAGAACCTCGCGCACGGGCAGGAGGTGACGCTCGAACATGAGGGCGCGTCGTACCGGTTCGTCGCCAACTATTTCGGCGGAGACGGCAATGATCTCGTCCTGCAGTGGGCCGACGCGCGGTTGCTCGCCTGGGGCGCCAACAACTATGGCCAGCTCGGTGCCGGAACTCCTGGCAAGAGTTCGTCCACTTCCCCGCTGGAGGTGGTGGGCGGTGCCGTCGACGGGAAAACACCGCTCGCTCTCTCCACCGGATACCTGCACAGCCTTGTGCTCTTTTCCGACGGATCGCTGGCCACCTGGGGCTACAACGTTTACGGGCAGCTAGGCGACGGCACACACGAAACCCGATTGGATCCCGTGCTCGTCCAGAACCAGGGAGCTCTTGAAGGCAAGACGGTGGCATCCGTGTCCGCCGGGCCTTTCCACAACCTCGCGCTGTGTTCGGACGGCACCCTCGCGGCTTGGGGTTACAACAACCACGGCCAGCTGGGAGATGGCACCCGGGAAGACCGGAGCGAACCGGTCGCCGTGCGTATGGAGGGCGCCTTGGCGGGCAAGTCGGTGGTGGCCGTGGCGGCCGGCGCCTATCACAGCTTCGCGGTGTGCGACGATGGCACGCTCGCCGCGTGGGGTTACAACGACGAAGGCCAGCTCGGCGACGGCACCACGGCCGGCAGCGTTCTCCCGGTTGAGGTGGGCGGTGCGCTCGCGGGGAAAGAAGTCACGGCGATCGCCGCCGGCCTGTACCATGCGTCGGCGCTTTGCGCTGACGGAACGCTCGCCACTTGGGGCTACAACCGCCATGGCCAACTCGGAAACGGCGGAACCACGGACAGCTCCGTGCCTGTTGTGATTTCTGCGTCAGGCGGTCTCGCTGGCAGGACCGTTACGGCGGTGGCGGCTGGCACTTCCCACAGTCTTGCCCTGTGCGCCAACGGCAAGGTCTTTGCATGGGGACACAACGCCGACGGACAACTCGGAATCGGTACTGCGGACTCGAGCCCGGTGCCGGTGGAAGTCCCGACAGGCGTCTCTGAAGGCGCTCTTGTCATGGCTATCCAGGCGGGAGGAAACCACAGCCTCGCCCTGTGCTCGGACGGCCGGGCCTTGGTCTGGGGCGGAAACCGGTCCGGACAACTGGGTCTCGAAGGATTTGAATCCAGTCGTTCTCCGGTGGTTCTGCCTCTTCCTGCCACAGGGGCAGCGCTGATTGATCTGCACACCGGCTCGAGCGCATTGCACAACTTGGCCGGCCAAGCGCTTTCTGCTCCGGTCGGCCCCGCATCCCCGCGCGGATCGACCGGCAGCGGGACGAGCATGACGTACGAGCAATGGCAGCTACTCCACTTCGGTGCAGCTTCAGGAGAAGCGTCCGGCACCGAACTCGCCGATCCAGACCACGACCTCGTGCCGAACTTGATGGAGTTCGCGTTCGGACTGGACCCCTCGAAAGCGGATGCCGGCAGGATACCGGCTTGGACGAGGATTGGGGATGAATTTGTGCTTCGGTTTTCAGAAGCATCAGGCACCGCCGGCATTCACTACCATGCGGAAACCTCGTCCGGCCATCCCTCGTGGGCATGGGATCGGTTGCCGAATCTTGCAACGGTGCCGGAGTATCACTTCCGGGTTCCGATCAAAGAAGGAGCCGCCCAATTTATGCGGCTGCGAATTGAGATGGACTGACTCACCCTGGAAGACGGGCTTGGCGCTTCGCACGGCACCAAAGACAAGCAGGCAGCCAGCGATCTGGCTGCCTGCCCGGCGAGGCAAGCCGGTCGGGCACGCGACCAAGGTGAACGCCCGGCGAGAGAAGTGGCGCGGCGATTCTGACTGGGCTTGCTCGCGATCTGGAAGTTTCGATTCCAAGCGCTTTGGAGAGTTTCCGCCCAATTCGGCTCCGGCTCAGTCCTTCTTGATCCAGTCCACGCCTCCGTCGGACCGGATGGAGAAGGAGATGGTGTCGTTCACGCGGATCGAAGCGATCACTTCCGGGTCGCTCGAGAACACGACCCCGTAATTCCGGATGGCTTCGAATTCCGGCTCCTTCATCACCGACTCGAGGTCCGATGCCGACAGGTCCCGGTTCTTTCCGATCTCGGCGAGACGCCGCCCATACGCTGCCACGATCGGGTGCAGGGGTTCCGCCTCGCCGTAGTCCGGTATCCACGAGTTCTGGAACAGAAGGACGGCGGCGAGGCAAACTGCCACGATTACTGATGCTGCCAGCCATGCGATGTGGACTTTCATGATTCGGACCGGTTCGTGGAGGTGAGTCGCCGGCCACATCTTATCCCGGCGGCACCGGGAGCGGCGAGGCAGCGGCTGGCAGGGCGCCAGTAGCCGGTTTCCCCCGCCCGCTTTCAACCATGCACTTGGTGCAGTTCCGGGCAAGCCGGGAACGGCTGACCTGCTCATTCCTGCGCCTCCCCGCGCTCCCGCGCAAGTCGGTCCAAGTCGTTCAGCGCGGCCTCCCGCTTGCGTGGCTCTTGAATCTCCCCGGCCCACGCCCGCGCCGCAGCAAGATCGTATCTCGCGATGGAACGGTAGGCGCCAAAGATGACGTCGCTGGTCAGCCCGGGATCCCCAAGCGAGGTGAGAACTTCGATGCCCGACGTCGCGTCACGGCCAATCAGCTCCTCGAGCGCCAGGACCACCACCGGTCTGCTGCCAGTCACCCCGGCCTCGTAAAGCGCCGTGATCGCCCGGGCCGGGTGGTCGGACTTGTCGATGGAAACCCGCACGGAACGCTGCAAAGACCTGTCTTCCAAGTGGCCCTCGAGCTTTCCGAAGATCGAATAGTCGCCGGCAGCCAAGTGCGCCTGGACCGAGGGCCAGCTGGCCGTGAGCCGTTGCCGCAGGTCCGGCTCGGCGACGGATTCCAGAGCCTCCAGCACTCGCTCATCGACCTGGGACAGCATCGAGACCGCCCAATCCACCTTCTGCTCCTCGGGCAGGTCCTGCCCGAGGAGAAAGGACCAGCCGCCGTCGAAGTCGTGGTTGGCCCAGACGGTCAATAGGTGACGGCAGCCAATGTCCACCGTGCGCTTGCCGAAGGAACCCTCGTTCTCCTGAAAAAAGGCGAACAGCGCGGGACGGTCCTCGTGCGCTGCATTCGCCGCAGCTCCCGATACACCTTGGTCGCCCGCCGAGCCCGGCGGCACGTTCAAAATGAACTCCTTCGCCTCCTCCAAGCCGAGTGCGGCGTAGTAACTGCCTGCCCGATACAAGTTGTCGCCCAGCTTGTTTCCCGAAAACTTCGCCCGCAGCCGGGCGATCCCTTCGACCGGGTCCGGCGGCAAGTCGAGCTCGTTGCGAGGCGCGCTGCTTACGGCGGACACGGACCTGTTCTCGACCCGCCGCCCGGCCTCCAAAGCGCCACCGGAGGCCAATGGCTCGCTTCGCCGCGGATGCCGCGCTGGAACCTCCGAATCGTGTTCGCGGCCCGCCTGATCGCCCGACCCGCGCGGATCCAAAACAATCCAAGCTGCCAGAACGAGCGCGACCAGCCAGCCCGACCACGCCCAGATGCGCGGGTTTGCGCTCCATCGCGGGCTATCAAGTGTATTCTTCAGCGTGGGCCGGTCAGTCACATTCGTCCGAAGTTTGTGTTGATGATGGTGCGACAATCAGAATGCAAGTCTCGCAGCGTTCGATGTCCGTTCCCCTCTTGTTCTGTTCATCGGACGTGGTCGACGGCGGGCTCTGTGGAGCAAGCCAAACCTCCGCCACCGAATCATCCGGCCACAGCCCCCCCTTCACGTCGAGTCAGTTCGCTCGGTAGACGGTCCCAACCCGGATGACGTGCGGCGGGTCTCCCCTACCGGTCCTGGGCCACGGCCACGATTACCCACTTCTTCTCGATCTGGCTTGCCGGGCGAAATGGCGCTCACAAGTTCAGCTTCCGTTGAGCGGCATGCGCACATTCGCCCGCGGGGCGACGGCTGTAGGAATCTCCGTCATCATCGGAGCTCTGAGCTGCTTCGGCTCTCGTCACTCCCTTCCAATGATGATCTTTGGCCTGATCGCGGGATCCGGCCTTGTCGTCCTATGCCTTGCCCCGGAGCAAGACTGCCTTGCAGATCGGCTATTGCGAGCCCCGCTCCATCAACCTCGTGAGCGCTTCCTCCCGTTGCGGCCCGGGTGGCAGGCTTTCCAACCAGCGAACCACGCGAGCCGGCTCGTACGGCCCCATCACCTCGGCGAAAGCCAGGATGCAGATGTGTTTGGCGGGACCATCGGCGGCCTCATCGAGCCACGCTTCGGCGGCTCGATGGTCCTCGGATGCCCAGAGCTGGTAAAACGTCCGGATCCGATCCTCTCCGGCCGGGTGGGGCGCACCGCCAGTCAGCCAACCGGCCCACTGCGCCGCTTCCGAGGGCCGCAACCTGTAGGTCGATTGCGCGACAAACGGGAAGACCACAAGCTCCATCTCGTCAGCCGAAAGCTCGAGCTGTTCGACCCGCCGGGCGACTTCCTCAAACGCCTTCGAACCCTTGACCGTTCCGAAGACGAGGTCGCCAAGCGCGTAATTGAACCGATCGAGCCGCTCCTCGGGTGCCTCCCGCCGCCACTCACGGAGCAACTTCACTGCCGGCAAACGCTGAGCCGGTGCTTCCGAGCATGCACGAACCAGCGAAGGCACCATGTCTTCCCGAGCCAGCCCCAGCTCATCGCCAAGCCGCAGCGCCCCCGCCAGATCCCGCTCCGCATGGGAACCGAGCAGCCCCCACACCGCGGAATCGTGAAGGTCGGGCTCCAGTTCCCCGCGGTTTTCCAGGAACCAAACAATCGCCGCTTCCGGATCGTCGTCGGAAAGCCTCGCGAGCGCCTCGCGCAACAGCCCGGGCGGCCCACCACTCGTATTGAGCCGGATGAGCCGGCGAACTTCCGGCGTCATGACATCCAGCGCGTCGGCCGGACGAGCCCTGATCAGATCCGGCAGCGCCCAACGCATCAGCATTCCCTTCAGCGAATCACTCATTGCCGGAGACCGGACGATCTCATCGACCAGAATCCGCAGCTGACGGCCGTCCAGGCTCGTCACCGCGTTCATCTGCGAGATGATCCGCTGGCGCAGCTCGCCCTCGGGATTCTCCGTGGCCTTGTATCCGAGCGCATGCATCTCAACCGCGTAGGCGACGAAATCGGCCGCAATGCGGCGCGCTTCGGCGTTCCGGTCCGGCCGCGGGCGCCTGGTCGGGCGGCGGTACTCGTCCGCCACCTCAAACACGGTGTCAGAACCAAGAACGGCCTTTCGCTCGGCGTGCAGTGCATCCAGCTCGCGCCCCTGCCGCAACCCGAGAGCCACCAAACCCGCGACCGCACATGTTGTCAGCACGAGGGGGCGCTTCATGGCTCTGCCCGATCGAGTTGTTGCAGAAAGCGCTCACGCTCCTCACCCGGCGAAAGCCGCTCCGCCATTGCGCGCGCCAGTTCCGGGTGCTGAGGCGTCCGGTGAGTTTCCAGCACGGCCACCAGCACCTCATCCCCGGCGCCGGCCGCATGCAGTCGGAGCGCATAGTCCACCCACGGCGCGAAATCCTGCTCCCTCCGGTTTGCCACGGTCGCCAGCGCCAGGGCGGTGGCCTCCGTCACCAGCGCGGGGTTTTCCTTCGCCACCCACGATCTCAGCGCATCGATATCTTCGGGAGATGTCTTGAAATACCCGCCGGACTCGCGGGGAAAACGGGCACTTTGCGACATCGCCAGGACAACGGCCTCTCTTTCATCGCCCGTCGCCTGGATGTCGGCAAAATACGATTCCAGTTTCCTCCAATCCTCGAGCACTCCGGTCTCGCCAAAGTCCCCCTGCTCCCAGAATGGCGAGGCGACCAGCTCCGGCTGTTTCTCGTCCGGCACGAGCGTCCGCATCAGGCCGGCCATCACCGGCAGGTTCTCCGCCCGCATCGACCATCCAACTCCCCAGTAGTCCTTTCGGAAGATCGCCGCCCGGTTTTCCACCGGCAGTTCCCCAATCAGCCGCCGCGCAGCGGCCGGGTCGGACGCTCCCAACGCCCATGCCAGACTCTTCCTCATCGGGAGCTGTCCCTCGAACTCTCCGGCTCCAGCCCGCTTGCTTTGGAAATTGCCGGCCGCCACTTGCTCTTCGAACCACGCCACCGCTCCCGCCGGATCGACCAGCGCCCAGGCCGCGAGCGCCGACGGCCGATAGGTGCGGCGGGTAACGTATTCCGGATCGATCCGCTCCAGCGCGGTCAGGACCTTTTCCTCCAGCCTGGCGTTCACCCCATCCGTCTCGGCAATGGCATCCAGCAGCGCGATCAATTCATCCCGGCTCATGGCCGCCAGCTCATCCATCTCGTCCCAATCCGTCCGCAGCCACCCAATACCGCCTGGAGGTCCGAGTTCCTTGGTCAGACGGCGCATCCGAGTCCGGGGCGGCTCTCCTGCGCGCCCGCCGCCGTCCCGGGTCTGCGCCGCAAAGGCAGTCGCCGCGCGCTGCGGCCCCTTCAGCGCCGCGATCTCATCACGCAAATCATGGATCTCGAGCTGCCTCGCCCCCAGCCAGCAGATCCCCACGACCACCACCATGACAGAAACTGCGGACGGTTGAACCCTCATGGTTGTCGCCAGAGGATCACCACAACACCTCCAGGTCAAGCAGCGCCTCATGGTGTCTCCATGCTCCGCAGGTTGCGTGGATCGGCCATCTATGTCGTCGGGCACGAAGGGGAAGACCGATGGTTTCCCCATGCTGATTCGCACCAATGAAAGCTTGATGGAGATGCGCAATTGAAGAGACTCCAAACGATGGCTCGACGCGCTTGTTGCGGCGCTTCGAGCGCCCGGGTCGTCATCGTCTTGAGCGGCAACACATTCTTCCGGGCCCGACCCTCGCAGCTTGCCAGCGGCCAAGCATGGCTTCACCCTGCTGGACATGGAAAGGTGGCAGGTCGGATGAACGGCTCGGTGAGGAAGCTCCCCCGCCCTTCGCCCCGGCGCCCTGTCCTGGGCAGACCGGTCCTAATGTCGATCGCAACGCACGGGATCGCCATCTATGTCGGGTGGTCGCTCTGGTCAGGCGGCCGGCCGGCCGCACCGGAGACGTTGAATCGAGCCGACCCAGCGGGCTCCGAATTTCGTGCCCGCTCGCGCGATCGCGCCGCCAGGGCGGGCGCGGTCTCGCCCGCCGAGGTGAGAAACCTGCTGGAGTCGGTCAGGCCCGTGCCCCGGCATCCGGCGGCCGAGTTTCGGGGCTGGGACGACGCGCAACGAAAGATCTCCACACGCATCGATTCGATGCAGATCCCCGCCGATTTCAGGCAGGCATTCGAGGGACTGGCGGCGGAGGTGGAAGGCGACCCCAAGTCCTTCGCCGAGCGCTGGCCGGAACTGTGCGGCATCGCCTATCACTGGTTTTGCCAGGATCGGGACGACCTGCTCGCCCACCTCGCCTCCCCCGGCGGTTCCCGCGGGATGTTGACTAATGCCCTTGGAACCGTCAGCACCGAGATCTACAGGCGCAACGGCATTGGCAGCGCATTGAAACTGCTCTCCGAAGTGCCGGCCGCCCGCGCTTCCGCCACCCACAACTTGGCCGCAGCGGTGGCGGCCGGAAGGGATGGCGCCGCGGTGGCGGAAGCGAAAAGCAATCTGAAGGACCAAACGTGGATCGAGTTCGTGCTCGCGGTGAGTTCACAGTGGCCGGAAGGCGATGCCGACAGGCTGCTCGATCTGGCGGTGAAGCTGGACGCGCCGCGCCTGCTGCTGCGGATCCAAGGCAGTCCGGAAAGCCGGGCCGTGCTCTTCGCCCGCCTGCTGGACGATTCCTCGCTGTCGGAAGGCTTCCGCACGTTCCTGCGCCACAGCGGCGAAGTGCGTCATGCGGTGATCCACGACCGCGGGTTGCCGCTGGACATGCGCCTCGGGATGTCGGACCCGGCCTCGCTGCTGCGGACCGATCTTCACAATATTTTTCAGAATCAACGGGATTGGCCCTTCGCCTTCCGCCGCGGACAAGCCACCGCCGGGGAAGTGCTGGCGGCCGTGGCCGCGGAAACGCCGGAACTCGCCGCACGCGAGCCCGAGCTGCTCCGCGATCTTGTCTTCCGGGAGCTGGCCGAGGAGGGCCCCGCCGCCGCGATGGAACTGCTGGAGGACCTGCCCGAACCGGAGCGGCACGAGCAGGCCCTGCTGGTCTCCCGCACCCACTTCGAGAACATCGAGCCGGACAAGTTCCTCGAACTGTTGAAGGAGGTTCCCAGCGACACTCCGGAAGCCTGGGAGGGCCGGCTGGACGCGTGGAACCTCCGGTCGTTCACCAACAGCAACCGGCTGCACGAGGCCTACGTCGAGTGGGTCGAGAACCTGCCGCCCGGGATCGACCGGGAAATGGCGCTCTATTCGCTGGCCCGGGCCGTTGCCGATGTCCGCCTTGCCGCCCGCCTGCAATCGCAGGTGACGGATCCGGAGTTGAAACACCGCATCGAAACCCACCAATGAAGGCTGCGGTAAAGACGCTTTCCCACCTGGGTGCCTTGGCCGCGGGCATTCTGCTGGCGGTTTCATTTACGAGGGAACCATCGGCATCCGGTGGAACGTGTGGCTCCCTGGAACGGCGAAACATTCACGACAGCCCGGCGCGGAAACCGTCTTCCTTCGCGTCGACTCGCGATCGTGCATCCTTGTCCAGCCGCCCGGCGCTGTATCGGGAGGCTTGGCGGGAACTTGGCAAGGAGCCGTTGAACCGGAGGGACCGGCTCGAGATGCAGGCGAAGCTGTTGGCGGATTGGGCCAAGATCGACTTGCATGGCGCTCTGGACGCGTATCTCGGCGAGACTTGGGACGAGCGGAGGCTCGCCATTGATGGCGGCGATCTCCTTTCGAATGCCTTCGCTTCCGCCTTCGCCGAGGAGCCGATGAGAACCTGGAACGTCCTCGCCGGACCGGACATGGCCATGGCGCGGCAGCTCCTGACAGGCGTCTGGGGAGAAGTGGTCGGCAGGAACGACCCCGCCCTGATGATTTCCGTCGTCGCCGAGATGCCCGCCACCGTCCAGGGAACCCGCTTGCGCCAAGTCTTCAACAGGAACATGACGCCCGCCGAGCGCGACCGGCTGATGGGGGAACTCACCCGCGCCGGTGACGCGCGCCAGTTCGAGGATTGGATCAAGGCAATCGGCGGTGAGTCGAGCGATGAACCCTTCAGCCAATGGTCCGAGTCAACCCGTGGAGCGGAACGGATCCGCAAGATGGGTGCCTGGGCAGCCTCGCTCGCCCGCTCCGATCCGGCAACTCTCGCCGCCGAATGGGAGACCGTGCCCGAGGAAGACCGGGCGCAGGCCGCGAGGATGCTGCTTGCGCGCGTCGACAACCGCTCGCCGGTCCTGCTGGAAGCCATCGATCGGGCGATCGCCGCGGGCCAGTGGGATGTCCTGCGGGCTGGCGCGGCGGAGAAGCTGCGCGGCCATCCGGGCAGCGGATCGGCCGAGCTGCTCGAGTGGGCCCTGACGCTTCCCGGGAGAGAGGAAGTCCGGCACATCTACAACCTGGCGATCTCGCAGTCGCTGTTGCGGGATCCGGCTGGCAGCCGGCAATGGTTGGAAAGCCTGCCGCCGGGGAGCTGGCACCGGGAGGCTGGCTTCGTCGAGATGGTCCTCGGAAACCTGTGGGTCCGCGGGGACTTGGCCAACGCCCGCCGCGTCGCCGGCAACATCACGGACCCCCGGATGGCCCAGGAGGCATCGGAGGTGATCTACGACTGGCAGCTTCTCATGAGGCGGCAGTCGATCGACCGGTGATTTCCCACCGCCGGTTCGACCTCTCTCACTTCGATTCGCGGAAGGGCCAGAAGCCATCAACCGACGCAGGATGGTCGGGAAAATCAGGAGGCAGCCATGACGTGTGGCCGTCCTCCCGGTGCAGCACCAACTCCTGGCCGTCCCGCCCAAGCCTCATCGTCGGTCACGATCCCTCGAATCCGGGCAGATCAAGGACCACAAGTCCCGCATCATCCACCCTGAAGCTCCCTTCAAAGGTCCGGATTCCGACGACCGCCCCAGCCCCGGATCACCACCACCCCGCCGAGGCAACATGCTCACCCTCACGCCTGAATCAAATCAGCAAGAGCCCGCGGATCTCCGCCGGTAAAGTCAACCCTGGCGCGTCCAACAACGGATAGCTGCGAGGCTCGCTAGCTATCTTTGGGGATACGCCTGATGCATCAGTCTCATTCGCTTCGTGTTGATGCCAGTAAGATCTCGGTGGCTCTGCAATTCTGATAAACGCCAATCACGAAAAGGACAATACCCGACAATGTAAGCACCCAGGTCAACCCATAGCCGACAAACAGAGTAATCGATTGGCGGTGAATCCCATCTAGCACCCCATCGACATTCTCCATCGTGCCGGCCGATTCGATGCCAGCAGCAACGCTTCCCATCAGCCGACTTGCAACTAAGCCGAGGATTACTTGAAGCAGCACCGCCGTCAGGACCAGAGACGTCCCGATGAAGACCTTCTTGCTTGGGCGCATTGGCATGGCGTATTCTCGTATATCGTTAGATGTTGAGGCACCGCCGGATCAAGCCCCGATTCAACTAGGGACGCTTTCGCCGGTTGCCTCGCATAACTTGTCCCGCCTCTTGGATTCCAGAAAGGACTTTCGCACACTTGCGATGGCATCAGTGTGAAGTCTGTACCCGGATATCGCACCGAAGTAATGGGGCTTCGCCCTTCCTGACTCTCTGAGGACAATCCAACCAATGGAAAAATTCAAAATGTGCCCCCACCTCACCATTGAAACCTCGACCACTTCCGATAATGCCTTGGAAATAATAACCCTTTGCGATCGATCCGTGATCAAAACGCCTCGCTCATCAATCACAAGTGTGAGCTCACGGGGCCGAGCATAGGCCATCACGCCTAACGATACGACGCCAATCGCATTCACGATGAAGACAAACCCTCCCGGATCTGACGATGCTGGCGCAATTAGCGGCAGAAGTCCGAAGGCAAAAATGGGACCAACAACCAATGCGACGCGCGACCAATATTCGCATGAATTTGCCTGGAAGGTATGGTGCATATCCTGGCAGAACGATAGAGTGGTGGCACCGGCGGTGGGAAGCCCGAATTCAAATTGGAACCTATCATCGCCGTCTCCTGCCTCGCCCACATCCGCAGGGCCTTCCACGAAGCCCGGGAGGACCACCCGCGCATCGTCGCCTGGATACTCAACCTGATCGCCTGCATCTACCGCATCGAGGCCGCGCTGCGCGAGCAACGCGCCGGACCGCTCGAGCGCCAGAAAGCCCGCTGGCTTCAGACGCGGCGGCACTACGACCGCCTCGCCCGGCTCATCGCCTATCTTCGCGATCGGGGGAAATCACGCCGGGCAGCCTGCTCGGCAAAGCCCTCGCCTACGCCGCCCGGCCATGGCCGCACCTCGAGCCGTGCTTCATCGACGGGCAGATCGAGTTCGACAACAACCTCACCGAAAACGCCATCCGCCCCACGAAGCTCGGCCACAAGAACTGGATGTTCATCGGCGGGGAGCACACCGGCTGGCGCAGCGCCGTCATCTACACCTTCGTCGAACAGATCCGCCGCCACGGGGTAAGCGTGGTCCGGACCGCCACGCGGTCAGGCTGGGCTGCATGGCATAGCACTCATAGCCTGGCGTCGTATGAATGCTACGCACGACGCGATCATCAGGTCGGACCGCCGCGGCCGGCTCCGGTATGCTCCCGAATAGAAGGCAGCGATGTTGGAGGCCTATGCCAGGAGCGGGTTGAGCGGTCCGAAGTTCGCCGCGCTCCACGGCGTCAACTACCAGACCTTCGCGGGCTGGTTGCAGAGGCGGAAGCGGGTTGGTGCCCCGGCCGGCTTGCCAGCTCCCGCGGGGCTGGCGCTGGTGGAGGTTGATGCTCCGGCTGGATCGTGCCGCGACGGCAGCCTGCGTGTGATGTTGCCGGGCGGAGCCGAACTCCATGTCACGGCCCGATCCGCGGTGCCGATGGCCGCCGCGCTCATCCACGAACTTTCCCGGCCATGCTGAGTTTCCCCGGGAGCCTCAAGGTCTTCGTGGCGGTCGATCCCTGCGACATGCGCAAGTCTTTCCACGGCCTGCATGACGCGGTGGCCGGCAAGCTCATGGAGGACCCGAAGTGCGGCGCGGTCTTTGCCTTCACCAACAAGCGCCGGACCTTGCTCAAGCTTCTCTATTTCGACGGCAGCGGCCTGTGGGTTTTGGCAAAGCGCCTCGAGAAGGGGTCGTTCGCCTGGCCGAAGGGCGCGGACGTGAAGGACGGCAAGCTGCGCCTGAGCGCCACCGCCCTTGGATTTTTGCTCGATGGAATCGACATGCGCGACGGCTGCAAGCGGCCGTGGTATGAACTGCCATGAATCATCTTCGATCCGCCGGAAAGGCACGGCGTGTGCTACGGCATCCACCGTAGATGGACGACGGGGAACGACAGCGCCTGCTCGATGAGATCGCGAAACGCGACGCGATCATCGAGCGGCAGGCAGCCGAGATCCTCGTCCTCAAGCAAACCATCGACGCCTTGTGCCGCCGCGTCTTCGGCAAATCCAGCGAGCAGCTCGGGTCCCCCGCGCAGCTCGAACTTTTCGAGCCGCCAAAAAAAGCGCCCGCCGCCGGTCCCGCAGACCCCGGACCGGCGGCTGAGGAGCCCGGCAACCGTTCGCCTCGCCGCACGCGGCCGCGGCCGCCCCGCATCCCGGAGCACCTGCCCGTCATCGAGCGGATCCTCGATCCGCCCGAGGTGCTGGCCGACCCGGACCAATGGCGGCGCATCGGCGAGGAAGTCCGCGAGCAGCTCGATTACAAGCGCGGCGAGTTCCGCCGCATCCGGCTGGTGCGGGGCAAGTACGTCCGCAAGGGCGACATGCTCGCCAAGCCCGTCGTCGCCCCGCTGCCGCCGTCCCTGCTGGACCGCTGCATCGCCACGCCGGGCCTCATCGCCGAAGTGATCGACAACCGCTTCGTCTGCCACCTGCCCTACTACCGGCAGGCGGCAATGTTCGCCCGCCAGGGCGTCGGCTTCCATCGGAAGACTCTCTGCGACTGGGCCGCGCTCGGGGCGGACTGGCTCTCCGCCGTTTACCGCGCCATCCAGCACGAGCACTGGCGAAGTTGCTACCGGCAGTTCGACGAGACGCCGATCAACTATCTCGAGCCCGGATCGGGAAAAGCGCAAACCGGCTACCTCTGGACCTCCAACATCCCCGGCGGCACCGTCCTCTACCACTGGCGCGCCGGCCGCGATGCCGGCGGCGTCGGCGAACTCTTCGGCCCCGGCGGCCCGGCCGCCTGCACCGTCCAGTGCGACGGCTACGAAGCCTACCCCGCCTGGGCCAAGGTCAGGCCCGGCATCACCCTCGCCGGCTGCCACAGCCACCTGCGGCGGAAATTTTTCGAAGCCAGCGAACAGTCACCCCGGCTGGTCGCATGGATCCTCCACCAGATCGGCCACCTTTACCGCATCGAGAAAGAACTCCGTGAGGCCAAGGCCGGCCCGGCCCTGCGCGAAGCCGTGCGCGCCTCGCAGAGCCGCATGGTCCACCGGCGGCTCAAAACCGTCATCGACCGGCTCGCGCTGCGCGCCATCCTGCCCAAGAGCCAGCTTGGCAAGGCCATCCGCTACGCCGTCAACCAGTGGCCCAAGCTGGAGACATATCTCAGCGACGGCCGCATCGAGATCGACAACAACCTCGTCGAGAATGCCATCCGCCCGACCAAGCTCGGAGCCAAGAACTGGCTCTTCATCGGCTGCC
>CBFGTW010000122.1:0-13516 GCA_965651855.1 uncultured Verrucomicrobiales bacterium
CCGCCCTCGCGGACCGCGGAAACGATCACGTCGGCGACCATTTCGGACGTTCCGGGATGGGCTTCGTGGGCCTTCACGACCACCGGGTTTCCGGTCGCGAGAGCGGAGGCGGTGTCGCCGCCGGCGACCGAGAAGGCGAGGGGGAAGTTGCTCGCGCCGAAGACGACGACGGGGCCCAGCGGCACGAACATCCGGCGCAGGTCCACTTTAGGGATCGGCTGGCGGTCCGGGATGGCGGTCTCGATGCGGGCGTCGAGCCACGAATTCTCGCGCGCGATCTTCGCGAACATCCGGAGCTGGTTGACCGTGCGGCCACGCTCGCCGGCGAGCCGCGCGTCGGGGAGGCCGGTCTCGAGGTTCGCACGGGCGATCAGGTCGTCGCCGAGCGCTTCGATGCCGGTGGCGATCGCCTCGAGCAGGCGGGCGCGGGTTTCGCCGTCGGAGTTCCGGAAAGCGGCCGCGGCCTCGCCGGCGGCGTCGAGCGCGGCCTCGGCATCGGCCTCCGCGGCGATCCGGAACTCGCCGGGCAAGGTCTGCGAGTCGATCGGCGAGACGGCTTGGAAAGCTTCGCCGCGACCGGGGCTGCGGCTTCCGGCGATCAGGGAATGTCCGTGGAGCGTGGTCATACGCCGGCGACCCTACGGCCCGCGCCGGCGTTTGGCTTGTCTCTTTTTCCACCCGGGCGGCCGGATTTCCGACAAGACCCGCTCGAGCCGAAGAGGCATGATCCGCCCATGGCCAACACCGCAACGAAATCCGTCCCCGGCCCGTGGTCGGGCGTCTTTCCCGCGATCACCACGCAAATGCAGCGCGACGGATCGCTCGATCTCGAGGGCACCGCACGCCACGCCGAGCGGCTGATCGAGTCCGGCATCAGCGGCCTGATCTTTCTCGGTTCGCTGGGCGAGAACCAGTCGCTGCTTCCCGAGGAAAAACGGCTCGTCATGCGCGAGATGGTGGCCGCGGTGAAAGGCCGCGTGCCGGTGCTCACCGGCGTGGCCGAGACCAGCACGGGCGAGGCCTGCCGCTACGCGAAAGACTGCGAGGCGCTCGGCGCGGACGGCTTCATGCTGATGCCCGCGATGAACTACAAGACGCCGGACGCGGAGGAAACGGCGGCGCACTTCCGCACCGTGGCCGCCGCCACCGACCTGCCGATCATGATCTACAACAACCCGATCAGCTACGGGAATGACATCGAGCCGGAGATGTTCCTCGAGCTTTCGGATGTGAAGAACTTCGTCGCGCTCAAGGAAAGTTCGGGCAATACCCGCCGGGTCACCGACCTGCACACCACCGTGGGCGGAAGATATGCCATTTTCACCGGCGTCGACGACCTCGCGCTCGAGAGCGCGGTGCTCGGGATCGACGGCTGGGTGGCCGGCACCGGCATCGCTTTTCCGGAGGAGAACCAATACCTCTGGGAGCTGATGCAAGCCGGGGAGTGGGCGAAGGCGGTGGAAATCTATCGCTGGTTCACGCCGTTGCTGCACCTCGACGTGCACGTGAAGTTCGTCCAATACATCAAGCTCTGCGTCCAGGAATGCGGTCTCGGCAGCGAGTGGACGCGCGCGCCGCGGCTGCCGCTGCAAGGCGCGGAGCGCGAGCGGGTGTTGAAGATCATCCACCACGGCATCGAGAACCGGCCCGCGGTTCCGGCGAAGGCCTGATCCCCATGAAGCATTCCCGGTTCATCGAGGTCATCGATTCCCACACCGGCGGCGAGCCGACGCGCGTGGTCGTTTCCGGCGCGCCGGATTGCGGCTCCGGCCCGCTCGCCGAGCGGGTGGAGCGGTTGCGGGAGAAGCACGACGACTTCCGCCGTTCGGTCGTCCTCGAACCGCGCGGATCGGACGTCTTGGTGGGCGCGTTGTTGTGTGAGCCGTCCGAGCCGGATTGCGCGGCGGGTGTCATCTTTTTCAACAATGTCGGCTATCTCGGCATGTGCGGCCATGGCCTGATCGGAGTGATGGAAACCTTGGCTTATCTCGGCCGGGTCGGTCCGGGATTGCACCGGATCGAAACGCCGGTCGGCGTGGTGGAGGCGACCTTGCGTCTTGGCGGAGAGGTGACCTTCCGCAATGTTCCGTCCTGGCGGAAGGCGAAGGGTTTCACGGTGGACGTCCCCGGGCTTGGCGAAGTGCGCGGCGATGTCGCCTGGGGTGGCAACTGGTTCTACCTCGTGAAGTCGCCCGAGATCCCGCTCGGCACGGACCGGCTCGGCGAACTGCTCGAGGCGACCGCGAAGATCCGGCTCGCGGTGAATGCCGCGGGTCATCCCGAGGTCGATCACGTCGAGTTGTTCGGTCCGCCGCGGGCGGGGGGCGACAGCCGGAATTTCGTCCTCTGCCCGGGCGGCGCCTACGACCGCTCGCCTTGCGGCACCGGCACCAGCGCCAAGCTTGCGTGCCTCGCGGCCGACGGCGAGCTGGCTGAGACCGAGGATTGGCGCCAGGAGAGCATCATCGGTTCGACATTCCGCGGCAGCTACACTTGGCTCAACCGCGAGCGCGGCGAGATCTTGCCGACGATCGCCGGCCGGGCGTTTGTCACGGCCCGATCGACGCTGATTTTCCGCGAGGACGATCCCTTCGCCCACGGCATCGCATGAGCAAGCGGGTCGTCGTCATCGGTGCGGGGGCGGTCGGGCTATCGGTGGCCGAGGCCTGCGCGCGCCGCGGCCACGAAGTCACCGTCATCGAGCGCGGTCCGCGGGAGCGCGACGGCTGCTCGTTTGGGAACGCCGGCATGATCGTGCCCAGTCATTTCGTGCCGCTGGCCGCGCCCGGGATGGTCGCGCTCGGGCTGAAGTGGATGTGGAATCCGGAGTCGCCGTTCTATATCAAGCCGCGGCTCGATTTCGACCTGATCCGCTGGGGCGTCGCGTTCGTGCGTTCGGCCACGCGCGCTCATGTCGCCCGCGCCGCGCCGCTGTTGCGCGATCTGAGTTATGCCTCGCGCGAGGCCTTCCAAATGTTCGAGCGGGAGGAATCCATCGGTCTCGTGGAACACGGGCTGCTCATGCTGTGCCGCGAGTCTCGCACGGTGGACCACGAGGGGGAAACCGCGGAGCAGGCGCGGACGCTCGGCGTGCCGGCCGAGGTGCTGGACCGGGATGCCGCGGCGAAGCTCGATCCGCAGGTGACGATGGACATCGCGGGTGCGGTCTATTTTCCGCAGGACTGCCATCTCCGGCCGGAGCGCTTCGTCGCGATGTTGGAACGGCGGCTTGAGAATGCCGGCGCGCGGATGTTGTGGGACGCACCCGTGACCGCTTGGCGGCGGGAATCCGGAAAGCTCCGCGCGGTGGCAACCCCAGCCGGGGAAATCGAGGCGGACGAGTTTGTCCTCTGCGGCGGCGTGTGGTCGGACGAGCTCGTCCGGCCGCTCGGCCTGCGGCTTCCGATGCAGGCGGGCAAGGGCTACAGCGTGACGCTGCCCGAGCCGGTGGAACTGCCGCGCTTGTGCTCGATCCTCACGGAAGCGCGGGTGGCGGTCACGCCGATGGGCGGGTCGTTGCGCTTCGGCGGAACGATGGAGATCGCGGGCACGAACCACGAGATCCGCCGGCGCCGGGTGGACGGCATCATCCGGGCCGCGTGCCGGTATTTCCCGAAGTTCCGCCCGGAGCATTTCGAGAACATCGCGCCGTGGCACGGTTTGCGGCCGTGCTCGCCGGACGGGCTGCCATATCTCGGCCGCAGCGCCGCGGCCCGGAATCTTACCGTCGCCACCGGCCACGCGATGATGGGCATCAGCCTGGCTCCGGTGACCGGAGAAATCGCGGCGCGCGTCATCGAGGACGAGCCGCCTGGCTTCGGTCTCTCGCTGCTGTCGCCGGACCGTTTCGCCTGAGCGGCTGCTTCAGCCTTGCGGGCCGCGGTCGTAGTCGATCCGGAACGGCCGGCCGCGCAGGCGCGCGTTGCGGGTGCGCTGGATGACCTGGTCCGCGAATTCCTCCGGCACGTCGACCAGCGAGTGTTTCGGGAAGAGCGTGATCCGTCCGAGGCTGCCGTCGGGCAGGCCGGCCTCGCGGTACATCATGCCGACGATTTCCTTCGGCAGGACCCCGTGCATTTTCCCGAGCGAAAGGAACAAACGGCTCATGCCGGGTTCCTGGGCGAGCAGTTCGCGCGGTCCGCCGCGGCGTTCGCGCGGTCCGGCGTCCCGCTCGCGCGGCGGACGGCTCTCGCGGCGGGCGGCCGGACGATCCGGTTCGCGGTCTTCGGCGATCATTTCCCCCTCGCGACCGCTGGAGTCGCGGAGCATGGAAATCGCCGCGCCGGCGATGTCGGTCGGCGTGTGCCCCTGCTCGAGCAGGCGGTCGATGTTGTCCTGGTAGGTGTCGAATTTCCCGGATTCGAGCCGCTCTTTCAGCGTCTCGAAAATCAAGTCAGCGCGGCGGCCTTCGACTTGCTCGACCGACGGGATCCGCTCGCGTTTGATGACTTGGCGCGTGTAGCGCTCGATCGACTGGAGCCGGTAGATCTCGCGGCCGAAGACGAAGCTCACCGCGCGCCCGGAGCGTCCGGCACGACCGGTGCGGCCGATGCGGTGGACATAGTCTTCCGGGTCCGCGGGGAGGTCGTAGTTGAAGACGATGTCGATCTCGTCGATGTCCAGCCCGCGGGCCGCCACGTCGGTGGCGACAAGCAGCTCGACCGCGCCGTCGCGGAACCGTTTGAGCACGCGCTCGCGCATCTGCTGGGTGATGTCGCCGTCGAGGCGGTCGGCGGCATAGCCGCGGTTGATGAGGTCCTCGGTGCACTCGTCCACCGAGCGCTTGGTGTTGCAGAAAATGATGCCGAGCCGCGGCGGGTTCATGTCGAGCAGGCGGGAGAGCACTTCGACTTTCGACCGCTGGCGCACTTCAAAATACGACTGCTCGACGGTGGAGACGGTGCGCGCCTTTTGCTGGATCTCGAGGACCTCCGGATTGTTCCCGAAGCGCTGGATCAGCCGCGAGACTCCGGGGTTCATGGTCGCCGAGAAGAACAAGGTCTGGCGCTCCGCGGGCAAGGCGGCGAGGAGTTCGTCCATCTCCTCCTTGAAGCCCATGTCGAGCATCCGGTCCGCTTCGTCGAGGATGGCCAGCTTGATTTGCGAGGGATCGAAACTTCCGCGCCGCATGTGGTCGAGCAGCCGGCCCGGTGTGCCGACGACGAGCTGGGCGCCGGCGCGCAGCGCGCGGAGCTGGCGGTCCATCGGCGCACCGCCGTATACCGGCGTGGCCTGCAAGCCCTGGAGCTTCGCGCCAAGGCGGTGGACTTCCTCGCAGACCTGCACCGCCAGCTCGCGCGTCGGGCACAGGATGAGCACCTGCGGGTGACGGGCGTCCACGTCGAGCATCGCGAGCGCGGGCAAGGTGAACGCCGCGGTTTTTCCGGAGCCGGTGGCGGAAAGCCCGACGAGGTCCTTGCCCTCGAGCGCCGGCGGGATGCTCAGCGCCTGGATCGGCGAGGGGCGTTCGTAGCCGAGCGTTTCGATGGCGGCGAGCAGCGGAGCGGGCAGGCCGAGTTCGGAAAATGGCGGTGTTTCCATGGAAAAAAGAGCGTCTTGCGGCGCGGCGGGAGGGACAGCCATTCGCCGGTTCACGGGCGATGACAAGCAAGATCTCGCTTGATCGCGCCGGCCGCCGAGGTTGCCACCGTCACGGCCTCCGTGCAAGCTGCGCCCGTGGCGGGCTACGACGAGCAGAAGCGGGTGATGAACGTCTCGCTGGCGGTGGCGGTGTTTTTGTTGGGTGCGAAGGTCACGGCCGCCATCGTCACCGGATCCTCCGTGATATACTCGGATGCCGCGGAGTCCGTGGTCCACATGCTGGCGGTCGCCTTTGCCGTCTGGGCGCTCCGGCTTTCGCACAAACCGGCGGACCGCAGCCACCACTTCGGTCACGACAAGGTGGCGTTCCTTTCATCCGGCTTCGAGGGCGCGATGATCTGTGCGGCGGCGTTCCTGATCCTCTACGAGGTCGGGAAACAGTTCCTCTTCGGGGTGGAGATCGAGAATCTCGGCCTCGGCGCGGGACTCACCGCGACGGCCGCCGCGATCAACACCGCGCTCGGGCTTTCGCTGGTGCGGATCGGCAAGCGCTCAGGCTCGCCGCTGGTCCGCGCGAACGGCATGCACGTGCTGACGGACGTCTGGTCGAGCGTCGCGGCGCTGGTCGCCCTCGGCCTCATTTACTGGACCGGCTGGCTGTGGTGGGATCCTATCGCCGCCACTTTGGCCGCGCTCAACATCCTGCGCACCGGCACCGGCCTGATCCGCGAAAGCCTCGCCGGCCTGCTCGACGCCGCGGACCCGGAGGTCGAGGCGCGGATCCGCGAGCTGCTCGATCGGGAAGCGAAACAGCGCGGGCTGTCCTATCACAACTTCCGCCACCGCCATTCGGGCCGCACGCATTGGGTGGAGTTCCACCTGGTCTTCGACGACAAACTGACCGTGCGCCAGGCCCATGACTCGGCCACCGCCGTCGAGGAAAAGGTCGCCGCGCTCCTCCATCCCGACGGACGCGTCATCACCCATCTCGAGCCCCGCTCCACCGCCGCCCGCGCCGAGGTGTGGGAGGAGCCGTGAAAGAGAAGCACGAATGTTCAAATCTTAAATTCTAAACTCATAATTCTAAACTCATCACTCGATTATGCCCAAGATCCGTGTGCTTTCCGATGTTCTCGCCAGCCAGGTGGCGGCGGGTGAGGTCGTGGAGCGTCCGGCTTCGGTGGTGAAGGAGCTGGTGGAAAACTCGATCGACGCCGGGGCGGGGGAGATCCGGGTGGACATCGATCGCGGCGGCACCGCGCTCATTCGGGTGAGCGACGACGGTTGCGGGATGTCGCGCGAGGACGCGCTGCTTTCGCTCGAGCGGCACGCCACCAGCAAGCTGCGCACGGCGGGCGATCTGGCGGCGATCCGCACGCTCGGCTTCCGCGGCGAGGCGGTGCCGAGCATCGCCAGCGTGTCGCGCTTCCGGATGGTGACGCGCGAGCCGGACGCCGTGGCGGGCACCGAGATTCTGGTGGATGGAGGAAAAATCCGGGACGTGCGCGAGGCCGGGTGCGCGCCGGGTACCGTCATCGAGGCGAAGGCGCTGTTTTTCAACATGCCGGCGCGCCGGAAATTCCTGCGCGCGGAGACGACCGAGTCCGCCCACGTCGAGCACCAGCTCCGGCTGCACGCGCTCGCCGCGCCGAATGTCCGCTTCCGCTTGCGGCGCGACGACCGCGAGGTGTTCGATCTCCCGCCGGTGGCGCGGGCGGTGGACCGCGTCCGGCAATTGCTCGGCCCGGACCTGGCGCGGGAATTGGTGGAGCTCCCGGTGACGCATGGCAATGGCATCGCGGTGGAAGGTTTCGTCCTGCCTGCGGCGCACGCGCGGAAGGGGAGGCGGCACCAGTGCGTTTTCCTGAACGGCCGGCCGGTCGAGGACGCGGCCATTTCCCGCGGGTTGGCGGAGGGTTTCCGCGGCGGGCTCTCCGATGGACTGCATCCGGCGGCGTGGTTGTGGATCGACCTCGAGCCGGCGCTGGTGGATGTGAACGTGCACCCGGCGAAGCGCGAGGTGCGCTTCCACCGGCCGGTCGAGGTGCGCGATACCATCTCGTCCGCGGTCCAGGCCGGGCTGCGGCCGAAGGTGGCGGAGCCCGCGCCACCCGCGCGTCCGGCACCCGCCGCCCGGCGGCCGGACGTTTCCTGGGTGACTGCGGTGCAGCCGAGCCTGCCCGTCGCACCGCCACCCGCGCGGTCCCAGCCTGCCCGCCGGGTGGACGTTCCAGCACCGGCCGCCGCTCCCGCGCCCGAGCCTGAGCCCGCGGTGCCGCCAGCCGTGCCGTTCCGGCCGATCGGGATGCTTCACCAGCGGTTCGTTCTTTTGGAAAGCGAGGATGGGTTGGCGATCCTGGACCCCAAGGCGGCCAAGGAACGGATTTTTTACGAGAAACTGCTCCGCGGTGCCCAGGGCGGGGCGGATGCCCAAAATCTGCTGGTGCCGGTGTTGCTGGAGCTCGACCCGCGGGACCTCGATCTGGTCCTGCGCGAGCGGGCGATGCTGGCCGAGGCCGGAATCGAGGTGGAGTCCTTCGGCGGCAATACCCTCCAAATCCGCTCGCTGCCAGCGGGGCTCGGCGTGGATGATCCGCGCTCGTTTCTCGGCGGACTGCTCGACGAGCTGCTCCTCGGTTCGGCCTCCGGCGGTCGGTTCGCTGCCGACCGACTGGCCAAGGCCTTGGCGAAACGCGCCGCCGCGATGGTGGTCCCGCGGTTTCCCGAAACCCTGCCGCTGTTGGCGGAACTGCTGGCCTGCGACCTGCCCTACTGCACGCCCGCCGGCGATCCGACGCTCAGCGAAATCGGCCTCCGCGAACTCGAGCGCCGCTTCGGCTCGCCAAGAAGCTAGGGATTTTTGAAAAGCGGGCTGCGGAAACGTTCAAATTTTTTCAACTTTTAATTTGAGTGGGGGCCGAAAATCCGCTCGAATGCCCCTCGATCGGCCCAACTGAGGAGGTCGATTCCCGCTCAGCCTGCTCTGCGTCATCCACCGAGTCGGTGTGGCAACTCGCTGGAGACCAAGGAAATGCAGCGATGACATCTGAGTCGGAAAAACGTTCAAAAAATTACGAGAAATTTTCTTGTTAAGAAGCTCGGAGTATTTAACCTGATGGGCATTCGGGCGGCTCGAAGGCCGCGATTCCCCCAGGAACTCCCATGAAACTCTTGCCGCAAGCCATTCTGGCCGCCTCCGCCGCCCTGTTAGGGACGGTGCAGGGGGCGCGGCTTGCCGAGCGCGCGGCGGCCGCGCACGAGCGGTTGCTCGAGGACCGCCGCGAGGCGCTTCCGGGTCTGAGCGATCCCTTCGGCGTTCCGCCGGTCGCGCGGGTGGTGATGGAGGATCCGCGGGATCCTTTCCGCTCCGCCGCCCGCTGGAAGCGCAACGTGGTGGCCACCGTCTTCTGGGTGGGCGAGCAGCCGACGCCAAACAACCCCACGCCGAACAACAAGAGCGCGTGGGACGTGAACTGGCAGGAGAACTTCGGCGGCTACGATCATCCCGGGCGCCGCAGCGGCTACTTGCCGGCCGATTTCGTCCCGTCGCTCAATCCCTTCTACATTGCGCTGCCTTACAACGACATCGGCCGCGACGGCCGTCACCGGCCGGAAGCGGCGAGCGCCATTCCCTGGTTCTGGGAAAGCTACCGTGGCGACGGCATCTCGGTCTGCAAGGGCCGATGGGTCGCCATCCATCATGAAGGCCGCGTCTGCTACGCCCAGTGGGAAGACGTGGGACCCTTCGTGGTGGATCACTGGCAGTATGTGTTCGGCGACGAGTCGCCGCGCCCGAACCGCAACCAGGCGGCCGGCATCGACGTCAGCCCCGCGGTCCGCGATTTCCTCGGTCTGAAGAGCGGCCGCCGCGTCGAGTGGCGGTTCGTGCAGGATCACGAAGTTCCGCCGGGACCTTGGCGGGAGTGGTCGCCGGAACCCGCCTTGCCGAGCCGCTGAACCAACTTTTTTCACCTGGACAACTGCAACACCCAACCCCGCGACATTCCGAAAAAGAACCGCGAGATCGAAAGCACCCACACACCCACCTTCCTGAGGCGCGATTGTCCCTGAATCGCGTCTCAGGCGGCCCGGATCGGGTTTCTGTCCCGAATGGGCACGGTAACAAGCGAAGTACACACCCCGCTGAAGCCCGTGCCTCTGCCCGAACCGGGCCGCCAGCCTCCCCCCGGAGAAGTCCCTGAACTCCGAGGATCCCGGAGACGGAAGGTTTTCCGAAACACCCACCCTTACAACCAGCCATGAAAACTCGCCATCCGGCTGCCTTGCCGGCGGCCGCAAGCGCCCTGTGCCTGCTCCTTGCCACACCCTGCCTCGCGCAGAACGGCAACGGAAACGGCAAGTCGTCGATTCCCGCCGCTCCCGTGGGCTGGCTCAATGCCTACCCGTCGATCGTCCAGACCGGCACGAAGCCAACCCTCTCCTGGGGGATTACCTATCCGTCGGTGGTGATGGACTACGTGGACGTGATCGCGCCAGCGACGGTCAGTCCGAAAACCGAAGTGGACGTGGAAGTGCGGGTTGTCGGAGCCGGCGTCACCGTCAGCTCGAACGGCAGCTCGTCCTACCAATTCGTTCCGACGCAGGCGACGCTCAGCTTCGACGGCGGGTCGTACCAGTCGATCTTCTACGGCACGAACAACGACGTGAAACCGAGCAAGGTCGTCTGGTCGAAGAAGAAGGTCCAGGCGGGGCAGAAGCTCCGCTTCGGCGGCCGGTATTACTACAACCGGAGCTGGGGCAGCTACTATCATTCGGACAGCGGAACCCAGAACGTCCGCACCTTGGTGAACGGTGACGTGCCGCCGACGACCTATCCGCTCCATACCGCGCCGTCGCTCGAAGATTTCATCAAGCCGTATCTTGATGCCGAAGGTCGCGTGAAAATCGGGCCGATGGACGTGATCGTCTTCATGGAGCTGACCCACAGCGACAGCCAGATGGACGATCAGGGCTACGATCTCCAGGACATGGTGCTGTTGGTGACCTTCAAGACCAAGAACAACAACGGCCACGGCAACAACATCGACGGCGTGGACTCGAGCAACCCGGGCAACTCGAAGGAGGGCGAGGACACCGATCCCAACTTCGACGACGAGAAGAAGTGAACGCTTCCCTTTCCGATGCCATGAAGACCCCGTTGTTGATCTCCGTTGTCGCCTTCGCCGCCGTGCTTCCGCTCGCCGCGCAGGAGCGCGGCCCAGGCAAGCCGATGCGCGACGCCGCCACCCACGAGCAGATCGTGCAGACCCTTCGCCGCGCCCAGCAGGCCGACCCGATGAACCGGATGGAGGCCTCCGAGGGTGAGGATCCTTCGGTCGTCAATCGCCCGAAAGACATTCTCAGCGAATCGGACATCATCAGCTTCAACGGCATCGCGACGCTGGTGCCGAAGCGGGCGATTATCCAGATTCCCGAGACCTATCGCCCGCGCCTCGGCTTCGTCGCCGGCTCGCGGCTGGTCGGCTGGCCGGAATTCTATGCCTTGAACCGCGGCTGGATCACCACCGTGGAGGTCAGCCGCGCCCAAGCCCAAGGCAATGTGCCGCTCGCCGAGGAGGTCGAGGAGCATCTTTCCAAAAGCCGCAATCTCGTCGTCGCCACCTTTCATGGCGGGCCGATCTCCAAACATCCCTTGAAAACGCCGCCGGAGGAAACGGTGGCAGTGGATCTCCAAACCAACACACAACGATGAAAACCCTCATCTCCCGGGTAGTTCCACTTTGTCTCCTGGGTTCCGCGATCGCCGGAGCGCAGAGCGGGGGAACCTTCACCAACTACATCCGCCAGGTCCAGCTCGAGGCAGGTCAGGAAAGCGTCGTCTGGGATGTCTACGTCGACAGCTCGAGCCCCGAAGGCGGCTCGGAGTCGGCGCTGGCGATCAACCCCGGCGGCGCCCGGTTCGAGCTGTGGACGGTGCTCAACACCAGCCCGCCGACCAGCTTCCTGCTCGATACCCGCTACGTCGGCACCTACGTGCCGATCGCGGATGTCAAGATCCGCACGGAAGACCCCTTCAGCGAGCCGCCCCGGACCCGCGCGGACCGGCCGTTCTACGTCGATGTCATGGTGGACGGATTGCTCAATGGCGTCGACGACCCGGAGGCGTCCAAACAGGTCAAGTTCCTCCGCCACGTCCAGTCGTACGGCGAAGGCGGCACCGGAGAAAACCTCGATCGGACCCAGGCGACCCTCAAGTCGCAGGTCTACCTGGACCAGAACGGCACCCAGACTCTCACCTACGAGGTTTCGTCCGTGCCCGGAGGAAACCTGGCGAAGCTTCGCGGCGAGGAACGTTTCTCGATCTTTTCGCTCGAGGATTACCAGGCTCCGGAGTCCCAGCTCGCCTCGATGTATGTCCAGATCTGGCCGGTGGCGGACGCGACGATCTCGGGCATCGACAATGGCGACTTCCTGCGCTTCACGGTGCCTTCCGTCACGCTCACGCTCAACGACCTCTACCCGGACTCCCGCACCTACGCGCAGGTTTACAAGGGCGAGCCGCAGCTCGGCACCGAAGGCATTGTCGTCCCGGGATCCGCGCTCAATCATTACGATTCGGCGCCCACCAGCGACATCCGCGTGCTTGAGAACTGGGACACCGTGATGGAGGAAGACGGCGTCTGGACGCTCGAAGTTCTGACCGAGACTCCTTTCGGCACCGACCGCCTCGCCTATGTCACCTTCGAGGTGGACCGCACGATCGAGGTCAACGGCTCCGTCACCACCATCGATTGATTCATTTGTCCGCCCCCCCGGACAACACGCTCTCGAGTTCCTTCCTGAAATTGTCGTTCCGGTAGATCAGCGAAAAGCGCGCTTCCTTGGATTTCCTCAGCAGGTCCTCGACCTCGGTGAAGGCGAGGAGAAGGAACAGGCCCTTCACCGGTTCCCGATGAAACGACTCGGTCCGGGTCGCGAACTGGTCTTCCACCGCCCGCCGCTGCTGGTTCGCGCGCAGCGGCCCGTGCTCGGCCACCACCTGCTTGCGGAGCTTTTCAAAGCGCGCCTCGATCAGGTCCGCCGAGGCTTCCGGATCGGCGTAATGCACCGTCACCTCATACAACCGCCCGCCGAGGAACCTGCCCTCGATCGCCGCCGCCTGCGTCTCCGCCAAGAAACCCTCGCGCGGCGCGATCCCGACCACCCGCAATGCGGGTTGATCTCCGGGAACCGAAATCGTAACGTCCAGCGAATGTCTGGCCGCCCAGTCAATCAACTTTTCCGGAGAATCTCCCCAGCGCAGGCCGAACGGAGGCTCCAGCAGCGCCTGGGCGCCGGCCGTGGCCACGCACAAGGCGGCGAGGAAGGCTTGGCGCGCGAGATTCCACATGCGCGCAGATTCGGTCCCCCGGCGCGGCGGCGCAAGCCGCGATCGGGCCGTCCGGGGATGCTGCTGGCGGAAACGGCGCTCTCGCTCGGCGTCCTGACGATCCTCGGCCTGATCCTGCTCAAGCTTTCGCTCAATATCCTCGCGCCCCGCCAGTGGGGGCTGCAGCAGGCCTTGTCCGACGCCTACATGACCTACGAGCGCGCCTACGCGCAGCGCCTGCCGTTCGACGAGTTGGTCGGGCAGGATTCGCCCTTTCCGGCCTTCCCGGAAACCGCCAGCACCGAGGTGGAAGTGGGGCGGCTCCCGGGAGGTGCGGCGGTCACCGGAACGGTCGTCCGGACAAGGATCCCGGATGACGGAAACTATCCGATCGACGGCGGTGAAGGCACGGTCGAGACGAATCCCGCGGCCATGAAGGTGTGGAAGGTGCAGAGCATCCTCACCTACCAGATCGGCGGCCGGCAGTATGCCAAATCCCGCACCGTGATCCGCGCCCAATGAAATCGCCACGCCAACGCAAGCGTCGGGGCTTCACCTTGGTCGAGCTGACCCTGGTGATGTCCCTGGGTGTGGTGGTCGGCGCGCTGCTAATGGCGGTGGTCAACCAACAGCTCGCGTTCCTGC
>CBFGTW010000123.1:0-13263 GCA_965651855.1 uncultured Verrucomicrobiales bacterium
CCGCCTCGACCGCGCGGCCGACGCCGGGCTGCGCCGCATCGACGCGAGCCACCGCGACGTCACGCTGCGTGGCGACGCGCCACCCGCCGCCCCGGCCGATCCGTCGCTCGACGGCGCGGAAAAGCTCTCGTTCCTGATCCAGTCCGCCGTGACCGATCCGCAGCTACTCTCGCGCTTGTTTTTCCTCGGTCGCGCGCACCCCGGGGTGATGCAGGCGCTCGGCCACGCCTTTGCCATCCGCGTGCCGGCCGGCGTGCAGACGTACGAAGTGCGCGAGGTGGCCGCGGACGACAGCGACATCCGCGTGGTCGGCCGTGTGACGCTTGATCCGAAAAACCCGGTGGTGCTCGAGGCTCCGGCGTCGCCGTTCCAGGTCCTCCACGCGGTCGATCCCGCCTCGCAGTATCCCATCAATCCGAAGGACCACCTCAACGCCCGCTTCCGCTGGGGCGTCGGACCGGCCTTGCGCGCGCAGATGCCGCACGCCTTCGGCTTCGATCTGTTCCGCGTGAAGCGCAAAACCGCCGAGGCGCTGGGCTGGGACGCCGCACCACCGGCCCCCGCGGAAATGCTCGCCGCGCTCAACGCCCTCGATCCCCGCGATCCCGATCCGGACATTTCCATGGCCAACGAACTGCCGGTCCTCGTCGGCGAACTGCTGACGCCGGCCGAAGCGGCGGATGCCACGGACCGCGAGCGCTTCGACTTCGCCGACGACGGCATCTGGCATTCCGGCGCCGGCGGCGAAAGTGTCCGCCGGCCCTTCGCCGACGGCGAGAGCTTCTACTACTTTGTCGCCGCCCGCGGCATCACCGGCGCGCCGGGGAAACTTTCGCCCGGCACACTGGTGCGGATGTGCGACCGCCTGCCGCCGGATCCGCCTTCGATTTTCTCGGTCACGAGCCGCTTCGAGGGTCCGGGAGATCCCGCGGATTGGGCAGGCCAGGGTGGCTCGCAGTTTCTCCAGGTGAAGATCCGGCAGCTTCCGGCGGCGGACAAATCCGAGGCCGCCGCGGGCTACTACGTTTATCGTTGGTCGAGCGCGCAGGCCTATCTCGACAACGTGGGAAACCCGCTCGTCAACCGGATCGGCGGCCTCGTCCCGCACCAGAACGGCCGGACGTTCCTCGAATTCAACGACAACGGAGCGGGTGCACCTTCCTTGGCGACCCACCCCGACCAATCCGTCTGGTACACCGTCCGCGCCGTCGGCCGGAGTGCTTGCGGCGGCGAGGTCATCAGCGGCCACAGCGCGCCGGTCTCCGGGGTGTTGCGGGATTTCCAGGCCCCCGGCGGCCCCACCGGCGACTTCCTGATCTGCCGCACCTTGCCGACAGCGACGTGGCTCGGCCGCTTCGAGCCGGACGGGAAAGAGGAGGAATACCCGCCGGATTTCCGCGGCACCACGGTGGAAGTGCAGCGCGATTCGCCGGCCATCGCCGCGGCACGGATCGAGGTGGCCTTCCTCAACGAGAAGCGCGAGTGGCTCGTGGTTTACGCCCGCACGATCCGCTACCAGCTCGGAAACGTGATCCGTGTGAACCTGCCGTATGCCGAGCCGACGGACGAGGTTTCCAGCATGCGCATCCGTGTCCATGCCATCGGCACGAATGGCGTGAGTTCGCAGCCCGCCACGGCTCCGGGATTCAACCCGCAGGGTGGCTCGCACGGCGTGCACCGCTTCGCCGCGAATGCGGAGGAGATCTGCCGCGCCGTCAGCGAACCCGGCGAGCCGTTCCATGAATTCGCGGGCATCGACGGCTCGATCAACGTCATCGAGGGCTCGATCGGCTGGCCCGCCGGGCAAGGCGTCGCCGAGTGGCGCGTCTACCGCCGCGTCGGCGAGGATGGCGAACTCTCCTTGATCGACAAGGGCGAGGGAGCCGACCTGCCGAACCCGGAAACGTGGCGCGACGATGCCCCGGCGGCCGGCGGCGGCGAGCGGGTGTGCTACTTCGGCCAGCTCTTCGACCAGAACGCGAATCCCGGACCACTGGTGCCGCTCGGATGCACGACCGTGGTCAACACCGACCTGCCGACGCCTATGCTCGCGCCGGTGCAGATCGTGGACGAGCTGCCCGGCCGGCTGCGCGTGCGGCTCGAATGGTTTTGCGATCCCGCGGGCGTCGAGCGCTTCGAGGTGATGGCGGCCGTCGATGGCGGCGGCACGCCGGACGTTGAGGGCCTTTCGGAGGTGCTCGACGAGGCGGGCGAGGAAATTTCAGGCGACTTCTCCGGCGTCGTCTTCCATCCGTTCCAGACGCCACGGGTGGGTGCGGCCATGGGCGACGGTCCGGAGTTCGGCATGGAAGTCACGGTGCCGGCGGACCGCCGCGTCTACTTCGCCGTCCGCGCGTGCGGGCCAGGCAACTATCCACGCCCGGCCGGCTCCGCCAGCAACATCGTCTCCGCGCGCTGGCAGCCGGAAGCCTCCGGGCCCCAGCCGGTCATCCCGTGGCCGGCGCGCGAGCTGCCCGGCACCTTCGACCACCGCCGGAACATCGCCAGCTACGCGCTCGGCGAGGGTCCGATCTGGCCGATCCTGCTGCCGAACGATTTCAACGTGCCGACGAGCTTTCTGATCGGCGTGACCCGGCACCGCGTCACCGGCTCGAGTCTCGGCGCCGATGCGACGCTCGAATCTCCCGAGCCGCCGGAGACTTATCTTTTCAAGATGAGACAAAACTCCGCCGATGTCTCGGCCATGCGGGATCTCATGCCATTCATGCTTTACCGCTACCAGGTTCCGAGCGCCGCCTTTCCGGAGGCCCGGGCGAATCTCGTGCAGTGCACGCCGCTCATCGACCGCATCTCCTGGGTGAGGACCGAGAATGACAAAACCAAGGGTTTCCAAATTCGAGATCCCTTCCTGCTGGTCCTACCGTTCGGCGGGCACGGCGGCTTCGAGTTGCCGGCGTCCGGCGATTGGACCGACAACGCCACGCCGCTCACCGCGCCGCCCGGCCAGATGCCGGATCCGCCGCCGTATCTCGAGAGCGGCACCGGCGCGATCCTGCTCAAGGACCCGCTGCCGGTCATCGCCGGGGCGCGCTACCGCCACCTGCTCGTCCAGTTCGACGCGCACGGCGAGATCGCGCGGATCATCCCGCTCGACCCGGTCCAACACTGAGCCACGCCATGAAACTCCGACAAATTTCCGCCCTCCTGCTTGCCGCTCCGGCCGCGGTCGCGGCTCCGGTTTCCAAACTCGCCGCCGAATGGCACGTGCCATCGGTGGAAAACGCCGGCCATTTCGCGCTCGTGGACGCCGCCAGCGGCGCGGTGCGGCTGGCGGCGATGCGGGCCGACGGTTCGCTCGATGCGTCGGCCCCCATCCCGACGGGCATCGCCGGCCCAAGCGACGTCGCCGGCGGCATGGACGGCGCGGAAGGCGAGCTGCTGGCCCTCACCGCCCCGGAGGCGAACCGCGTGATGCTCGTGGAAATGGAGGCGAAACATCCCGTGGCCCGGGTGCTTCCCGCGCTCGAGGGCGTGGGCCCGTCGGCCGTGGGCGAATACCGCGGCGGCGGCGCGTCCGGGCTGCTGGTCGGCACGATTTTCAATGGCGGTTCCGCAGGCGGCGTCGCCGAGATCGTCCACGAACTCGACGGATCCGGCGCACTCCTCGCCGGCGGGAAAGCGGCGGTCGCTTTCCGCCGAGGCCAGCCGTTGGTCGATCCGGCCGACGACTCGCACACCGCCGTGTTCTACACCGCCCCCGCGGCCGGTGGCGCCGACACCCGCACCGGGGTGCTGCTGCGCGACGGCGAGGACGTGAAGACGGTCGAAAAGTCCACCTACCCCGGCACCTGGGAATTCGTCACCGGCGTGATGGACGTGAAAGGCGGCGCCGGCCGCGACCTCGCCCTCGGCTTCGTCGCGGGCAGCGACGAAGCACTCATCGTGGAAATCCACGCGCCACTCGCCAGCGCCGCGTTCACCGAAGTCGCGCTGACATTTCCTTTCCCCGTGGCGGGCGTGCTGCCGGTGCCGGGGCCCGATGCCGGCCCTTACCCCGACGGCTTCATCGCGGTGGCAGCGGACGGCTCGCAAGCCGAGTGGCTGCGGATTCACGCGGACGGAAATGCCTTCATCGCCACCGGCGAATCGTTCGTTCCGGAAAAAGGCCTGTTCCTCACCGCGGCCCTGCCGCTGCCGGGGCGTGGCGTGGTCGCGCTGTCCGCACCGTCGCCCGGCGCGCCGTCCACCGCCTATCACACGCACATCTGGGACGGCGGCTGGAAAGAAGGCACATCCGGCCTGCTGCCCGCCTTGGCGGACAGTGGCGCCGAAGCCGCCTCGCTGCTCTATTTCGACGCCGACCCGGCGGACGACGATTCCGCGCGGTTGCTTGCCGTGGCGAATGTGCCGGACTGGACGCGGCGGCTGGCGTTCCCCGATCCGGTGCCGGCAAAGGTCGGCCGCGAGGCCTTCGTCTCTCCGGCGGACGGCTTGGTTGATGCCGGCGAGCATCCGGTTTCCGCTCCGGCGGGGACCCACCACGTGCTGACGAACCAAGTGGACGCCGCCGTCAGCATCAGCGCCCTCGGCGGGACGAGCGGGTTGTTCGCGCCGGAGCTGCGGATCGCGCCACCGAGCGGGACCTACGACGCCGCGTTCCAGATCGCCGCGATGTTCGACGAGCGCCGCCACTCGCTCTACTGGCGGGACGAGCACGGCGGGAGCTGGCGGCCGTGGCACGGCCCGCTCCCCGTGGCCTACAACCGCGACGTGCAATTCGTCCTGCGCTCGCACGCCAGCGGCGCACTCGGCCCCGTCGTCCGGCGGTCCTACCAGATCGACAGCCTCGACAGCGACTCGGACGGCGACGGCGTGCCGGACTACGTCGAGCTGCACCTGGGGCTCGATCCCTTCGGCGGCGCGGACCACGACGGCGACGGCTATTCGGATCTCGACGAAATCCTGCAAGGCCGCGATCCGGCGGACGCGGACGATTCCCCGGCGACCAGTCTCGGCCTCGGTTCGGCCGGCGGGTTCCGGCTCGCCGCCATCGCCCTCAATCACGCGGCTCAGGAAATGGCGGACGGCGGCGAACTTCTCGCCCACGCGCTCGACGGCTCGCTGCTCGATCGCGGCACCGTGGCTGGCATCGCGCCTCCGCTGCCGGATGGCGGGAATCGCGGCGCGTTGCTGGGCTCCGATCACCCCTTGCCCTTCGATCAGGCGCTGCTGCTCGCCACGCCGCTCTACTTCGACGCGGCAAGCGGCGGACGCAGCGGACGCGAACTCGTCGGGCTGGTCCCCGCCGAGCCACCACCCGCGCTCGACGTCGTCTTCACACCCGCCGGCGACGATGTCGCGGCGGACGCGGCCGGCTGGATCGCCGCCGCCACCAGCGCCGCCGCGGCGCGCGTCCACCCGGCGGAGCGGACAGTCTTCGGGCCGGCCGACACCGCGGTGGCCGTCCTTGTCGAGGAACTCGTTCACGCCGCGCTGGACGCTCCCCCGGCCTTGGAGAGCTTCACGCTATTTCCGTTCCGCGACGGGGCCGCGTCGCGCACCGCCCTTTCCGCCGCGGGCCTTTCGCAGCTCCGGCTCTCCGGTTTCGACTTCCGGGCCGCCCTCGCCGTCGCCACCGCCGCGCGGGCGGGCATGCAGCCGGCCGCCGATGCCATCTACGCGCGACATGCGGCAGTTTCCGCGGACACGCCGGGCATGCCGATGCCGCTCGACGCCCTGCGCGCCCTGCTGCGCGGGGATGCTCCGCCGGCCGCCTATGCCGACGCGGTCGCAGCGGGCGACTTGACCGCCGCGCAAGCCGCCTACGCCACCGCCATGGGGAACGCCGCGGCCAGCTTCCGCCAGGCGGCGATCTGGACCGTCGAAGTTCCCGGATCGCCGGCCCAAACGGGCGTCTACCTCCGCCAGCCGGGCGGCGTGCCGGTGGTGCTGCTCGATCGCAATGGCGCCCGCTTCCGCCTCGAGCAGGGCCTCGGCCTGCGGCCGGGCACGCGCTTTTCCGTCAGCGGCTTCACCGATACCCCGGCGGTCGGCGGCATGGAATCGATGGAAATTTCCGCCGCCACCCTGACCTTCGCGCCCGCCTCATCGGACAACGACGCGGATGGCAATCTGCTCGACGACGAATGGGAGCGCTACTTCTTCGGCGCAACCGGCCAGGACCCGTTCGCCACGCCGCATGGCGGCGGCTTCACGCTGCTGCAGCACTTCCTCGATGGGATCGACCCGCGAGGGGGCGGCTCGTCGCCGGGGACAGCCGTGAATCTCTCGCCACAGGCTCCGGTGATCGCTCCCGCGGCGGACGGCGAGTTCACGATCGATTTCCACTTCCCGTCGGCCTATCAGGATCGCTTCGCGTTCGTGCTCGAAAGCTCGGGAACGCTGGACCCGGGCTCGTTCGCCGAGGTTCCGGGGGCGACGGTCGTGCCCGTCTCCGGCGATCTCCTGCGCGCCACGGTGCCCGCCGCCGCGGCGGTGGACGAGAGATCGTTCTACCGCGTCCGCATCCGGCTGCGGTGACGGCAGCTCAGCGCTCGATGCTGAAGCCGCTGACGTTTTCCAACAGCGGGATCTCCTCGGCGTGGAGGTTCCGGATGTGGTGGGCGACGTTGGATTCCTCGGCGATCTCCTTGATGAAGGCCTCCACCTCGTCGCGCTCGCCCATTGCCTGGAGTTCGACCGTGCCGTCCGGGAGGTTTTTCACCCAGCCGCAGACCTCGAAGCCGCGGGCGAGATCCTTGGTGGCGTAGCGGAAACCGACGCCCTGGACGCGGCCCTCGAAGATGACTCGTTTGGCGAACATGCAGGCAGGATATCAGCGGGTGGCGGGACCTTCCACGGTCGCCGAGTTGATAATCCGGACGCGATCCGGCGCGAGGCGAGTGAGGCTCAACCGCCGTCCTTCCGGCGTCTGGACGGCTTCACCGGCCGGAGCCGCGCCATCGAGGCCGGCCATCAGCCCCAATCGCTCGCGCGCGGCGGCTTCCAGGGCATCGGCCGCTTCGGGCGTGGCGAGCTGGATTTCCCACACGGTCGCGGAGGTCATCTCGCCGTCGGGGACGAGGACGTAGCGATCGTTGACCCACGCGCCGGAGATTTCTCCGGACGGGTCGGCCTCCTCGAGTTCGGCCAGCCACAACCGCAGGCCGAGTTGGCCGGCGGACTCGGAAAGGAACGGCTCTTCGGCGAAGGGCGGCAGCGCGAGCGGAGGTGGAGGCTCCGGCGGGGCGTCGGCCGGCTCGATGATCGCGCGCGTGGTCTGCGGCGGGTTCCGCAGCGCGTCGTGGAGCACCTGGTTGCCACGGACGTGCAGGGTGTCCGCCAAGGCCTTGCCGTCGAGCGCGGGAAAAACCGCCACGCCGTGGATGAAGGCCGGCAGCGCCTCGAGCAGTTGCGCCGCGGCGGGATCCTCGCGCATCGGCATGAAGCCGATCGCCCGGGCGTTCGCCGCCAGGAAGCGTGCCTCGCTGCCGGACGCCGCGCCTTGATGGAGCGCCTCGCGGGCACGCGCCGCGTCGTCGCCCGGGTAGCCCGGCGGCGGCGGGAAGTGCTGGTGGAGCAGGATGCGCGTCAGCAGCCGCACGAGCGCGGCTTGGTCCGGGATGTTCTCAAGGTTGAATTGATCGGTCACCCAAGCCTCGCCGCTCACTTCGTCGAACCACCCGCGCACGCCCACCGCGCGGACCGCGGTGAGCTGGCCGAGCAGTTTGTCGTCCGGCCGCAGCCACCCGATGTGGCGGTACGCCTCCTCACGGTAATCGATGCCCGCCGGGCCGAAGCGGCTCTCGATCGAGGCCGCGATCCGGTCCCGCAGTTCCTCGCCGGCGATGCGGTGGACCACCGGGCTGGACAGGAAATCCAAGCCGAATTCCTTCGCCACCCGGTCCACCAAGTCCTGCGGCACGGAAAATTCGCCGCCGCCTTGGGCGAGCGAGCGCAGCGAATCGTTCTCCTTTTGCAGCATCTCGTTCTCCTCGAGCGCGATCCGGAGCTGGTTCTCCAGCTCGGCCACATCCGCGGAAGCGTTCGTCGACCGCCAATGGAGCCCTTGGAGCACGCCGCCGAGGCCGATGGCCCCGCCGAGCAACCACGGGAGGAGGGACTTGGGCGATGCCACCGGCGGAAACGTTCAGCGGCCGACGGGACGCGCGTTCGGATTCACCGGCGGAGTGGCCGTCGGGCCGTCATTGAAGAGATTCTGGACCGGAGCGGACGGACCGGGATCGAAGACCTCCTTGGCCGTCTTGCCCGGCACCGTGGTGAGCACGATCGGGGCGCTGCGGTTTCCTTCGGAGTCGTAGGTGTAGCGCACCTTGCGGACCGGCATTTCCTTTCCGGTGTTGGGATCCTCGCGGTAGACGCGGGAGTCGAACATGTCCTCGGCGACGAGGTAGCCGGTGTTCTTGTCGTAACCGTAGCGGACCTTGAAAAGCTCCTGCTTGCGGCCGTCGAAAATCTTGCAGCCAACGAGGTTGTCGTGCGGCCCCATGTTGTATTGGGTGACCAAGGTCAGCGTGCCGTTCTGATAGGTTTTCTTGACCAGCATGCGGTTGTCGGGCGAGCGGTAGAAAACCGATCTCGAACCGTCGTCGTGACGGATCACGCGGACATTCGGCCCATCCACGGCATCCATTTCGCACCTCGCGGAAAGCGGGAACGCGAGCGCCGCGATGGTGGCCACGGCGAGGGTTTTCCAAGTTGCCAGCGGGTTCATCGGGCGCAGACTACGGGCCCGCCGCGGCGGGATGCAAGCCGTCAAATCCGTCATGATCTGGAAGACACGCCGGGGAACCCTCGACCTCAGCCGCCGCGCGGCGGTGATGGGCATCCTGAACGTCACGCCGGATTCGTTTTCCGACGGCGGTGAGCACGCCGGCTTGGAAGGCGCGCTCGAGCATGCCCGGCGGATGATTTCCGACGGCGCCGCCATCATCGACATCGGCGGGGAATCGACCCGCCCCGGAGCCGAGCCGGTCACGGAGGACGAGGAGATCGCGCGCACCGCGCCTGTAATCGGGGCTCTGCGCCACCATTGGGACGGCCTGGTTTCGATCGACACGATGAAACCCGGCGTCGCGGCAGCCGCGCTGGCGGCCGGAGCAGACATCGTCAACGACGTGAGCGGCCTGCGCGACCCGCGGATGATCGAGGTTTGCGCCGCGGCCGGCTGCGGCGTCGTGGTGATGCACATGCAGGGCGAACCGCGGACGATGCAGGCGGCCCCGCGCTACGGGGACGTGGTGGCAAAGGTTCGGAGTTACCTCGCGGAACGTCACGGGACGCTCACGGCGGCCGGCATCGACCCGGACGCGCTGGTTTACGATCCGGGCATCGGCTTCGGAAAATCGCTGGAGCACAATCTGGCGCTGCTGCGGTCGATCGGGACGCTCGCACCGGTCGCACGACCGCTGTTGCTCGGCGTCTCGCGGAAATCCTTCATCGGTCGATTGCTCGGCGAAACCGACGTTTCGCGGCGCGATTGGCCGACGGTGGCACTGACGGCGGAGACGCGCGGTCGCGGCGTGATGCTCCACCGGGTGCACGCGGTCCGCCCGTGCGTCGAGGCGCTGCGAATGATCGAGGCGATCCGCGGCGGGCGTTCCGCTCAGGGCTGAACACCGGCCGGCTTCATGGTCACGGCGCTCCGGTAGACCTTGATGGCGTCCACGATGCCCTTCGCGATGGTACGCTGGTACGATTCGTTGTGGATCAGCCGCGCCTCGTACGGATGGCTCATGAAGCCGCCCTCGAACAAGATCGCCGGGTGGCGCACGCCGCTCAGCACGCTGAAACGCGCGCGCTTGATGCCGCGGTCGAAGCAAGTCGCTCCGCCGCCTTTTTTGAGACCCTCGTTCACGCCCCGCAGGACATAGCCGTGGACGGCGGTGGCCAGGGCGATGTTCGCGGAATCATGCTGGTTTCCGGCGCGCGCCTGCATGTCTCCCGCGACGAGCCCGCGGCCGTAATGGGAAACGCCCGGCGGCGAGAGCGTGAAGGTCTCGATGCCGCGGGCATTGCGACCGCCCGCATTGAAATGGATGCTGATGAAGATCGCCGGCTCGCGCACGGCGTTCGCCAAATCCACCCGCTGCTGGAGCGAAAGGTAGCGGTCCGACTGGCGGGTCATCACCACCTTGTAGCCGGCGTTTTCCAGCATCCCCTTGAGGATCCCGGCGACCTTCAAATTGTAGCCCGCTTCGGTGCCGAGGGCATTGGTCGCGCCCGGATCCTTGCCACCGTGGCCGGCGTCGATGATGACCGTGCGGAAGTTCCCGGCGGTCGGAATGTAGTTCGGGCGCAGGACCGGGTCGATGAGCTTGGCGAGATCCAGCCGCGAGACCATGGCATTCGCCCCCTTGGCCACCACCGGCTCGCTGAAGACGAATTTCACGTTGTTCATCAGGCATTCGTGCGTGCCGATCCTGAGCTTCATCTCGTATTTGCGGTTCACCAGCGTGATGTGGTTGCCGCTGCGGACGAGCTTGTCGAAGGCATAGAACCGCTTGATGTTCTCGACGGTCACATAGTCGCGGCCGTCGATCTTGGAAACATCCCAACCTCCTTGGGCGTAGGCGGGCGTGGCGGCCCCGCCGGCCAGAATGACGGCGGCGAAGCAAAGGCGGAAAAGGCGGGCAAGGGTCCGGACAGTATCCATAGGGCCGGGCGAGGAGCGGGTTTTCGTCGCGTCCATAGCGATTCCGAGGTCTGGTGACAATCTCCGATTTTTCTAACTGGGACGGAGGGAGGTTTTCCGAACCGCCGGGACGGACGCCGTGCGCGGACTCGGGAGATCGCCCCTCCACATGATCGCCCTGCCTTGTCCCTCCCATTTTCCTTTGTCGCCGCCGCACCCATCCGTAGTTTCCCGCCATGCCTCACGCCGAATTGACCGGAACCGTGCGCAGCCGCTGGGGGGAAGGCCCCATCTGGTGGAACGACGCGCTTTACTACGTGGACATCGAAGGCCACCGCGTCCACCGCTTCGATCCCGCCTCGGGCGACGAGCGCTCGTGGGACGTCGGTCGGCGCGTCGGCACGGTCGTCCCGCGGGACAGCGGCGGGCTGGTCATCGCCGGCGATGACGGGATCCACTTCCTCGACGAGGAAACCGGCGCGCTCACGCCCGTGGCCGATCCGGAGCCGGACAAGCCGGACAACCGCTTCAACGACGGCAAGTGCTCGCCGGACGGCCGGTTTTTCGCCGGCACGATCAGCCTGGCGAAAAAAACCGGCGACGCCCGGCTCTACCGGCTCGACCGCGACCTCACGCTGCACGAGGCCTTCGGCCCGGTCACCAATTCGAACGGCATCGCTTGGAGCGCGGACGGCCGCACGGTCTACTACATCGACACGCCGCGCCGCGAGGTCTTCGCCTTCGACTACGACGACGGCCACCTGCGGAACCTGCGCACGGTGATCGCCACCGGCCACATCGACGCCTCGCCGGACGGCATGGCCATCGACGCCGCGGGCAATCTCTGGATCGCCTTCTGCCACGGCGGCTGCGTCGCCTGCTTCGATCCCGCGACCGGCGAGGAACTGCGGCGCGTCGAGTTTCCCTGCTTGGAAACGACCGCCTGCGCGTTCGGCGGACCGGATCTGACGGATCTTTACGTCACCACCGGCGTGCACGCGAAGATCGAGGAAGAACACGGCGGACGCTTGTTCGTCGTGCGGGATCTCGGCGTGAAAGGGCTGCCGGCGCACAGTTTCGCGGGCTGAGCGGCTTGCGAAACGCGGGAGAGCGGGGACTTTTTCGGAAGACGGACCGGCTTCCGGACGTCGATATCGGGCAAAGCCGAAAAACCCCGCGAAACCCATGAAACTCACGCCCGCCACCAGCCTTGCCGCCCTCGCCGCGATCGGGGCCGCCGGCTTCGCCATCGGCCGGATTTCCGCCGGCGGCGATGGTTCGGAACCCGCGGAAAACGCCGCCCGCGATGCCGCCACCGTGCGCGTTTCCTCGGCCCGCGCGGGAGACGCCGGCTCCGGCGAGACTTCCCGCACCCGCGAAGCCCGCCGCAACGGCAGCTCCGCCGCAAGCGCGCCAACCGACGAAAAACTCCGCCGCCTCGAGGAAATCGTCCGCGGCGAGAACGCGCTCGACCGCAGCCGCGCGCTGCTCGAGTTCATCGACCAGCTGGGGCCCGGCGAATTCGAGGACGCGGTCGCGCATTTCCGCGGCCTCGGCATCACCGAGAGCCGCTTCGGCGAATACGCGATGCTGCTCACCGCATGGGCCGAGGCCGATCCGTATTCGGCGCTGGCCTACACGACCGAAAACACCCGCGGCGGCTTCGCGACAAACACGATCCTCACCGCATGGGCCGCCCGCGACGCCGAGGCGGCCGTGGCATGGGCCGAGCAAGCGCACCAAGGCGACGGGGCGAACCCCCACCTGCCCGGCATCATCCGCGGCATCGCGGGCTCCGATCCCGTCCGCGCCACGGAGCTTCTGACCTCCATGCCCTTCAGCCGCGAGCGTGGCGACGGGCTGAACGCAATCCTGCCTCACTTGATGGAACAGGGTCCGGACGCCGCGCGCGCGTGGGTTTCCGAAATTCAGGACGAGCGCCTCCGCGAGGGCGCGATGATGCGGGTGGCCGAGCGGCTCGCCGCCACGGATCCCCGAGGGACGGCCGATTGGCTCGTCTCGAATCCCGGAAACGCCGCCGACCGCCGGCTCGACGATGTCATTTCCTCTTGGGCGCGTCAGGATGCAGCCGCTGCCACGGCTTATTTCGAGGCCTTGCCCGCCGGGGACGCCCGCAGCAACGCGCTCCGTGGCATGGTCAGCGCGACCGCCGCCGAGAACCCCCAAGCCGCCGCCGATTTGCTCCGCCGTTACCCGAACGACGTGACGGATGGCGTGGTCGGCAATCTTGTCTGGAGCTCCTTCCGCAGCGAACCCGGCCTCGCCGCCAGCCACATCGGCCTGATTTCCGACCCCGGGCAGCAGGAGCGGATGTACCGCCGCACGCTTTCCGCCTGGTTGCGGCGGGACCCGGATTCCGCGCAGTCATGGATCCAGCGCACTCCCCTCCCCGGCCCGGTGGTCGAGCACGTCAATCGTCAGCTCGCGGAAATGCAGCGCCAGTGAGCCGGCGCGCCGGCAAATGTTAGGCCGCGGAATGCGGGCGGACGAACTCGCGGCTTGACGCCGGTCCGTCCCGTTGACATGCGCTCGGCCTCCCGACACGCTGCATCCATGGACACGATGAAAATTCTCCTCGGCGCCACCATCGCGCTGCTGATCGGGGCGCTCGCGCTCTCCGTGCAAGG
>CBFGTW010000124.1:0-13104 GCA_965651855.1 uncultured Verrucomicrobiales bacterium
ATGAGGAACAGTCTTCTGACGGTCTTGGCCGTGGCGGTGTCGTCCGCCGTATTCGCCGCGCCGTCCGCCCGGGCCCAGGAGGCATCCGGACGGGCGGTCAGCTTCCGGGTGATTTGCCCCGAACACCGCGACGGGATCACGTCCGCTTTTCTCGCCTCGCCGCAAGGGGAGGATCCGGGCGAGATCCCGCTCCTGTCCGGGAATTTCACCGGCGAATACAAGTCGCGGTTTCCCGACAACAAGGTCACGCTCGTCGCCGGCGGCGGAGACGCCACGATCGTCGCTGAAGGCAAGCTCGCCTCCGCGGCACGGCAGGTGTTTCTCCTGTTGCCGGACCCGGCGGGGAAGCACCCGTACCGCATCCTCGCGATGAACGACGACGAGCGGACGTTCCCGATGGGCGGGGTCCGGATCCTCAACCTGTGTCCCGGTCCGGTCCGCTTCACCATCGCGGGCGCCGAGCAAAAACCGATCAGCCCGGGGCAGATCACCATCTACCCGCCGGTGAAAACCGTGGACGAGTGGAACATGTACCAGGTCTTCATCGACTACGGCACGCCCGAGGGAGGCTGGGTGCGAGTCTCCACGCCCTCTTGGAAAGGCACCGAGCTGAAGCGGGATTTCGTGATCACCACCCTGGACCCGCGTTCGAGGCAGCCCCGGATTTACAATTTCAAGGACATCCCGCCTTGGAGACGGCCTTCGGCGCAACAGGAGTGAATGGCTCGCTTCCGCGGCCGGCTCTGACGGAAAGCCTCCGCCGGTTTTTCACGCTACCCACCGCGGCCCTCCGGGGTTCTGTTGTCGTCATGCATGCGCGTCTGCGTCCCTTTCTGCTGATCGTCGGCTTTGGCCTTACCGCCGGTGCCGGCTACTGGCTCGCCACCACGGCGGCTCCGAAGCCGGATACCGAGGCGCGGGCGGATGACGCGGGAAAGGTCCGGGCCGCCGCAAGCCTGCCGGAATCCACGCCCGTCTATCGCACCGGCGAACGCAAGGCCCGCTTCCGCAGCGATGACGAGGCTCTCGACGCGGGTGCGCTGCCCGGACAGCGGGCGCTCGTTTTCAAAGACCAGGCAGCACTGGAAGCCTTCCTCGCCCGCTCCGGCGACCGCATTCGAATCATGGGCCGCCTGGACGCGCTCAACGCCCTACGCGTCGGCTTTCTCGACTACGCGGAACTCGCGGAACTCCTGGACGGCAGCGAGGAAAGCTCGATGATTTTCCCGGTTTACCTGCCCGATCCACAGGTCGGCGGCGTGCAGCCCGGCGCGATCGCCTTGGGCAACGGCCTGCTCGAATGGCTCGGCATCGAGGGCGACAACTCGGGCTGGGGAGCTGGCGTCCGCATCGCGGTGCTCGACACCGGTGTGAGCGACCACAGTGCCTTCACCACCGGCATTTCCTCGATCAATCTCATCGATCTGCCGGAGAATCCCGCTGACTGGAACGGCCACGGCACCGCGGTCGCCTCGCTCATCATCGGCGACGATCCGCGCGTCCCCGGCGTGGTTCCAGGAGCCGAGATGATCTCGGTGCGGGTGGCGAACGACTACGGGCGCTCGGACAGCTTTGTCCTGGCGCAGGGTATCCTCGCTGCCATGGATGCCGGCGCCCAGGTGATCAATATCTCCCTCGGCAGCCATGGCGACAGCGTGCTGGTGCGGAACGCCATCGAGCGGGCGCAGGCGGCCGGAGCCGTCATCGTCGCTTCCACCGGGAACGAGGGCGCGGGCCGCGTCGCGTATCCCGCCGCCAACAATGGCGTCATCGCCGTCGGTGCGGTGGACGCCGCCGGAGCCCATTTGCAGTTTTCCAACAGCGGAAACGTCACGGCCGCCGCCCCAGGATACGCGCTGAATGCCGCCTGGCCGGGAGACCAAGCCGTGAGTTTCACCGGAACGTCCGGCAGCTCGCCGGTCGTCGCGGCCGCGGTCGCCGCCGTGATGTACCACACCGGATTCAGCGCGCAGCGCTCCGCGGATCTGCTCATGGCGAACCTCAACGATGGTGGAGCCCCCGGTCACGATCCGCAGCTCGGCGGCGGCATGATCGACGTCAGCCGCGCGATCGCCGCCGGCACCGGCGCGCGGGGGATTTACGACGCCGCGGTCGCGTCGAATTGGGTGGTCCCCGCCACCGAAACCAACCCGTACCCGCAGCTTCAGGTGGTCGTGCAGAACCGCGGCACCGAGACCTTGTCCAACAGCAGCCTCCAGGTGGACATCGGTTCCGGGCCGCGCTTCCACAACGTCCCGTCGCTGCGGCCGAACGCGATCCAAACGATCAACGTGCCACTGCCCGCCGGCAGCTTGGAGTCCGGGCGGCCACTGAATTTCACCTCAACCATCACGCTCAACGGGCCGTATCCCGACGTGAAGACTTCCAACAACCGCCGGATCGACACCTATGCGCCGTCTGGCGGCCAGTAGTCTCCGCCTCGCGATGGTGGCGCTGCTTTCCGTCACCGCGGTATCCGCCGCGCCGCCGGTGCGGCACGCGCCGAATCCCGCGGGCGGGGCGGTGGACCAACTCGTGATCGCCGGCAACGCCTGCGGTCCGGCCGCCCTGCTGGCGGCGTTTCGTTGCGGAAACGAGCACTGGCAGCGCGCGTCCGCCGCCGTCCCGGGAGCAGGCGACAGGGAGCGCCTTCGCTGGATCATCCGCCACCGTGGCGCCCGCGCCTCGGCCCACCTTCCGGGGCGGCCGCGCTGGACGAAGGACGGGGTGAACGTGGCCGATCTCTGCGACATCGCGAACGAACTCGCTGCCGGGCACTACCTGCCGCCCTTGCGGCACGAGATACTCTTCGCTTCCGGTGGCGAGTCGTCCGACCGCCTGCTGCGGCGCGTCCACCGGCAGTTGGAAACCTCGCTGGAGAAAGGATTCCCGCCCGTGGTTTCGATCCGCCGCTTCGTCCACCGCGAGGGCAGGGGCTGGCTGCTCGTCGAAGGCCACTTCGTCACCATCGTCGCCGTCCCGCGGAAACTCGGCCGGGGGGAGCGGTCCTTCCCGGTGACGTATCTCGATCCATGGGGCGGAAAGGTGCGCGAGGGACTCGTGGCCATTCCGGAGAACGGACTGCTGGCAGTGGCGGGCCAGCCGTCGCCCTGCCTCGAGGCGGTCTTCCCGGAGGCGCTTGTCGGCAGGAAACTCGTGCGGAAGGGTGAGATGACGGCCATCGCCGTGGCCGCCGCGATCGGGCGCTGGTGAGGATCAAATTTCCCTTAGCGCGCGTGGCGGGCCCTGCTTAAGCTGCCAGCGTGAAACGCCGCAAAGCCCTCGTCCTGTTGTCGCTTTTGCCGACGCTCGCTTCCTGCGAACCCGCCACTTCCGCCGAAATGCCCGCCGACGCCAAGAATCCCGCCGCCATGCCCGAGATCCCCGAAGGAGCCGAGGTGGCCACCCTCGGAGCCGGTTGCTTCTGGTGCGTGGAAGCCGCCTACCGCCAGCTCGACGGCGTCCATTCCGCCACCTCCGGCTACATGGGCGGCCACGTGCCGAACCCGACTTACGAGCAGGTCACCGACGGCACCACCGGCCACGCGGAAGTCGTGCATGTCGTTTTCGATCCGGAAAAAATTCCTTACGAGCGGATCCTCGCCTGGTTCTGGGACCTCCACGATCCGACGACGTTGAACCGCCAGGGAAACGACGTCGGCCCGCAGTACCGCTCGGCGATCTTCTATCACTCCGACGAGCAGAAAAAGATCGCCGAGGCCTCGAAGACCGCCGCCGCGGAGAACTTCAAGGATCCGATCGTCACGGAGATCACCAAGGCCGGCACCTTCTACCCGGGCGAGAATTACCATCAGAACTACTACTTCGAGAACAAATCGAAGAACCCTTACTGCCGGTTCGTCATCGAGCCGAAGCTCAAGAAACTCAAGCTCGACCACTGAGCCGTCCGGCGCAGCGCGCCCTCCGGCGGTGCAGGATGCGCGGCGGCCCGCCCGGGAGACGGGGAGGGCTCCGTCCTCGGGAGGTTTTGCGCCGGGCGGGCCGGCACCGCGCGGCGCGCTTGGCACGCCGGATGATGGGTCGGCGCCATGAGCACGCTCGGAATGACGCTGTTGGTGGTGCTGCTGCTCGTTCTCATGTCCGTCCTGCCGGTCTGGGGCTACAGCCGCAAGTGGGGACTGGTGCCCGGCGCGATCGTCGCGCTGGTGCTGGCGGTTTTGGTCGTCGCGATCCTGATGAAGTGGATGTAGAACGACGGGATGGATCTGCTGGCATTTGCCGTGACCCTGTTCCTTGTGCTCGATCCCTTCGGCAACGCTCCGGTGTTCCACGCCGTGCTCTCGAAAGTGCCCGAAGAACGGCGGCAGGGCGTGCTGGCCCGCGAGCTCTTGGCCGCCTTGGGCATCCTGCTGCTGTTCCTGCTGTTCGGCAGGCCGCTGCTCGGCTTCCTGAAGCTGGACCCGCACACGCTGAGCATCTCGGGCGGCATCGTCCTGTTTCTCATCGCCCTCGGAATGGTTTTTCCGACGCGCGGCATGCTCGGGGGCGACACGGGCGATGACGAGCCCTTCATCGTCCCGCTCGCGGTGCCGCTGATCGCCGGGCCGTCGAGCATCGCCCTGCTCTTGCTCACGGCCTCCCGTCATCCAGCCGAACGGCTCGGCGTGGGGCTGGCCGTCGTCGCCGCCTGGCTGGTCTCCGCGGTGATCTTGTGGTTCTCGCCGCTGGTGCTGAAGGCGCTGGGCGCGAAAGGCAGCCGCGCCATCGAGCGGCTGATGGGCCTGATCCTCATTCTGGTCGCGGTCCAGATGTTCCTCGACGGTGTCTCGACCTGGCGAGCCGGCGGTGGCGCGGAATGACACCGCGCCGCACCTGCGCTACGCTCGCCGGAAATGATCCCGTTCCTCCGCCTGTGCGCCGCCGCGCTGGCCGTCGCCGCGAGCTGTGGCTGCGGCATGTTCGCGCCCACCGGACCCGCCGGCGGATCCCGCGGGGAGGTGGTTTATTCTCCGGTGGGTTGGCCCGTCGAGGTGCGGGCCGACGTCTTCGCCCCGCGCCCGGGTCCGGCCACTCCCGCCGTGGTGCTGGTCCACGGCGGCGGGATGAACTTCCAGGACCTCCGCTGGCAGATGCGCGGTCTCGCGCGGCGACTCGCGGACCGCGGCTGGTTCGTCCTGAACATCACCTACCGGCATCCGCCCGGCTGGACGTGGCCCGCGCCCGTGGACGACGTCCGGGCGGCCGTGGATTGGCTGGAAACCCACGCCGCCGGGCAAAACATCGATCCCTCGCGCATCGCCGTCTACGGCTACTCGGCCGGCGGCCACCTGGCGCTCCTCCAAGGCCTGCGCGACCCGCGGGTGAAGGCGGTGGTCGCCGGCGCCGCGCCGAGCGACCTGATGCTCTTTGAAGGCGGCCGGCTGGTGCGGGATTTTCTCGGCGGGACCCGGGCGGACGTTCCGGAGCGGTATCGTGCCGCCTCGCCCGTTTTCCACGTCACTTCGGAGTCCCCGCCGGTGTTCCTCTACCACGGCACCCGCGACGAACTTGTGCCGCCGATCCATGCGTGGATGATGAAACAGGAGCTGGATGCCGCCGGCGTGCCCAACGAACTCCATTGGCTCGAGGGAAAGGGCCACGTCTCCGGGTTTCTCCTCAGCGGCCCGGCGGAGCGGCGCGCGATGGACTTCCTCGAGCGCGTCTTCCACAGCCGGGGCGGCGCGGGGCCTCGATCCGCGCTCGACGCATCCTCCAGGTGATGCAGGTGTGTGCGGCGCGGCTTCCCGCGTTCCGGACGGGGCGGCCAGCGACCGCTTCGGGAAAAAATCATTGGGTTCCTGCGCCTGTTTGTGGCAGGCTGCCGCGTTGCCCGTCGGCGGGCATTGGTCGTTTGCTTGGTGGTTTTCCGGTCGTCCCGGTTCGAGTTGAAGCGCAATGCCCCGACAACCCGGGCGCCATTGGAATCATGAAATTGTTTATCGGAAATCTGTCCTATCAAACCACCGAACTCGAGTTGCGCGAAGTCCTGGCCGATCACGAACCGATCGTCGAATTCAACCGGCCGGTGGACCGCCTCACCGGAAAGCCGCGCGGCTTCGCATTTGTCACCTTCGCCACCCGCGAGCAAGGCGAGCGCGCGATGGAGGCCCTCGACGGCACCACGCTCGACGGCCGCAGCCTGCGTGTCAACGAAGCGGAAGACCGCCGCGACACCCATCCCGCCGACGTGCGTCGCGTCTCGATGAAGGTGGAAAATCTCCGCCCGGTGGACGACCGTCCGGTCGGACCGGACGGCAAGAAAGTCCGCTACAAATCGATCTGAAACGCTTGCCGCGCCGGCGACGCGGCCGATGTTCGTCACCGTGACGCCTGTTGCCAGCGACGCCATCGACTGGGCCCGCCGCGTGAACCGGCGGTGGATCGTCCGCCGCGAACTCGCCGCCACCGCCGAGCGCTGGCTCGACGAACTGGCCGCGCGGCGCGACCCGCGTCTGGCGACCGCCTGCCGCAACGCGCGCGCTTTCGTCGCGCTGCGGAGCCACCAGGAAGATCCAAAGCCTTGGTTCTACGCCGGCCTGTTCAGCCTCGCCACGGCCGAGGAAGCCCGGCGGTTCCTCCGCCCCCATCGCCTCACCAGCGCCGCGATTCCTTCCACCGCCGATGATCCGGCGATCACCGCTTGGCTCGCGTCCGTCGGCCCGGAAACCCGCGACCTCGTCCGCCGCTTGCGCGCCGCCGCCTGCTCGGTCGCGTGAGCCAAAACCGAGCCTGCCTACCCCAGCGCACGCGGCTGTTCCCTCACCACTTCCGGTGGTGGGTCAGCACGGCTCGGACGTCGCCGATGAAGACGGCGGCGCGGAGCTCGAGCGGGATGCGCTCGGCGTCGTCGCTCAGCCAGAGGGTGGCGTCCTTCTTGAGCTTTTTGTAGGGTTTCAGGGCGAGGGTGTCGCGGTCGATCTTCTGCATGCCGACGCTCAGGCGCAGGGCGGGAATACCGGCGTGGACTTCCCGGCCGTGGCAGCGGACGCGGAGGAGATAGGGCGTGTCGCCGGGTTGGATGACGGTGACCACGCGGTCGCCGGGTGCGAGTGGCTGGCTGCGCACGTGGAGCATCGCGGAGAAAATGTCGTGGACCGGCGTGAAGCCGAAGGACTTGTCCTTGGTCTCGACCTGACCGGTGCGGTGGGTGCGGGTGGTTTCGCGGCTTTCCACGCGGTCCGGGAGGAACCGCAGCGTGGTGGTGGAGGTTTCCTTCGAGTCGGCTTCCGTGGCCTGGAAGTGCCGCGGCCGAAGCGATTTGCCGTCGAGTTCGCTGTGGAAACTGTAGCGGCTGGAGAAGAAAGCGGAGGCCGCGCCTTTGCCCCGGGCCGAGGCGGCCACCGTGGTGACGCCGGCTTTGCGCGCTTCCGGCGGATCAAAGTGCATCTGGAGTTCCCCGGCGGACACCATGCCCTTCCAGCTCATCTCGTAGGTGAGCGAGGTGGGCGCGAGCCGCGGGTGCTTGCCCGGGGCGGACGGGGTGAGTTCGGCCTTCCAAGCGGGGGCGGCCATCGCGGTGGCGGCCGCGGCGAGCAGGGCGAGGGTCGTCAAGGCGGAGCGTTTCATTGGGCGGAATCCTGCCATGAAACGATCGGGATGCCCGCCTTATTCGTCCGCCTTATTCGTGCGAGGGAAGCGTCACCGGCTCGGCACGCGGCGGCAGGACCCCGGGCCCCTCGTCGAAGGTCGTGTCCATGCCACTCTCGCTGACTGGCAGCGGGCGGAAGGACTCCGAGTGCGTGTCCACGCGGAACTCGAGCTTCATCAAATCGCGGTTCGTCTCGGCCATTTGGTCCCGCAGGTCCCGGTTCTCGCCTCGCAGGCTGCGGATCTCGGCGATCAGGGCGTCGAAAAATTCCTTTTGCGCGGCGGCTGTCGCGTCGCCGACCGGGTGCGCTGCGGGAGAATCCGCGGCCGCGAGGGAATCCGGGGCGGCGGAGGCGGGTGGAGCGGGGACCGGCGGCGCGGGGACCGGTGGAGTGGGGACCGGTGGAGTGGGGGCGGGTCCGCTCGAAACGGCGCCTGAGGCCGCGGCGGCGACGAAGGTGTGCACCGTCCACCAATGGCTGGCACCGGCGGAAACCATCGCGGCCAGGGCCACGCCGGCGAATATGGGAAACGCGGGTCTCATGGCTCGGCGGGCGTTTCAGGTTCGGCGGCCGGCAGCGACACGAGCAGCTGCTGGAGCCGGCCGATCGCTTCGTCCAGACGTTCGGCGTCGCGGTCGAGTTGCCGGATCGAGTCCGAAAGGATGGCGCTGACGGTGTCCGTCTGGCTGTATCCGAGCGCCGCTTCGAAGCCCGGCTCGGACACCGAGAAAACCTCCGCGCCATCCGCTTCCGGCACGAGCAGGTGCGGGCGGACGTTGAGCGAGATGACGGCTCCGGGAGCCAGCTCCACCTCGCGCGTCAGCGGCGGGGCGTCGTCCGGGGCCTCGAGCCGCCAGCCGGCGGGCGGGCTGGCGAGCGGTTTGGCGGGGAAAGGAGCGTGGAGCTTCACTTGATCCGGGTCGACCGCGCCTTCTCCGCCGCGGATTTTTTCCACGCGGACCGCCAGACCCGCGGGCGGATCTCCGCTTTCCTCCTCAGGGGGCGGGGTTGGTTCGGCTTCCGCGGTTTCGTCCGGATCCGAGGGTGAAACTTCCGCGTCGTGCGGCGGCTTTCCGGTCACCAGCACCGGCTCCGGACGCTCGGAGGCCCGGCTCTGCCGGGGTGCGGGTGGACCCAGCACCACGGTGATCTCGTTCGCCTTCGACGAATCTTTGTCGCGGCGGTTGAATTCGCGGATCGCTTCGAGAACCGGGTCGGGCTCGGCGTCCGGCTGGACGTTTTGTCCCGGAGCCATGGGCGCGAGCGCGATGGCGAGCAGGGCGGCGGTGGGAATCGAGGCTTTCATTTCGAGGCGGGCTGGCCGATGCGGACAGCTTCGGTGGTGTCGAGCCCGGGTGGTGGAGGGGTGGATGCGTCCCCTTGGTTCCCGGGGAGCGAGGGGCTGTCGGCGCGCAGCACCCCGGACGGGATGCCCCGCTCGACCAAGGCGTTCCATGAATCGAGCAGTTCCATGCCCTCCGCGCGGAGGGCGAGGGATTTCTCCTGATAGTCCGCGAGCCGGTCGAGCAGCGCGCGCGCTTCGCTCGCTTCCGCGGCGGTCCACAAAAGATTCCGGCTGTGGTAGAGGACCGGGACGTCGAGCACGATGCGGCTGCTCGCTCCGTCCTGGGTTTCGGCGGTCAGGATGTGCTGGACGCGAAGGTTGGTTTCCTCGAATTCCGCCGTTGGCGATGGCGGCTCGAGCGCCAGCGGACTGTCCGTGCCGCGCCCGGCTGCCAGGGGCGCGGAGCGGTCGCCGGGAAGGGCGTCCCCCGTCGGCAGGAGCGGCTTGTCCATTGGCTCGCTCGTGTCCGGCGCCACGGCGGAGGGGGGCGAGCCGGCTTCCGCGGCCGCCGCCACGGAGGCTTCAGGGGCATCGCCGGCCACGATCACGGGCTTGGTGAGATAAAGGGCGCAGAAGGTACCGGCCACGGCGACGCTGGCGAAAAGCAGCCACGGATAGGCCCGTTGGACCGGGCAGCTCGTCGCGCGACGGTTCGCGCTGGAATAGCCGGTGGGCGCGCCGGGGAGCACGGCCGGCAATGGATTTCTCGGGCGTTCCGGCCGCGGTCGCGCGGCGTTTTCTTCGGAGGGCAGCGGGTTCATCGGTTGCGTGCGGATTCGCCCGCCTCGGCAGGCTCGGGGCGTTCGACGGCGGCGACCGCGTGGCTGACGATCGTCTGGTCGGACACGCCGGGGAACGTCGTGAGGGTGAAGGATTCGCGCGACAGCCGCAAGTGGCGGAGCACGCCGCCGCTGTCGCTGGTGGCCTGCACGCCCGGGATCACCTCGAGCGCGCCGCCGTCGCCACGCTGCCGGCCGATGCCGTCGGACCGGTAGATGCGGAAGGTCGTGCGGGCCTCATCGTCGCCCTCCGCCACGATCCGGACCTCCACGCCGTCGCTGTAAACGCGGAAGGCCATCGTTTTCATCGGGATCGGGATCACCCGGTCACCCGCGACCTTGAAGTGCGACTTGAGCAGAAAGTCACCGAAATGAGTGAACTCCGCCGCGCCGGCGATGGGGGCGGAGATCAGGAGGACGGTGGATAGCAAAAAGCGCTTCATCATTCATTCGCCGACGTCCCAGAGGCCGTCGGAGGTGCTGCCGGAGGGGTCGTAGGGGATGCCGTCGCCGCCATCGACCACCGGGGGAAACTGGTCGACCTTGATCGTGAGGGCCGTCCCCTCGAGCGATTCCACGGTGGGCATGGTTTCCGGTTGGTTGGGCATGTAGGGCAGAAGCAGATCGGGTGTGAGCGAGGCCACGCTCGCCGTCGGGTGGTCCGCCAGGTAAGTGCGTTGCGCCGCTTGGACGGACCGCAGCGTTTCTCCCGCGAGGCGGCCGAGCTTCCAGTCGGTGATCCGTCCGGAGCTGTAAAGGCCGATGCCGAGCAAGGCGAGAAGCACGGCCATGACGACCGTCAACTCGATCAAGGTCATGGCGCGCGGCCGGGATGGATGGGGGCGCGTGAGTTGCATGACGCCGGGATAGTTAAGCGATCTTGAAATGTATGGGAAGCTTAATCGATTGCCCGGATCAGCCCTTCAGGACCTCCAGGGCATCGATCAAGTTCCGCTGCACCTCCGGGTTGTCCCACAGCGCCTTGACGCCGCGGGAGACGAGGAGGCCGCCGGAGCCGGCGGTGACGATCCAGATGCATTTCCAGGTGAAGGATTTTCCCTCCGGCGCGATCAGCGGAGCGAGCCACGTCTTGCGGTTCACCACGCGGGTCGCGAACATCTGGTTGTCCGCCTTGAGACGGGCGATGAAGGAATCCGCCAGCCGCTCGTCGCGGGCGACGAAGAGGTGGTTGAAGCGGCGGCCGGGCTGGTCCGGCAGCGGCACGCTGCGGACACCGCGCGGCACGCCGGCGGGCGGGCTGAGCGTGTAGATGTGCGTTTCGTAGATGAACCGCTTGCGCAGCCACCGATCGAAGCGGGTGAGTTGCATGGTGCTGTCTGTCGCGTTCCGGAGACTGGATATTTCAAATGCCGCCTTGCATCATCTTCGGACCCATCAGGAAGATCGGCAGGAACGTGCCGACGAACACGGCGGCGATCAGGCCGACGGCGATGAGCAGGACCAGGAAATTCACCGTGGAGGTGAAGGCGGCCATGTGGCTTTCCGCGTCTTCCTCGTACATCGCCGAGAGCATCTCGAGCTGCGCGTCGAGGGAGGCGGATTTTTCGCCGATCGAGAGCATGTGGGTCACCTGCGGATCGACCGACGTGTATTTGGCGAATGCGGTGGACAGCGGCACGCCGGAGTTTTCGTACTTGTCCGCCGCGTTCCGGAGTTCCTCGTAAAACGGGGTACCGCGCACGCTGTTGGCGGACACCCGGATCGATTTCGCCAGGTTGATGCCGTTGGAGTGGAGCAGCTTGATGGTGGCGAGGAAGGTCATCTGCCGCAAGCTCATCACCAGCAGCCGCAGCAGCCGCCATTTCGACATCGCGAGCCCGAGGATCACGTTCCGCACCTTCGCCGAGCGCGCGATCACGACCGCGGTCGCGATCACCGAGATCACCACCAGCGGCCAGATTTGCTGCGTGAGATGGCTGACCTTGAATGAAATGGCCGTCAGCCCGTCCGCGGTCTGGTTCACGCCGTTGAGCATTTCCTCGACCTGTGGGACGATCTTCACTTGGGAGACGATGAACGCGCCGCTGAGCACCGAGATGACCACCGCCGGCATCATCGTGGCCTTGCGGATCTGTTTCTGGAAGTGGAGCTCGCTGGTCAGCCGCGCGGCGAGCGAGCGGAAGGCCTCGTGGAGCTGGCCGGCGTCCGAGCCCGCTTGGATCAAGCCGACGATGGTGTCGCTGAACTTGCCGGTCCGCCGGAACGATTCGTGGATGTTGATGCCGGCGTTGATGTCATCCCGCACTTTCATGAGGGTGTCGACCATCACCTTGTCCTGCAGCCCTTGGGCGTAATATTTCAGCGCGTCCGCCGTGTTGATCTGGGCGCGCAGCATCGAGCCCACGCCGCGGAAAAGCTGGATCAACTCCTTTCTGTTGAACTCCTTGACCTTCTTCGGCTGGTTCAGGGCCGCGAGAGGGCCCTTGGCCGCGGGAGCGGCAGGCTTTGCGGTGAAAGGCGCGGGTCTCCGGGCGGTCGCGGTGTTATTCATCGGTATATGTCATGTCGATGACCTTGCTCACGGCATTGAGATCGGTCTTGCCTTCCTTCAGCAGGCGCAGGCCGCTGCGGCGCAGGTTCGGCAGCTTGCCTTCTTCGGCGACTTTCACTTCCAGCTCGTAAGGCGTCATTTCGCCCTTCGAGAGCTGGTCGGAAACTTTCGGGGTGATCGGAATGATCTCGAGAATGGCGGTGCGGCCGTTGTAGCCGCTGTTCCGGCACTCCTGGCAGCCGCCGGGCTTCGCGGCGAAAAGCGGAACGTCCGCCCAGGAATCGTCGAGGCTGAAGGTTCTCCGCTCGTTCTCCGGGATGCCCTGCTGGACTTCCTTGCAGTACGGGCAGAGCAGCTTGACGAGGCGCTGCGCGCAGGCCGCCTTGAGCGTCTGGGCGATTTTCCACCGCTCGATCCCAAGCTGTTCGAAACGCTCGATGATCTGCGAGGCGCGCGGCGTGTGGATCGTCGTCAGCACCTTGTGACCGGTCACCGCGGCCTCGATCGCCAGCTCGGCGGACTCGAGGTCGCGCACCTCGCCCATCAGGATGATGTCCGGGTCGGACCGCATGAAGGACGCGATCATCGGCTTGAACTCCTTCGGGCTCTTGAGGTCGCAGTGGGTGATCCCGGGCACCTCGTCCTCGACCGGGTTTTCGAGGGTGAGAATGTTGACTTCCGGTCGGTTCAGCTCGCGCAGGATCGCGTTGAGCGTCGTGGATTTGCCGGAACCCGTGGGACCGGACATGACAATGATTCCCGCCGGGATCTTCATCACCCGCTGGAGCGCGAACATCGTCTCGTCGTCGAAGGCGAGCGTGCCTTTGCCCAGCGTCACGTTGATGTTGCTCTTGTCGAGCAGACGCATCGTGATGTGGT
>CBFGTW010000125.1:0-13076 GCA_965651855.1 uncultured Verrucomicrobiales bacterium
ATTGCCGCCGGAGACCTCGTTGAAGGCCACGCCGCGATCCAGCGCGTGCGAGCCTTGGGCGCCGCCGACCTGCCAGGACTGGTCGGCGGAGATCACGTAATTCCCGCGCAGCCGCGGGCCCACGCCGCCGAAGTTGCCCAGGGCGGTGAAGCCGCCGGCGATGGTCAGCGTATTGGCGTTGGTGGTCTGGAAGGTGAAGCCGCTGGTGCGGGTGCCCGTCGTGCCGAAGGTGATCGTGCCCAGCGTATGGGACCCGTCGTCGAGGGTGAGGCCGTTGGCGGTGCTGTCCGAAATGGTGATGTCGCCGCCTTCGGGCGGAATCCCGGGCGACCAGTTCGCGGGCTCCGTCCAGTTGTTGTTGGTCGTGCCGTTCCAAGTGAATTGGGCGGAAAGCGGCTGGATCGAGCAGAAGACGATGCTGGCGATGCCGAGACGCTGGATGAGGGCGGAAGTGGAAAAATTGCGGGGTTTCACAAGGGCTTTTCGAGTAGGTGCTGTCGTTGAAGGGCCGCGGGAACACCCGGGCCGGTTCGCGTTCCGGGAAGCGAGTTCGCGCCGCCGAACCCGACAACGATTTTTTCCCATCCGTAAAAATGCGGCCCCCTGGCGTTCCGCCTACCGCCCGAGAGTGGCCTCCGCCTCGCGCGCGAGGATCCGCACCACGGACCAGGAGAACCAGGTGCCGATCGGCGGAAATCCGGATTCGTCGATCTGGGATTCCACCCGGTGCAGGTCGCTTTTGGCGATCTCCAGAATCCCGCGGGCCTCGCCGGCCGCTCCCTGGCGGAACTTCGCCATCGCCAGCAGACAACGCGCGGCGGATGCCCGGCTGCCGGCGCTGTCCTCGTATCCGAGGCAGACCTCCGCCTCGCGGACGGCCTCCGCCCACTCGCCGAGCCGGTAGTGGTAGAGCGCCAGCGAGAGGGCGTTCCACTCGGGCAAGCCCGGAAGACCGGATTCGGCGATCGCGTTCTCGCGGCAGGCTTGGGCTGTGGTTTCGAGCCGGTCGAGCACCGTCCGGCCGGCCGGCAGCAGCAGGCAAGCCTTGAGCAAGTGCTCGGCCTGCAGGCCGCTGCGGGCCGGCACGAACCGATCGAGCATCTCCGCGCGGAACGCCTCGTAGGCCGCCCGGTCGCCCGCTTCGAGGTAGACCGGGGCGGTCATCAGCAGGTCGAGCCCCTCGAGGATCCTGGCGGGATCGCCGAGGCGATTGGCCTCGTTCATCAGGCGGAAGCAGTAGGCGGCCTGGTCCCAGCGGCCGAACACGGCGTTCCAGCGGCCGAGCGCGCGGAAAACCTCGGCCGCTTCGGGCGAGGCGTCGATCGATTCCAGCGGCGCTTCCCGCAGCAGCCGGTCGGCCCCGGCGGTATTGCCCTCGCTGAGGAGGATCGCCGCGAGCGAAACGTTCGCCCGCACCTGCGCCTGGCGTTTGAGCCGAGCTTGCTCGGCGAGGGCTTCGCGTTCGCGGAAATAGAGAACGGTGGTGGTGCCGAGACCCGCCAACAGCGAGAGCAGCATCGCCGCGCCCAGCACGCTCGCCGCGCGATTCCGCAGGAAAAACTTCCGCAGCACATACCCGCGGCTCGGCTTGCCCGCGGTCACCGGCTCGTTCCGCAGGAAACACCGGACGTCCATCGCCAGGCTGTTGACCGTCTGGTAGCGCCGGTTCCGCTCCTTTTCCATCGCCTTGAGGACGATCCAGTCGAGATCGCCCCGCAGGGTGTTCGCCCACTTCTCGCGCGGCCCCGGGAGCGGGCTCTCACCGGCGGCCCGCACCACTTCCGATGGCAGCGGCGGGTTTTCTTCGAGCAACACCCGCCGCATTTCCGTCACGCCGCGCTCCAGCAAGCGCGCCGTGTCGAATGGCGGACGTCCGGCGAGCAGTTCATACAAAAGCGCGCCGAGGCTGTAGATGTCCGCGCGGGTATCGATGTCCGTGCCACCCATGTCGATCTGCTCCGGACTCATGTAGGCGGGCGTGCCGATGAATTGCCCGACCTGCGTGATCCCGGACCGCCCGCGCGTGGACGCCTGCATCGCCTTGGCGATCCCGAAGTCGATGACCTTCGGCACGGGCGCTCCGTCGATGTTCTCGACGAGGATGTTCGACGGCTTGATGTCGCGGTGGACGATGCCTTTCTGGTGGGCGTGTTGGAGCGCTTGGCAGACGCCGAGGAAAAGCTCGAGCCGGGCGCGGATGTCGAGCCGCGCGCTTTCGCAGAAGGTCGTGATCCGCGCGCCGCGCACCAGTTCCATGACGAAATACGGCCGGCCGCGGAACGTGCGGCCCGCGTCCAGCACCCGCGCGATGTTCGGGTGTTCCATCATCTCGAGCGCCTGCCGCTCGGCCGCGAAGCGGGAAACCACGGACTCGGTGTCCATCCCGCTGCGGACGATCTTGAGCGCCACGGTTCGCACCATGCCTTCCTGGGCCGCCTCGAAGATCTCGCCCACCCCGCCCTCGCCGATCTTGCGCAGGAGGGTGTAGCGGCCGATCACCGCGCCCTCCATCTCCCCGGCGGCGGCCGCCTCGTCGTCGTCGGGGACCGGAGGCTCGGGAAATTCGTCGATCACTTCCTGGGCCAGCGCGGCAGTGCGCATCCGTCCTTCAATAAAGAAGGCGGACGAGGTGCCCGCCAGCGCCAGGAGGTCGTCCATGTTCTCGCGCCCTTCCGGATCGCCTTGGAAGGTGCGGTCGAGAAATTCGCGGCGTTGAGCGGCGTCGCCGATCTGCAGCGCCGTTTCATAAATGGCGTTCTCGATCGCCAGCGGATCGGCTGCCTCGTCTCCGGGTTCGTCACTGGTATGCATCGGACTCCGCTAGTGTCCTGTTTTCGAAATAGCTGCCTGAAATCCGCGAGGATTCTTTTTCAAATTCAAGGCGCGAGGAGGGAGCGAATTGAAATTCGCGACCGACGAGGTCCGGCCACTCCGGTATTGGCCGGACGGGCAGAAGTTGGAAAAGAAGACCGCGGCCTCCGATCTCCGGAGCAGAGCGACCTGATTTCAAATATACCAAGAGCTTCATTTCGGGTAGGTATTTCGAAAACAGGACACTGGCTGGTCGCGCCCAGCCTTTTCCAACATGGCGAGTATTGCGGCAAATTTCCGACACGATCTTGCCGCGGAATCCCGGGCGGGTCACCGCTGTCCGCGGATCTCGCGGTAGAGCCAGGCCTTCGAGTAGGCCCAGTAGCGTTCCACCGTGCGCTCGGTCACACCCATCTCCCGCGCCACCTCCTGGTTGGTCAGGCCGCCGAAAAATTTCAGCAGGACCACTTGGGCGCGCACCGGATTGACCTTCCTGAGCTTTTCGAGCGCCGCGCTCACCTGCAGCGCCGGCTCGTCCTCTTCCGCGGAGGCATCCTCGGCCGCGGACAACGGCACGCGCTCGAGGTCGCCGGCGTGCTTCACCCGCTTCCGGCGCCGCGCCCGGTCGATGAGAATCCGCCGCATCGTCTCGGCCGCGGCGGTGAAAAAATGGGCGGTGTTCTGCCAGCTCGCGTCACCGCCGGAGCGCATCCGCAACCAAGCCTCGTGGGCCAACGCCGTGGGCTGCAGCGTGATGCCGGGCCGCTCGAAGGCCATCCGCTCCCCGGCCATGGCACGCAAGATCGGGTAGAGGCGACGAACGTCGTCCTCGGAGTCATGCGAAAATGGCGCCTCCCCGCTCACGGATGCGGAGATTAGTCATACAACTTTCCGGTTCAAGCCCATCCTGCGCGGGTTTCCGGGCACCTCCGTCCGAGAGAACGGCGCGTTGACAGCCGGGGGCCGCCTGGCAATAGGATGCCGCGGATGGAGACGCAGGTGGGATTTTCACATTTTTCCGAGGAGGACCTGCGGCGGCTCTATCCCGTCCTGCGGCGGATGGCCGGCGAGAAGATGGCCTACGAGCGGGCCGGCCACACGCTCCAGCCCACGGCATTGGTCCACGAGGCCTGGCTGCGGATGCACGAACGGGAAAACCAGTTTTGGCGCGATTCCGCGCACTTCCGGGCCGCGGCGGCGGAAACGATGCGCCGCATCCTGATCGACCGCTCGCGGCGGCGCGCCCGGAAGAAGCACGGCGGAAACCTCCGGCACACGACCTTGGTCGAGGCCGAGGCCGTCCCCGAGGAGACTCCCGAGACGCTCATGCTGATCAACGAGGCGCTCGAGCGGCTGGAGAAGGTCGACCCACTCCGCGCCCGGTTGGTCGTCCTCAAGTATTTCGGCGGGCTTTCGAACCGTGAGGTGGCGGACGAACTCGGCGTCACCGAACGCACGGTGGAGCGGTACTGGGTTTTCGCCCGCACCTGGTTGTATCAAGAACTGCGCCAAGCGCTTTGAGCCGGCCGCCCGCTCGTTTCGATTCGATCGGAAATCCCGGTCGCCCCGGCTGTTCCGAAACCCGATGAGTCCAAATCTCCGCTCCGTCGAAAACGACGTCCTGGCCATCGACAACGCCATCTTCGAGACCGCCTTGGCGATCGAGGAGGACGGGGCGCGCGAGCGCTTTCTCTCCAGGGCTTACGGCGCCGATCTCGCCGGACTGGACCGGATGAAGCAGCTGCTCGCGGTGACCGGGGAATCGGCGGCGTTTTTCATGGAGAGCCGGCGCGATCGGGCTGAACTGGCCGAGGAGGCCATCCGCGGCATGCCCGCCACCGACGACGACCCGCACCTCGACGAGAGCGTGAGCGACGGCCCCGGAACCCGGATCGGCCGCTATCGTCTGGTGCGCAAGATCGGGGAAGGAGGTGGCGGCATGGTCCACGAAGCGGAGCAGGACGGCATGCGCCGGCCCGTCGCCCTGAAAATCCTCCGCGCGGGGGCAGCCACCGAGGGCGTCGTCGCGCGATTCGAGGTGGAACGCCACGCCCTCGAGTTGATGGACCACCCGAACATCGCCCGGGTGTTCGACGCAGGCCGCACGCCGGACGGTCGCCCGTATTTCGCGATGGAACTCGTCCGCGGCCAACGGATCACGACCTACTGCACGCAGCGGAAACTCGGGATTGGGGAGCGTTTGGCCCTGTTCGTCCAGGTGTGCCACGCCATCCAGCACGCCCACCAGAAAGGCATCATCCACAGCGACATCAAGCCGTCCAACATCCTCGTCGCCGACCACGGTGGGATCGCGGTGCCAAAGGTGATCGACTTTGGCATCGCCAAGGCCATCGAAAACCCGTTGCCCGGTCGCAAGGGCGCGCCCCCGCTGGACCGGCTCGCCGGGACGCCGGCCTACATGAGCCCCGAGCAGATCGAATTCGGCGGCCGGGGCGTCGACACCCGGTCCGACATCTACAGCCTCGGGGCGCTGCTTTACGAACTGCTGGCCGGCCACCCGCCCTTCGACGCGAGCGAGCTGCAGCGGGTCGGCCTGCCGGAAATGAGGCGGATCCTGCTGGAGCGCGAACCACCGCCACCCAGCGCCGTCCCGAATCCCCCGGCCGCGATCGACGGCGACCTCGACTGGATCGTGGCCAAGGCGATGGAAAAGGAGCGCGACCGCCGCTACCACACGGTGAACAGCCTGGCGATGGACGTGGGACGCTTCCTCGCCAACGAGCCGGTCATCGCCCGGCCTCCGTCCCGGATCTACCTGCTGCGGAAGTTCTTCTCGCGGTATCGCGTCGCCTGCCTCTCCGGCGTGGCGGTGGCGCTCTCGCTGCTGGGCGGGCTCGGAGCCGCCACGACCTTGTATCTTCGGGAAAAGGAGGCCCTCGCCGAGCAAGCCCGCCTAAAATCCAAGGCGGAGGCGTCCCAAGCGGAAGAAGCGCGCCTGCGGGGCCAGGCCCAGGCGCGGGCGAACGTCTCGCGCGTCGCCATCCTGCTCGCGGACGGAAAGATCCAGGAAGCGGATCTGCTGCTCCAGCAGTCGCCGCTGGAAAGCATGGAGCCGTCGATCGAGGGAGCCGACGTCTTCCGCTCGCTCGGCAGTTGGAACGCGATCTACGGCCGCTGGAACCAAGCCCTCGCCTGCTTCCGCCTGATGGATCAGGCGAGCCGTCTGCGCGATCCGCAGGAATTCGTCGAGGGCGTCGACATTCTGGTGACGGCGCCCGTTTTCCTGGAAGCGGGCGACATCGACGGCTACCTGGCATTCCGGAACGACGCGATCGAACGCTACCAACCGTGCCGGAATTCCCTGCAGGCCGAGCACTTGCTCAAGACCTGCCTGCTCCTGCCGGCTCCCCCGGAAATTCTCGAGCGGCTGGAGCACGCGGCGGAAGTTTGCCTGGCGGAAATCCCTCCCCCGCCGGGAAGGAACCGCTATCCCGCCTGGGAAGCCCTCTCGCTCGCGATGTACGAATACCGGAAAGGAAACATGGACGCGGCGCTCGGATGGACCGACCGCTGCCTTTCCTTCGACGATCCGGTCGGCACGCGCACGGCGGCCGCGCGCTGCGTCGCGGCCATGGCCTGCCGCCGGGTCGGCAGAAACGTTGAGGCGGCGGATTACCTGAGACTCGCCGGCTCCGCGATCGACAATCCGTCCGGCGATACCTTCCACCCGGCGAGCGGCCATTGGTATGCTTGGTCCGTGGCCAGGATTCTGCGCCGCGAAGCGCTTGGACTGGAAGGGATTTAGGAAAATCCGCGCCGGCCGTGTCGGAATCCGCCGCCAAATGTCGCGGTGGTAAGGTGGCTGCGTCAGGACCGCCCCGGTTTCCTGCCGACGTGCCGGCCAGCCTCGCGTGCCGCCTGTGGCGCGGTGGACTCCGAAACCCTTCCAAACCCATGATTCTGAAATCCCGATCCGTCACCCGGGCCACGCTTGTTGCCTGTGGATGCTGCGCGGTCCTGACCGAAGCCCATGCCGAAACCGTCGCCCAAACCGTCGGTGACATCGACTGGAATGCCGCCATGTGGGGTGATCCGCCGGCAGTCCCCGTCGCCGGAAACGACTACGTGGCCACCTCAGGCATGGACCGCTTCCGGATCGCCGCGGACGGCACTTCCTCCACCTTCGGCGGAGACTCGATCACCATCGTCGAAAACTCCCGCGCGCTGATCAAACTCCAGAACGGCGCCACCGCGACCCTCAACGGCGACCTCACCCTCGCGGGCGGCGGCATGTCCTTCGGCCCCAACGGCGGACCCCACGACGGCACGCTCGACGTCGAGAACCTGATCGTCACGGGCAGCGGCTCCGACATCACGCCGAGCAGCGGCGTTGGCACCTTCACCATCGACGGCGTGCTCTCCGGCGACGGCGACCTGCGGTTGCTCGTGGTCAGCGGCAACAACCTCCGGACGGTGTCGTTCACCGAGGTCGGCGACTACACCGGGAACCTGACGGTTGCCGCGCCGATCCGCCTCGATTTCGGCAGCGACCACACCTTCGCCGGCGGCCTCACGCTGGAAGGCGCCGCGATCCTGAGCGTCGACCAGACGCTCACCTTCAGCGCGGGAAAACTCGTGGCCGACGGCGCGGTCGTCCCGCCCGGCACGTATTCCGGCGCTTCCTTGTATGACCTCGGATTCAACTTCGAGGACGGCGGCGGCACTCTCATCGTGTCCGGCTCCTTTCCCGACACGGACGGCGACGGCCTGCCGGACTTCTACGAGGACATGATCATCGACTTCGATCCGGACGACGACGTCGACGGCTACGATGACGTGGCCGGCCCGAACGACTTGCCGCACACCACCGACTTCGACGGCGACGGCCGCACGGATGCCGAGGAATGGGCGGACGGCGTGGTCGAGAACGAGACCGATCCGACCAACCCGGACGTGGACGGCGACGGCCTGCTCGACGGAGCGGAGTTCGCCGGCACCAACAACGCCGGCGTTTCCACCGGATTCGGCCCCACCGACCCCTTCGAGCCGGACAGCGACGGGGACGGCTTCAGCGATGGCGTGGAAGTCCGCTACGGGTCGAATCCCAACGACGCGGACGTTCTGCCGGGAGAATCGCTCCCGATCGTCAACGGCGGCTTCGAATCGCCGGCTCTTCCCGTCTTCGGCGAGGGGCTCGGCGTGGCCGGCGGTTCCGTGCCCGGCTGGACTGCCACCACCAACGACTTCTACGTGTTCGACTACTTCCCGACGCCCGGAATGCACAACCCGGCGTTTGCCAGCGAGGGCTTCCAATTCGCGACGGCCGTGCGCACCGCGCCCGAGCCGGATCTCGAGCCGGCCGATCTGGAAGGCGGCATCGACGCGAGCATGGGCATGCGCCAGGACGTGGACGTCTCGTCGTTCGCGACGCAGATCGACGCCGGCGCGCGCACCCTTCTCCTCGATTACGACTGGCGGGACAGCGACGAAGCCGACCAAGGCGTGGTCACGATCTCCTTCCTCGACGCGAGCGGCGGGGAAATCGGGCGCCGCTCGGTCTTCGCCACCACCGGCACGATCCAGCAATGGATCTCCGAACGGCAGGCCGCCTTCCCGCCGGCGGGCACCCGCACCGTCCGGGTCACCGTGGAAGCCCACAAGGTCGGCACCGGCAGCTCGAGCATCCGCAATGTCCATTTCGACAACTTCAGCGCCCGCCTCGTCCACTTCGATGCCGACAACGATCAACTTCCGGATCTTTGGGAAACGGCCCACGGGCTGGATCCCGACGACCCCGGCGATGCCGATGTCAGCTCGGACGGCGACACGCTCACCAACCTCGAGGAGTTCCTCCTCGGCACCGATCCGACGCTGGCGGACACCGACGGCGACGGCATCAACGACGACGATGAAGTCGCCTCCGGAACCGACCCGTTGGACCCGAATTCCCCGGCGCCGGAAATCAAGCTGGATGACATGATCGTCACCGCTGACGGCGCCGGCGGGATCAGCCGGATCGAGTTCATCTTCAGCGGCCTGAATCCCGCGAGAACCTACTACCTGCGCCGTAGCACGGACCTCGTCTCGTTCCCCGAGACCGTGGACACCTTCCAGCCGCTCGACGGCACGGAGAGCTTCCACGACTCGGATCCACCCGCCGGCCGCGCGTTTTACCGACTCGAAGCCGAGTGACGCATCGGGTTCAACCTCCCTCTCCCTCGCAACAACAACCCACCACCATCATGAAACCTGGAACCCGATATTTCCGAACCCCGGCGCTCCTCCTCTTGTCGGGCACGCTGGCCCACTCCGCCATCATCGCCGATTTCACCGGCGGCAACGGCACCGAATCCGTCGACCAGTTCCGCGGCATCCCCGGCGAAGGCTGGAGCAACGCCTGGCAGACGACCCTCAACAGCGCCACGCTCGACAGCTCGGTGATCTCCGCAAATCCCTTGAACGGCGGAGGCAACTACCTCAGCTCCACCCTCTCCGTCAGTGGCGCGGCGACCAACGGCCTCGGAGTCGTGAGCCGGGACTACGACTCGTTCGGCGATGTCGATGTCGCCAGCATGCACACCATTTCCTTCGACATCCGGCTCGATTCGGGGTTCGACACCTTCACCTCGAATCTTGATTACATCCAGATCTTCGACCGCAGCGGCAGCAACACCGACTTTGGAAGCGGCGCCTCGTGGCTCATCCGCGCCGCTGGTGACGTCCCGCCGGGAACGACCGGATTGGTGGCGACAAACTGGATGGTTTACGACGGCACGAAGGACAACGTCTTCTCCAACACCCGCTTCGTTGACACCGGGGTGGCCCTCGTTCCCGGTGCGGTTTACCGATTCGACGTCACCGTGGATCCCGCCAGCTCGGAGTACACCGTCGCGATCAACGGCGTGACCACCAACTCCGATCTCGGATTTCGCGCGGGTAACACCTTCGTCTCCGGCCAACTCAACTTCGGCGGCCGCGTGAACGGACAGACCGACGAATCCATGACCTTTTCAGTGGATTCGATCATGATTCCCGAGCCCTCCGCCGCCCTGCTGGTTGTGCTCGGATCCCTTCCACTGCTCGGACGGCGCCGGCGCCAGGCCCGGAACGTCTAGATTTCGGGAAACCCTCCGCCCGACCTCGCGAGTGTCCCCGCAATCCCCGGGTTTGCGGGGACACGCTTTCCGCGCGCTCCGGCTCCCGACCGCTCCCCGAGTCGATACCCCGACAGCGACCCGCCATGAAGAGCCTGTCCGCCGCACTCTTCCCGACCCTGTTCCTGTGTCTCCCGCTGCATGCGGACGTGACCCCTTATCCGGATCCACCGAACGCGGTGCCGAGCCCCGTCTTCTCGCTCACGGTGGACGACACGCCGGTGACGGTCATGAAATACATGGACTATCACTACGCGCACTTCGCCTTCGACGGCACGGTGAGCGTGAAGGTGACGGCTCCTGAAACAATCGCCAACCACACGATACTCCCGGCGAGCCTGGCACTTCAGGGACAAACCGACGGCGGAAGCGGGCTCACGTTCTCGATGAAGCAGGTCGCCGGGACCGATGGCACCCCGCGGTATCTCGTCGTGCAGGTCAACGCGTTGGAGAAACTCGTCCTGCTCGGCGATCCGCCGGAGCGGGATGTTCCACCGCCGTCCGGCCCCGGAATCTTCAACGTGGTCACCGACCACGGCGCGGACAAGACAGGTGAATCCTACACCCAGCCCGCGCTCCAAGCGGCCATCGATTCCGCCAGCAGTTATGGCACATCGTCGAAGCCCGGGATCGTCTATGTTCCGCCGGGACTGTACAAGATCCGCGCCAACCTGCTGCTGAAGGACAACGTCGACCTCTATCTGGCGCCGGGATCGGTGCTCAAGGCGGATGACAACATCGCGAACTACCCGTCCTCGGGCTCGACGCTGCCTCCCGTGCTCACGGTGGACAATGCCGAGAACGTCACCATCCGAGGTCGCGGCGAGGTGGACGCCAGCGGCATCACCCTGATGAATCTCCTGAGCCGGACGCCGCCGGTCTTCGTCCCCCAGAGCCCGCAGCATCCCCGCCGGAGAATCATCCGGACCAACAACGGAGGCACCTCCGGCAACGTCACGATCGACGGCGTTCTCTGCAAGGACGCCTCCGGCTGGTCGGTCGAACTGAAGCGCACCCTCGGCGTCGCCGCCCAGAACGTGAAGGTGCTGAACCACACGGACATCCGCTGGAAGGTCGAAAACGACGGGATCAACGTCTGCTCGTCGTCGGACGCGCGGGTGAACCAGTGCTTCGTGATGACCATCGATGACGCGACCTGTTCCAAGGCGACCGACGCGGTCATGGGATCGATGGACGACGTGCGGTTTTCGAACAACGTCCTCTGGACTTGGGCTGCGGGCGTGAAAGCCGGAATGCAGAACGACCACCCGATGAACGGCGTGGTCTTCCGGAACATCGACGTCGTCCACTGCCGCCGCGCGATCGGCCTGGACACGAAGACTTCCCAGGACATCGGCCAGACCATCCCGATCGAAGGCGTCTTGTTCGACGACATCCGCGTCGACGGGATGAGCGGACACTGGAACATCTCGAACCACGATGCGGTCGAGTTCCTGCTCGAGGACGCCCCGGTTCATGATATCACGATCCGCAACCTCCGCCTCCCGGCGAACCGGCCGATCCGCTGCGGGCCGAATCATGCGGCGACAAACATCAAGTTCGTGAATCTCTCCATGAACTCGGAGACCATCACGGATCTATCCCAAGTGACCGTGGTCGGAAACCGTCCCATCCACGACCTGACCTTTGAAGTGGCCGCGCCCGCCACAAGCCTCGCCGCGCCGCCGGCATATGGAGCCGGGCGGCTCGAGATCACCGCCATTTTCAGCGAACCGGTCACCGGACTGGAGGCGGGCGATTTCGTCGTGACGAATGCCACGATCTCCGCCCTCACCGGCGGGCCGGAGGTTTTCACGCTCGAGTTGATACCATCCGCGCCCCAGTGGGTTTCGGTATATCTTCCGGCAGGCGTCGCCCACGGCGCCGCCTCTTCGGGAAACCTGCCGTCAAATCCACTGCACATTCCGCGCGCGGCTCGAAGCACGCCCTTCCCGGAAGTGGAAAGCGGCGCGTTGTTCCTGCATCTTTCCGCCGAGGATCTCGCACTGGCGGACGGCGATCCCGTGACGGGCTGGGCGGATCGGGTGAACGGCCGGGCGTTGTCCGGCACCGCCACTTTCGCCGCCAACTACACCAACGGCCATCCCGGAGTCCGCTTCAACGGAACCAGCGACATCCTGGGCATCACCGACCTGCCGAACGCCCCGAACGCCGGACAGGCCACGCTCTTCATCGTGGGAAACTTCACCACCACCGGAAATGACGCGGTGAGCGACTTCATGGTCTCCGGCCAATACCCGACCGGCGCCGCCAACAACCGCTTCCGCATCTTCAAGCGCGGCAACGACGGCCGGATCGACGCCCGCGCCGGTGGCGGGTCGACCATTGCCGGCGCGGTCACCGACACCGCCATCCATGTCTTCGGCCTCATCTCCGGGCAAACGGCCGGCGCGGTGGATCTGGTGATGGACGGCCGGATTCTCGGCTCCGGCTCGAGCGGGGCCGGCGTGCCCCTCGAGGCGCTGTTCCTCGGAGGCTACGGCAATGGGACGAACCAGTTCTTCGACGGCACCGTCGCCGAAGTCCTGCTCTTCGACGGCGGCCTCTCGCCCGCCGACAGCGCCGCGGTGCAGGATTACCTGACGCGGAAGTACCTCGGACATGCCTTGGATTCCGACCTTGACGGCCTGCCGGACGTCTGGGAGATCGATTTCTTCGGCGACGTCGGTTCGAGTTCCGGAGGCTCGTCGGACACCGACGGCGATTCGTCCATCGATGTGGCCGAATGGCTCGCCGGGACGGATCCCACCGATCCCCGTTCCTTTTTCGCGGCTGAGCTGGAGCGCCCGGTCGAGGCGAGCATGGGAATCCGGTTCGAAGCCGCCCCCGCGCGGCACTACCTCCTCGAGTCGAGTCTGGATCTGATCGACTGGAACCCGGCCGGATCAGTGGGCCCCCTGCCCACCGGCGGATGGCAGACGATCCCGCTCGGCCCGGTCCTCGACCCCACGCGGTTCTTCCGTGTCCGCGTCTCGTGGGACTGACCGCCCGAGGCGCGCATCGGCCGAGCCACCTCGTGCCAGACGCCAAAGTGCCACCGGCCGGACTCGAACCGGCACGGGAGTTGCCTCCCAGGCCACCGCCGCCTCAGCGTCATCCAGCGACCAAGCTCGCAACAGCGGGGCCACC
>CBFGTW010000126.1:0-13012 GCA_965651855.1 uncultured Verrucomicrobiales bacterium
AGATCGTCGTCGCCGGCATCGGAAAATCCGGAAACATCGGCCACAAGATCGCCGCGACGCTGAACTCGACGGGTGCCACCTCCGTGGTCCTCAACTCCCAGAACGCCCTCCACGGCGACCTCGGGATCGTCTCGGACGGCGACGCGGTGATCGTGCTTTCCTACTCGGGGGAAACCCGCGAGCTGCTCGACCTGCTGCCGTTCATCAAGCGCTTCGATGTCCGCCTGATCGCGCTGACGGGAAAAGCCGGCAGCACCCTGGCGCGCTTCAGCGACGTGACGCTCGACGTTTCCGTGGACCGCGAGGCCTGCCCGCTGAACCTCGCGCCGACCTCCTCGTCCACCGCAATGCTGGTGATGGGCGACGCGCTGGCGATGGTCTTGCTCGAGGCGCGCGGGTTCACGGAAGAGGACTTCGCGCGCTTCCATCCCGGCGGCGCGCTCGGCCGGGCGCTGCTCACGCGGGTTTCCGACATCATGCGCTCGGACGCGAAACTGCCGACGGTCCCGGAGTCCGCCACGGTCTTCGACGCGCTCGCGGCGATGGACCGCACCCGCTCGGGAGCCGCCCTGATCCTCGCGGAAAACGGAGTTCTGGCCGGCATATTCACGCACGGCGACTTCGCCCGCAGCTACCGGAAGGACCCGCTGCTCGGCGACAAGCCCGTGGCCGCGCTCATGACCCGGAACCCGATCACCGTGCGCGCCGATTCGTTGGCCGCCGAGGCGGTGAAAACCATCGGCCAGAACCGCATCGACGACGTGGTGGTCCTCGATGAAAACGGCAAGCCGGTCGGCCTGATCGACACCCAGGACCTCGCGCGGCTCAAGATCGTCTGATGCCGGCCGAGCACGTCCAACTCGCCGTCATCGGCGGCGGACCGGCCGGGATGCGCGCCGCGGAAACCGCCGCCAGCGCCGGGGCACGGGTCGCGCTTTTCGACGGGAAACCCTCGGTCGGCCGGAAATTCCTCGTCGCCGGCAAAGGCGGGCTGAACCTGACGCACGGCGAGGCGCTCGAGCACTTCGTCACGCGCTACTCGAGCGGCCCGTGGAGCGAGCTGCTCGCCGATTTTTCGCCCGCGGACCTGCGAAAATGGGCGGCCGAACTCGGCGTCGGCACGTTCCAGGCGAGCAGCGGCCGCGTCTACCCGAAGGCGATGAAAGCCGCGCCGCTGCTCAGGCGCTGGGTCGAGCGGCTCCGCGGACTCGGCGTCGATTTCCAGATGAACCACCGGCTGGTCCGCATCGGCCGCGAGCCGCTCACGCTGGAGTTCGCGAACGGCCGGCTCCTCACCGCGGACGCCGCGATTCTCGCCCTCGGCGGCGGCTCGTGGCCAAACACCGGCTCGGACGGCGCCTGGCCGCCGATGCTCGACGCGCTCGGCATTTCCACCGCCCCGCTCGCCCCGGCCAACTGCGGTTGGGAGCACCCGTGGCCGCCGGAGATCGTGGACCGCATCGAGGGAACGCCGCTGAAAAACCTCCGCGTCTCCGCCGCCGGCGCCACCGCCATCGGCGAGCTGCTTGTCACCCGCTACGGCCTCGAAGGCGGCGCGCTCTACCAGCTCGGCGCGGTCTTGCGCGGCATGCCGGAGCCGACGATCGCCATCGATTTCAAGCCGATGTTTTCCGAGGACCGACTCGTCGCGAAGATGGAATCCGTGCGCCGCGACTTTCTCGGCGAGGCTGCCCGACGTTGGAAACTCCCGGAAGCCGCCCGCCTCATCCTCGCCCGCCGCGAGTGGCGCGACGCCACCAGCCTCGCCCGCGAGGTGAAACACTGCGTCATCCCGCTCGTCCGCCCGCGACCGATCGACGAGGCGATCTCCTCGGCCGGCGGCGTGCGCTGGAGCGGCATCGATCCCGCCACGCTGATGCTGCGCGATGTTCCCGGGGTTTTCGTCGCCGGCGAGATGATCGATTGGGAAGCGCCGACCGGCGGGTACCTGATGCAGGGCTGCTTCGCCACCGGCACCCGCGCCGGGCGCGCCGCCGCGGATTGGTTGCGGGATTGAAACAAACCGCCACCCGGCTAGGTTAATCCCTCCGGCCATGAAAAAACTCCTCATTCCCATGTTCGCGCTCGCCGCCGTGGCGCACGCGCAGGACGAAAAACCCCTCGCCGCCGCGGCCAAAGAAATGACCGCCGCGGCGCACGCCTTTCTCGCTTCCCTCGACGAAGAGCAGAAGAACAAGGCGCGCTTCGAATTTGGCTCCGACGAGCGCGAAAACTGGCACTTCGTCCCGAAAGACCGCCAAGGCATCCCCTTCGCCGATCTCGACGAAAGCCAGCGCGACCTCGCCAAGAAGCTTCTCGCCAGTGGCATGAGCGAGAAAGGCCTGCTCAAGGTGGAGACCATCATCGCTCTCGAGGCGCTCCTCGCGGAGATGGAGAACAACCCGACCTTTCGCGACGACAAGAAGTATTACACGTCGATCTTCGGCGAGCCCGCCGCGGACGAGACCTGGGGTTGGCGCTTCGAAGGCCACCATCTCTCGGTGAATTTCACCCTCGTGGACGGCCAGTCGATTTCCGCCACGCCCTCGTTTCTCGGCGCGAACCCCGCCGAAGTTCGCGAAGGGAAAATGAAGGGCACCCGCCCGCTCGCCGCCGAGGAGGACCTCGCCCGCACCCTCGCCACCGCGCTGATGGAAGCCGGGAAGGACATTGTTTTCACCGACAAGGCGCCGAACGACATCCTCACCGGCGCCGACCGCAAGGTGACCCAGCTCGAGCCGGTCGGCGTGCCGGTCTCCGAAATGAGCGAGGCGCAGAAGGACGGACTCCTGGAACTCATCGGCGAATACGCCCACCGCCACCGCAAGGAAGTCGCCGCACAAGACATGGCGGAGATCGAAAAAGATATCGCGAATGTCCGCTTCGGCTGGGCCGGCGGACTCGGGAAAGGCGAGGCCTACTACTATCGCATCCAAGGCGACACCTTCCTCATCGAGGCCTCCAACACCCAGAACAACGCCAACCACATCCACACCGTCTGGCGCCAGTTCGACGGCGACTTCGGCCGTGACGCCCTCGGCGAGCACCACCGAGACCACGAGCACTGACAGCTCAGCGGCCTCCGGGCTCCGCGGAGTCGTTTTCCCAGCGGGTCCGGTAGCGTGTCACCACCGCCGCGTGGTCCGAGGGCCAGGTGTTTCCAGCCACCGGAGCGGTGTCTTCGCCCCAAGCGCCCACGGTGGCTTCCACGGCGGTGGTGAAGGCCCGCGAAGACTCAGCAACCAGCGGCTTGCCGAGATGATAAATGAAATCGATGCGATCCTGCGGCTCCGGATCCTTGTGCACCGGCGACCAAGTGAATCCGGGCGTCGCGACGGGATCGGGATGGCAGCGCCGAAAGGAATCGATGAAACCAGTGGCGGCAGCCAGCCGGCTCTCCTGCCATGGCACCGGCCCCGGAACGCCGCGTGCGGCGGTGGCTTCCGCCGTCCAGTCGAGGTGCGAGGGCGCGTTGAAATCCCCGGTCAAAACCACAGGCACATCATCCGCGGCGGCGAGCATCGGCTTCATCGCCTCGAGAACCGCCCGCAGTTGCTCCAAGCGGTCTGAACGGGAGTTCTCCGCGAGTACGGTCTCGACCGTGGCTCCCTGTTCCCGGGCGGCATAGGGACCATAGAAGCGGTGGTCGAGATGGACGTTCCCGACCACCATCTCGCGCTGCGGGTTTCCATCCAGCCGGAGCCGGGCCCCGATGAAGCGGTCCGGCGCGACGCCCTCCGCCGTGATCGTCCGGACAACCGGATGGCGGCTCAGGATCTGCACTGACCGCGTGGCGCCATCCGCCCATTCCCATCCCAGTTCCCGCGCCAGCCGCCGAGCCGTGTCCGGCGACGACTCCTGGAGCCCCACGACATCCGCCTCCGCCGCACGGATCGCGGCGGCGATCTTTTCGAATCCGTCCTGCACCTTCGACCCGTCGTGCCAGACATTGAAACTCATCACCACCAGCTCGCCGGCGACTTCCTCGCCCGATCCCGGCCGCGAGGATGCCATGAATGTGACGGCGGACATCAGGGCAAGCGACGGAATGGCGCGGTTCACGACGGGCATCGAAGCCGAAAGCCCCCGCCGATCAAGACCCGGGATCGGTTGCGGCACCGGCGGGTGGCCTGCGGCGGCGCGGCTGCCCCTTGCTGCCGCCCAACCGGTGCTCGATCCCGCCGCCCCGGCTCGGGGCGAGGCTGTCGACGCCGGGCGGCAGACCCGCTCAGAACAAGGTGCTGAAATGGGCGGTCGCCCCGTCGGAAGCTTTCTTGGTCTCGCGCTTGAGGAACGCAGCACCATCCGCAAACACGCCATCGTAGTTCGGGGCGTTGGCCTTGTCCTCGGTTTGATAGCGATGCGTGCCTTGAGCCACCACCCGTCCCGTGGCGGTCTCCACCAGCTGCATCCGATGAGTGCAAACGACCCGATATTTCGTCAGCGTCATCGGGTAGTAGATCACCGTCCAGCCAATGGCGGCCACATCGAGAACATAGTCCGCCGACTCATGATGTTTCGCCAGTTTTCCCGCATCCAGTGTCAACAGCCCGGTTCCCTTCGATGGCATTTTCTGCGAACCCGTCGATGCCGCCAGGGAAGTGGAAAGCACCTTCACCACTTGGCGCGACGGATCCTCCACGTCATGTTCATCAACCGCCCGCGCTCCATCCGCGGCGGCCATTCCCCCGGCAATGGCCCCGCCGATGGCCCCGCCCGCACCCATCGCCATCATCTTGCCAGGCGTCATCACCGCCAGCCCCGATGCCTCCCGCTCGTTGACAGCCAACTTCTTCCCTCGCATCGCCTCACGGTCCTGCGGCGAAATCGCCGCGTTTTTCATCGATACACATGACGGCGCGGCAACGACCACCAGCGACGACAATACAACAACAAGACGGAACAATGGAGACATCGCGAGCTTGTTAGATGAATCCAATCCGGAGCGCAAGGACCATATATTCACCCAGTCGCCCAAGCCCGGCGGCTCCGGCCCTTCGTCATGCGCCCTGGGGCGGCTCTCCGGACGTCATGCGGCTCTGTCTTTCATGGCGGCGCGGAATTCCCGGCTCCTTGCGCCGCGCTCCGCTGCCCAACTTGCCGATCGCTTCCGACGTCCAGACCTCCTCGGTTCCGCGGAACATTGCCGCCTTTGGTCAATCCCGATCCGCGTCGCCTGGAATCCCCAGCCCTTGCCTGCGCCCGGCTACCAACGGCGCCGTGAGACCGAGTTCCACGGCGATCATGGCGTCCGCCTTGACGCCGAGCACCGCGTGGTGCCCGGACAAGCCTTCACGCCGCTTCATGCGGGTCCTGGCCCGCCGAATCTTTCGCCGCCGGCGCTCCGTAACGACCTGCAGCTCGGAAATTCCCAATCTCCCGGCGACGCAGCGTCAGTCATGGTTCCGCGCAGCCGGACATCCTCAGGCATCCACTCATGGGGCGCACGACCTGGAGCCACGTGGCGCGATGCCCCGGCGCTCCCGCTCGGCGTGGATCGCCCGGACCCGGAACACCGGGAGCTTCGCCGAGCGCGTAGTCGGCGAGCGGCCCGCTGCTGGGACTCGTGGCCGGAGCGAGTGGCTGGCCCGCCATCCGGAAATCGCCGCCCGCGGGAACGCTGGCTGAACTCTGTCCTTCGGTCGAGGGAGCAATTCACCCAGATCGGACCTGCGGAGGATCCATCCCTCCCACCCATGGTCCGCCGGTGGTTTGTCTGAGGAGGCCATTGCGACCGTCGGCCATGGAATATGAGAGATTGTGAAAATCCGGAGACACATGGGATTTGCCGTGACAAGTCATGCACCGCTTCCCTAACTCCGCGCCATGCCGCTCCCGCACCCGTCATCCCACTTTGTCCGCTCTCTGTTGACCCGTTTTCGCGTCGCGCTGTCCGTGCTCTCCTTGGCTGCCGCCATTTCTTCCTGCACCACCGTGCGGTATCCCCTCATTCCGGAAGCAGCCGGAAATCCCAAGCCCGGCGAGGGATGGATCGTAGCCACGTTTTCGGCCGAGTCGTTCGACCGCGCGGGCAAATCCGTCAGGGGCTCGGGAGTCGCTTCGGTCCGCGCCAAACACGCGCAATCGGGCGAGCTGGCTATCCTCACGCCCCGCGTGGTGCCGCCCGACGGCAATCCCAATTTCCCTGGCAAGGAACGCGCCAGTGAGGTCGTCGCCGTGCCGGTGCCGGCCGGGAACTACTCCATCACCGGATGGATCATCCAGGATCAAGCCGTGACCGCAGGAGTGACTTTCACAAACCGCCTGCCGATCGACGTGCCCTTCCAGGTGCGGCCGGGGGAAGCGACCTATGTCGGACGCATCCGTCCGGTTTCCATTTACGGCAAGAATATCCTCGGCATGCGCGTGCCCGGAGACGCATTTGTCTTCATCACCGACGACTTCCAAGAGGACGCACGCCGGATCTCGAACTTCTATCCCTCGATCCGCAGATCCTCCATCCAGAACTCCGACGTGCCCGCCGGCTACAAGCGCGAGATGATCCGCACCGCCGAGACACCGGAGAAGTTTCTCGGTCTGTTCTGAGATCCCGCCAGCGCCGCGAAAGGACTCCTCTCGCGCGGCGATCATATCCGAGCCGGCGTTGCCTCACCCGAGCGCGGCGCCGCGGGCGAGGACAGCAGGCGGCCGTTCGGGGGGCTTCTCCCGCACAGCCACTTCAAGCAGCGTGCGGCCGCGCCTTGGCCTTCTCGTAGATGAGGGAATCCGGAATTTCCGACATCCGTTTGCCCAGCCACTTCATGTCCTTCCCATGGATGAAAACAAACGAGGTTCCCTCCACCGGAAGCCGCCCGATCAACCTCGCCACGAGTTCCTGATCCGCGTTCGCCGAGCGGAGTGAGAATGCGGGTGCCTTCACCGTCACGCTGAAGACGTGCATCGGCGTCTGGGGGAGGTGCCGCACGTCCTTCCTGACGGCCTGCACGCGCGCGATGTCCCCTTCCGACTCGAAAATCCCCGCCAGCTCCACGAGCGAGTCTTCGGGAAGCGAGTGCGGCAACAGCGTGTCCGACTTCGACACGCCTTCACGTTCTTGATCGACGAGTTGAAAAAAGTCGTCCAGCGCGTCGGCTCGGCGTGTCAGCTCCTCGAGCATCCCGATGTTTCCCGCCGCGGAATGGAAGTCATGCAAAAGCCCCAGGGCCGGCATCGCCAGGCTCCGCTCCTCGAACATCACCTCCTCGATCACGCCCACTCCCCGCGCGTCACCCTGCGCGAGCAGATGCCTCCCGGAAACGAAACGCGCGCCGACATGGCGCGAGTCCATCGCCAGAACGCGCGCGATCCACGGCATCGCCGCCTCGTCGTCCTCGAGATCGATCATGGCTGCGGCCCACTTCCAGGCATCATCCAGTGTCCGCACTTCCTCTTCCGGCACCAGGCCGGCCCGGATCTGCCTCACCTCTTCATGCCGCGCTGCCCATGCGGGCGAAAGCTCCTGCCGCCACGTCCCGCTCAATGAGGCCACGATCCCCGGCAGACGATCGCCGAGAAACACATCCGCCGCCGTGCGTCCGGGCACGGGCGGCTCTGCCGGTACTGCTCCGCCCGATGGCGCGATTCCAAGCGCCCGCAGCCGATCCAGCAGGGAGGGGTGGGTGTCGGAGTGGTCCGTCGGACGGCGGAGCGCCTCCTCCAGCCACCGCCGGGCCTTCGTGGGATCGAGCGGCACCTTCGCCGCATCCCCGATCTCCTGATAAATCCGCTCAGGTGCTTCGGGACGGTCATTTACCCGCCGCATCACCGGCGGCCAGAAATCCTGCTGCATCCACCGCCCGCGCAGCGCGATCCTCGTCAACGCCCGGCCCATCGTCTCCTTTCCCGCAAACCGCCCTCCCGTTTCGTCCGCCCGGTACTCCTGCAGCCGCGAAAGCACGAACGCGTGGGCGTTGAAGCGCGGCCAGAACCAGGAAACGAACGGGCGCAGCGCGAACGACCCGCGCCCCCCGTTTCGCTCGACGTTCCCGATCATCTGCTCCCAACTCCTGCGGATCCGATACACCCAGGATCCCGAACCACCGTCGCGGTTGGAGAGATGCGCGAACTCATGGGCGAGAACCGCCTTGAACTCCTCGGCATCCACCGACTGCATCAGTGGCAAGCCGAGCAGCAGATAGCTGCGAAACCAACCGAACACGCCGAGCCGGGGCACCTGGGCCACAGCGGCATTGAATTCCCTTGTCACCAGGACGGTGTGGAACCGCATGGGCGCCACCTCGGTCCGCAATTGATCCAACAGCTCGAACAGGGCCGGCACCTCCTCGCGCCGGAGAGTGAGACCTACCGGAGCCTCCATCTTCACCCACAGGCCCGCACGATGGAGACCAACAGCGCGCCGAAAATTCCGCCCAGGACCAGACCCAGCTTCACCACCGCGAGGTTGGGTTTCAGTACAACAAGCGCGACCAATGCCGCCAGCGACAAAGACGAGAACAAGATCACCAGCGCCAAGTAGCTGTAGCTCAGCCAGACATAGAGCAGCGCTCTTCTCAGCAAGGCCCGCGGCCGACCTTGGTATCTGGACTCTATCTGCGATACGAGCTGGTTGTACTGCTGCCTGTTCATGTGCGGCTCCCGACCGTCTGCCGGAAAACGACGCGGAAGGCGAGACATTGTTAGGGAGATTTCGCCTCGCTCGCGGCCTTGATCGGCCACTGGGATCGGCACCTCTCCCGGAGGCTGCCGTAGCTGCCGGCCGAGGCTCCGTGCCGATCGGACGCTTTCCCGCTTGTGCACCACGGGTTGCCCTAGTTTCATCACGCCATGAAGATGCATGTTATGGCGCTGGCTGGGTTTCTCGCAGCCACGGGTTGCAATGAGAACGCCACTGTTGGGGACACAACCGGTATCGCCGCCAAGGAGGAAAGCTTCATCCTCGCGAGGGAGGGGGACGTGATGCCGGTCGGCCAGGTGATCATTTCCGACCTGAACATAACCATGGAAGATGGAAGCGTTTCCGTCCACCTGCCCGACCAGGAGATGGATGGAACGCTCTCCATCAGGGAAACCTCCAAGAAGAAAGTGGAAGCCGTTGGCGAACGAAGGTATCGCCACACCATCATCGAGGAGAGAAAGACGCAGCAATCCACCATGATGGGTGCCGAGCAACCGGCAAAGGAAACCTTGAATCCGCTGCAAGGTCTCGCCGTCATCGCGGAAATGGATGAGAACGGCTCATGGACCGCCACGCTCGAAGCCGGCGAGGCGACAATGGAGATGGAGAAGGAACTCACGAAGATCGCGGACCAAATGCAGAACCAATCGGATGTGAAGGTCTATGGAACCGTGCCCCGCAAGGTGGGCGACGAGTGGGTGAGTTCCGACAGCGACCTGCTGGGAATCAAAGACGCGGAGGGATCGATGAAGATCAAGTTCGAGGCGGTCGAGGATTTCCAAGGAGAGCGCTGCGCGAAGCTGACGGGCACATTGGATCTGACCGGCCGGCTCGAGGACGACGGACCGGACGGGATGAAGATGCGGCTGAGCGGGGATTTTGTGGTCCTCCGGTCGCTGGAGCACCGCGTGGACCTTCAGAACAGGCTCACGGGAAAGATGGAGATGTTCGGCGAACTCGAGCCACAACCTGGAATCAAGATGAGCATGAAAATGGAGGGTCCGCTGGAATTCGACGGTAGCAGCGTCGTGACATCCGGTGGAGAGTGATCCGACGTGAGAGGTTGCCGGCACCCCAAACAATGCCCCGGCTTTCGGCTCAACTCCGGACTCCGTTCCACTCCATTTTCCTCTTGGCGGCCGCCGCCATGACCGGTTTCCTCTTCATCCGGTGAAGATGGGGATGAAAATGCCGATCGCCTGCGTGTGGGTCTTCGGAGCCGGCTTGGTCGGCTACGCTGCCGGGAGCCGGAACCCGGAACCTTCGCGAGAGCCATCCCCCGACGGCTCCTCCGTCCGTGGCAAGTCTCCACACACTTCCGCCGAAAGAGCGGTCCGGGAAGATCCGATCCTGAACTTCCAGCGGCTGGTTGAAGGAAAGATCGAGCGCCGCCGGATCTGGAGCGTGGTGTCGAAGATCGGTCCGCAGCAGATTCCCGAGGCCCTCGAGCGCCTCGCCGCCGTGGATTTGCCGGATTGGGATGTGGCTGGGGCGCTGTATCATCATTGGGCGGGATTCGATCCTCAGGCAGCCTTGGCGCACGCCCTCTCGGCGGCCGATGAGCGGATGAGCAACGCGATGATGTCCAGCGTGCTTTGCGCTTGGATGAACGATGACCCGGACGCGGCGTGGCAGGCCGCGCAAGGTGATCCGGCCACCGAACGTCTGGCGGGGCTCATGCGGGTTCGCCCGTGGACGCCGGAGATCGCTCTAAAACATCTCGACCAGGATCCGAAGCTGGTGGCGGTCTACGCCAGCGAGGCCGCGAAAGACCGGGAACAGCGCGAAGCATTCATGGCGGCATTGAAGGATGCCGGACTCCTCCGGAGCGAGGTATCCAAGAAGCTCTTCACGGCTTGGGCGGAGGAGGATTTCCAGGGCGCGATGGCATTACTCGCGGAAGAAGGCCTGCCCGAGGCGCGCGATCACGTGCTGGAACAACACCTCCGTGTGAGAGCCTTCGAGGCACTCCCTTGGGCCGTGCGCAACGGGCTGGACGTCGGCGGGCAGGCGTGGCTGGAAGGCTACTACGAGTGGCTGGGCTACAGCGAACATCATCCCGAGGGCAACGAAGCCCGGCGATGGTTCTCCGAACAACAGCCGGAGTGGCGGAGACAGGGAAATCATCAACTTTTGATGGGGTACCTTACGATGAACTTCTCCCAAAACGGGCCAGCCTACAAGGCGGCCGATGGCGAAGCTCTCGTGGACCAGTGGGACGCTTGGAAGGCCGCGGATCCGGTGGCGGCGGACAAATGGCTCCAATCGGCGCCGAAATTCGCCAGCGACCGGATCGAGCAAGGAGGTGAGCCGTGAACCCGCGCCAAACGCTTTTACTCGTTGGTGCCTGCATGTTGGCCGCGGCCGTCGGATACGGCCTGGCCGCAAAATCAGGCGCTTCAACTCCAGTCGCCGAGAGTGCCACGGACGTTCATCCGCACGTCGGACCGGACCTGGAGCGAACGGAAGCGCAGGATCTTCCACTCGAAAGAACGCGGAAGCCGGAGGAACTGCAAGCGGCGATGAAACGTCTGGTTCGGGACTTCGCGGCCAGCCCGGCGGCAAGGCATGATTGGAAACTCCGCCAGCGCGCCGCACAGGTGCTGGAGACCCTGACAGCGGACGAGCTGCGGCAGTTCGCGGAACAGTTCCCCACGCCGGTGGTGCGCGACAGCGAAACCTCCGATTATCGCGACACGCTGGTGCGCGAGATCATGAACCAGTGGGCGCTCAAGGATCCGGCCGGGGCTTCGCTCGCCTCCTTGCGCAGCCGCGCCGGGATGCGCGCGGGAATCCTCACCGACTGGATCCTCCGGGATCCGCAGGGGGCGGAGCGCTGGTTCCATGATGGCGCCACACCCGCCGGCTGGGAGCATGAGGCGAGGCTTTTGAAGGAAAGATATGTGCGGGAAGTCGGCACCAGCAACGTCTCCGACATCACCGCACTTCTTCCCAAGCTCGACCCCCGAAGCCGCGACTCCGTACTTTCCACGCTTTCCATCCAAATAGGAGAAGATCCGCAGCAACGCGCGGAGCTGCTGCGCCTGGCGGACGAGTCCGGAAGCGAAAGCCTGAAAACCCGGGTTCTCCTGGGCGTAGTCGCCGCCGTTGCCCGGACGTCGCCGGAGGAGGCACTCCAGTTCATCGAGGAACAATCGATGACTCCTTCGGACAAGACCTTCGCCACCGAGACAGCGCTCATGCATTGGTCGAGGGACGACCCGCCGGCAGCCATGGAATATTGGGCCGCGCGCAGCCCCACGGAGATTTCCGATGTGATCGTGGGCGGTTTCAACACTTGGCATGGTCGCGACGCCGCGGGAGCGATCCGCTGGCTTGAAGATCTTCCGTCGCCGGCGATGCGGGATGAGTTCCGCCGGGGTGTCGCGGAAAGCAGGGTCGATGAGCGCGATCACGCGGACGCCGCGGCCTTGGTCGTCGCGATCGAAGACCCGGAGCTGCGCCTCCGGCAACTCAAGCGCGTGCAGCAAGCGTGGGAAAAGGAGCACCCCGCACAAGCCGCGGCATGGCTCCGGAGCCTTCCGCCGGAAGATCAGCAGCAGCTTTCCCCAGGCCCCTGAGGCGTCGCCGCGGCATCGCCGGGCCTCAGTTCATCGGGTAATCCCGCTCCACTGCGCCTCGATCACCCGCCACCGCCTCGGGTCAGTCCTCCTGAAGAAGACACGGGTCGCCATCGTCCGCGCGCGTGTCGTCGCTTCGGCGGCCTCGGCCCGATTACGCGGCCAGCGTTGGAGAGATCCCGCCTGGTGTCGGATCCGCCGTTTCCGCCGACTCTTCGTCCATCGACGACAAGATGCCGGCCAGATCGGTCGCGATCGCTTTCCGCATGTGCGAGACAAGCTCCATCCCCCGTGAGGTGATGCGCACCATGATTTTCCGCCGGTCTTCGGACGCATGGGCACGTTCCACATAGCCCAGGCTCTCGATGCGGTCGACCAAACCGGTTGCAGCCGCAGTGGAGTGTCCCATCTTTTTCGCGATGTCGGTCATCGTCAGATATTCCTCGCTGGCCAGATAGGTCAGCAGGAAGAACTGGGAATACGACAGGTTGCCGCGGTTCAGCTCCTTCGCGAGGTTCAGGATGCAGCTGCGCTGCGTGAACAAGACGAAGTCCGCGAGACGGTCGGCATCGGCTTTGTCGGAAGCACTCGAGGTGCCTGATAGGATCGTTTTCATGGGGGGATGTGTCTGGGGGGAACCCTCCGCAGGAGTGAGGAGGGGAAAGCAACTGCTTGCTAACGATCCGATCCTTCCAGATTTCCGCCGCGGGCGATATTACGCAATCACGTGACATGGCCGATCCAGGGCTCCCTCATTTTGGATTCCTGAGCTTGAGGAAGATCTCGAGAGTTGAGG